>CAYNSL010000047.1:0-23347 GCA_964399755.1 uncultured Chitinophaga sp. | reverse complement strand
CTGAATTTGATACCTCACACGTCAAAAATATTGTCTTGCTGGGCCATGCCGGCTCGGGTAAGACCACGTTAGCGGAAAGCATGCTATATGAATCCGGCATCATCACGCGCCGCGGCAGCATCGCGGAAAAAAACACCACAGGAGATTACCACGAACTTGAACAGGAACGTGGTAATTCTATTTTCAGCAAGCTCCTGCACTCCAAATGGAGGGGTTTTAAGATCAATATCATCGACACGCCGGGTTATGGCGATTTCACCGGCGAAGTGATCTCCGCGCTGAAAGTGGCCGATACCGGTGTGATGCTCATCAACGCCGTGATGGGCGTGGAAGTAGGCACCGATATCATCTGGGAATACACGGAAAAATTCAAGACCCCGATGATCTTCGCCGTGAACAAACTGGACGACGACAATGCCGATTTCGAAAAAACCGCGCGCGAGGCCAAATCCCATTTCGGGAGCAAACTCGTGCTGGTGCAATACCCGCGCCAGACCGGCGCCGGTTTTCACGAAGTGATCGACGTACTGAACATGACCATGTATAAATTCAGGGACGGCGGGGGCAAGCCCGAAAAACTGCCGATCCCCGATGAAGAAAAAGCCAGGGCCGAGGAGATGCACAAGGAACTGATCGAGGCCGTGGCCAGCAACGACGAGACCCTGATGGAAAAATATTTCGACAAAGGCGAACTCACCGAAGATGAAATGAAGACCGGGATGAAAAAGGCGATGATCAACCACGACCTGTTTCCCCTGTTCTGCCTCTCGGCCGAAAGAAATATGGGAAGCGGGCGCCTGATGGGTTTCATCGACAATGTATGTCCCAGCGCCAATGAAATGCCACCGCAGACCACCAAAAGCGGCGACAAACTGGCCTGCGACGCCAACGGCCCCGCCTGCATATTTATTTACAAAACGATCTCCGAACCGCATGTAGGCGAACTGTCTTTTTTCAAAGTGTATTCGGGCACGATCAAGAGCGGTATGGAACTGGAGAATGAAAGCACCGGCGTTACGGAAAAGATCAGCCAGCTCTTTCTTGTGGAAGGCAATAAGCGGATTGGCATTAATGAACTGGTGGCCGGCGATATCGGGGCCACGCTGAAACTGAAAAATACGCATACCAATAATACCCTGCATGCCCGGGGCAAAAACTATGAATTGCCGCCGATCGAATTCCCCTCGCCCAATATGACCGTGGCCATCGAGCCTTTGAAAAAAGGGGAGGAGGAAAAACTTTCGCAGGCCCTGCACCAGTTAAGGGAAGAGGATCCCACCCTGATCGTGGAAGTGTCGCCCGAACTGAAGCAAACCCTGATCCATTGCCAGGGCGATATGCACCTGGCCGTGGCCAAATGGAAAATTGAACACAGCCATAAACTGGAAGTGAAATTCGTGAAGCCGAAGATCGCCTACCGCGAAACCATCCGCAAGATGGCCGATTCGAGCTACCGCCATAAAAAACAGAGCGGGGGAGCCGGACAGTTCGGCGAAGTGTATATGCGCATCGAACCCTGGTACGAGGGGATGCCCGAACCCAAGGACCTCACGGTACGGGGACGGGATTCCTATGATCTCGACTGGGGTGGCAAACTGGTATTTTATAATTGTATCGTGGGCGGCGCCATCGACGCCCGGTTCCTTCCTTCGGTCCTGAAAGGCGTGATGGAAAAAATGCATAACGGCCCGCTGACCGGTTCTTACGCGCGTGATATCCGCGTATGCGTTTACGACGGAAAGATGCACCCGGTTGACAGCAATGATATTTCCTTTAAGATCGCAGGGCTGCAGGCCTTCCGCCAGGCTTTCCAGCAGGCCGACCCGCAGATCCTCGAACCGGTGTACCATGTGGAAGTGCTTTGCCCGGACGACCTGACCGGCGCCGTGATGGGCGACCTGCAAAGCCGCCGCGCCATCGTGGAAGGAATCGACAGCGAGGGGCATTTCCAGAAAGTGATCGCCAAAGTGCCGCTTTCGGAAATGGATGGGTACTCTTCCTCCCTTCGTTCAATCACCCAGGGAAGAGCCAAATTTAAAATGAGTTTCCTCGCTTATGAAGCGGTTCCCTTCGAACTGCAGCGGAAACTGATTGACGAATACAGCAAGACGGCGAAAGAAGAATACGCTTAACCATATGGCCGCTGCCCGCGCAGCGGACGATCAGCACCAATACGAACTGCCTGCTTGAAAAGGCCGCCCCCGGGCGGCCTTTTGCTTTACTGAAGAATAGATTTGTTAGCTTTATCGCATGGAAAATCTTCCCGATCTGTCCAACCCGCTCTGGTTCCTGCTGGCCGCGCTGATCGTGTACGCCGTGGTGGTGGGACGCTATTTCCTTATATCGGGAGTATTCTATCTTGTATTCTATGTATGGTCGCCATCCAAATGGAAAAAAAGAAAGATTACCGAACGTGATTACCCGAAGGGACAGTTCCGTAAAGAGATCAACCGGAGCAACCTGACGGCCATTCTATTCGGGCTCTCCGGCGCGCTGCTGCTCCTGCTCTGGCAGAAAGGGTATACAAAACTGTACGAAGACATTCACGATTACCCGCTCTGGTGGCTGCCGGCCAGCCTGTTCATCGCCTTAGCCCTGCAGGAAACCTATTATTACTGGCTGCACCGCTGGATGCATATTCCCGCTGTGTTCAGGATCGTGCACAAATGGCACCACGACAGCCAGATCGCTTCTCCCTGGACGGCTTTTTCCTTTCACCCGCTGGAAGGATTGATACAGGCCGCATTCCTGCCGCTGATCCTGCTCTTCCTGCCCATGAACGTGTATGTATTGGTGTTTATGCTGGTCATCATGTCGCTGAGCAGCGTGATCAACCATCTCGATATTGAAGTCTATCCCCGCTGGTTCGCGCGCGTCTTTTTATTTCGTCACCTGATCGGGGCCACGCACCATTCCCTGCACCACAAACAATACAAATACAATTACGGCCTTTATTTTACCTGGTGGGACGAATGGCTGAAAACGGAAAGCCCTTCTTACGATAAACTGTTCGATGAAAAATCGGGGCACTGACATTTATTTCCCATCTGTATAACGCAATATTTTCACGCCTGTCCAGTTAGAGGCAAAGGGAATAATTGCGCATATATATGACAGGTAGATCTCAGTCCCGTACACACTAACGCCCCAGGTGCCCATCCGGTTATCCACCCCGCCGAATATCCGGCAGGTATAGGGTTTCGCGGGGTCGGCCACATTCACCACGCATAAATCGGATTTACCCGCGGAGAGAAATACTAAACCCTTTTTTTTCTCCAGGGCGATCTCGTTGGCATGCACGGGACTGCTGAACCAGTTATTGGCCGGGCATCCGTAAGGATTCCACCAGCCTGCCGGTTTTATATTTTTCGGATCCCTGATATTCAGGATTTCCATCCCGCAATAATCGGCGGCGATATAGGCGAGGCTGTCGTCCAGCACGACATTATTAAAAGCACGCGGTTTGCCGTTCATCACCGGGTTGGAATACCGGCCGGTTTCCACGGGCCTGCTTTTATCCTTTGTATCGATGATGCGTAAGCCGCCCGCGTCGTAACAGAGATAGACCAGGTCGCCGGCCAGCGCCATGCCCCGCGCATTGTACAGTGATTTTTTGGGGTTGGGATCGGGATAATGGATGTCGGGGATAAACTGCGAAACAAAACGCGTCCGGTTTTTATCGCTGATATCGAGTATGACCAGCCCGTTTCCCATCGCGCCGAGATAGGCATAATCACCCTGCACTCTGACGACGCCGCTGCCACCGGCCGATTTGGGCAGCACCCAATAATTTTTGAATACAGGCTTTCCGGGATCGCGCACATCGATGACCGCCATACCGGAAGACTGTTTATTATTGAAATGATTGCCGATGGCGAGGTACAGATAATCTCCCTGCTGCGCCAGGTTCATCACGTGCAGGGAAGCGAATAAGCGGGTGGAAACCGTAGCGGCTTCCCGCGGTTTTTGAGGGTCGCTGATTTCATAGATCTTCAGACCGGCTTCTTTGTTGGCGACATAGAGGTAAGGCCGGTCGCGCTGGTCGTGCAGCATGGTCATGGTAATGGCCGAACAAGCCGCGCTGATCTTTGATTGCTCCGTGATAACCAGTTTCCCGCAATCCTGCGCCCGGAGAACTGATCCGCTTAGTAACAATAATGACCAGGCTCCCCTGCGGATGTGTAATTGCATAGAAGGGTTTTGTCAAAGATGACAGGCCGCCGGATTGGGTTGCACGTATTTTTACCTACCGGTCGCGGTACACCGCGATGGAAGAAGTCTTGTCGTTCCAGTTGGACAGGTAAAATTTTGGTTTCGACTGCGTGATGGTATAACTCCTGCCCCGGAGGTTTGCGTCTTCGTAAATAACTACGCGGTACCCGTCGGGCACGGTAAGCGAACTCAGGGCGTTGTCGGGAAACCCGATCTGCGACATCGAATAATATGTGCCCGGAAGCAGCGATACCGACTGGCCGCGGTAATCTTCGTCCACGAAGATCACTACGCGTTCCCGGTAATCGGGCGGGTAATCGTTATCGTTATTGTCCCTGTAGTTTTCAATGACGAGCGAACCGATCCGATCGTTCAGGTTATTGTTCAGGCAGGCCGTGCTTTCACTGATCGTGTAATAGGAGCCATACGCATATTCATTATTCACGTATACCCTTGCCCTGAGATTGGATGGGATCTGAATCGACGAGATGCTGTACCGCAGCAATCCCAGTTTATCGCCGGTATAGGTGCCGGCTTCGAGGCGCAAATTGTTTCCCCGGTAATTGCAATCGGTGTACACGGTTACATAATTATTACGGCCATAACCGCCACCGCCGCCGTATCCGCCGCCGCCATAGCGGGTTTCGATCACGACCGAACGGATCTTATCGTTATAGGGACTGCTCAGGCAGGACTGGCTTTCCTCGAAGCTGTTGGAATAACCGCTGGCATTATCGGAAGTGGTATAGGCCTTCACGCGCAGGTTGCCGTAAATGGTAAAGGAGGAAATATTCCGTGACAGCGAACCCAGCTCGGCGGCAGAATAAGTGCCGGGCCCGAGGCTGCGCGAATAACCCTTATTATAACAATCGTTGTAAAAGGTAACATAATCCCGCGGGTTTTGCCCGGGGCGGCCACCGCCCTCCACCACGATGGAAGAAGCCATATCATTCCAGGATTCATCCAGGCAATTCACGTTGGAGTTAAAGGTCTTTGAACGGCCGCTGAAATTGTTGTGTTCGTAGATCGTCACCTTCATGCCAAAGGGCACCTGCATGCAGGAGAGTTTGTCGTTGGCAATTTTCATATCCTCGCCCCTGTAATTGCCCGGCTCCAGGAAAACGGAACGGCCCCGGTAATTACAATCTTCATACAGCGTAACATAATTCTGAGCGGAGAGGGAAACAGCGGCCAGCAGGAGGGGGAGGATCCCCGTAAATTTCCGGAACATAAGGTTAGGTTTTAGGTGATGCGCGAAACAGAAAGTTAAGAAACTTTTGCAATACAGGCATTGAACGGGCCGGCTTACCTTTACGCAAATGATTCCGTCACA
Organism: uncultured Chitinophaga sp.; assembly: GCA_964399755.1. Lineage (GTDB taxonomy): Bacteria > Bacteroidota > Bacteroidia > Chitinophagales > Chitinophagaceae > JJ008. The sequence goes on along the minus strand of CAYNSL010000047.1, from coordinate 17,802 downwards.
AATGAAGAAATGTTTTATGTTCCTGGGTTTTCTCACGCAGTTATTTTCCGGAAAGTCCCAGCAAACCAATTTCGCGGCATACCCTGTCTACACGGGCAATGACCTTGGGCTTACCTATTCCCCTGTTATATCTTCTTTTCGCCTCTGGGCCCCCGGCGCCGCCAATATCCATCTCAATATTTACAAAAAAGCCGATGACCCCCAACCGGAAATAAAGGTGCGCCTGCTCCCGGATCAGAAAGGAAGCTGGCGGGTGGTGCTTCCCGGCGACCTGAAAGGCAAATTTTATACGTTCAGCGTTTTCAGGGATAATAAATGGTATGATGAAGTGCCCGATCCCTATGCTAAAGCCGTCAGTGTGAACGGCCGGAAAGCCATGGTCGTTAATCTGGCCGAAACCAACCCGGCCGGATGGAATACGGATAAAAGCCCGCCCTTTAACGCGCCCACCGACGCCGTGATCTATGAATTGCATGTCAGGGATGCCAGTATCGCACTGAATTCGGGGATTCGTGAAAAGGGAAAATTCATGGGACTCACTGAAAGGGGCACGCATAACGGCCAGGGTTTGTCAACCGGGCTCGATCATATCCGCGAACTGGGTGTTACGCATGTGCACCTGCTTCCCTGTTTTGATTTCAATTCGGTGGATGAAACGAAGCCGGGCGCGCAGTACAACTGGGGTTATGACCCGCTGAACTATAATGTGCCCGAAGGATCCTATGCCAGCAATCCCTATGACGGCGTTACGCGGATCCGGGAATTTAAAAAAATGATACAGGCCTTTCATGCAGCCGGTTTGCGCGTGGTGATGGATGTGGTGTATAACCATACGGCGCTGACGGAGAAATCGAATTTCAACCAGATTGTGCCGGGGTATTATTACCGGCAGAACCCCGACGGAAAATTTTCCAACGCCACCGCCTGCGGGAATGAAACGGCCAGCGAGCGACCGATGGTGCGCAAGTTCATCCTCGAATCCATGAAATACTGGGTGCAGGAATATCACGTGGATGGTTTCCGCGTAGACCTGATGGGAGTGCATGATATTGCCACGATGAACGAAATTTCAAAAGAACTGCATAAAATAAAACCCGGTATACTCCTGTATGGCGAAGGCTGGACAGCCGGCGCTTCACCCTTGCCGGATTCGCTGCGCGCATTGAAAGCCAACGCGGGGAAACTGGACCGGATCGCGGTGTTCAGCGATGATATCCGCGACGGGATCAAGGGAAGCGTTTTTGAACATGCCGATCGTGGTTTCGCCAGCGGCAAAACGGGTATGGAAGCCTCCGTCAAATTTGGTATCGTCGCCTCCTGCCCGCATCCCCAGGTTGATTACGCCCGGGTGAACTATTCCAAAAAACCCTGGGCCACCTCGCCTGCCCATACGATCACCTATTGCGAATGCCACGATAACCACGTGCTCTGGGATAAATTAACCGTTTCGGCACCCGATGCAACGGAAGAAGAACGGATCAATATGCACAAATTATCGCTGTCCATCGTACTCACTTCGCAGGGCATATCCTTCCTGCACGCGGGCACGGAATTTTTACGGAGCAAGAAGGGCGTGGAAAATTCCTTTGAATCGCCCGACAGCATCAATGCGATCGACTGGAGCCTGAAGAGCCGGCATAAAGACGTGACGGATTATGTCAGAACGCTGATCAGGATGCGGAGGGATCACCCGGCATTCCGGATGAAGACGGCGAAATCCATCGCCACAGACCTGCATTTTGAAGAGGCTCCCGGAGGGGTGATCATATATACGCTCAACGGTGCGGCCAGCGGCGACCGCTGGAAGAAGATATGGGTGGGATTTAACGGCACGGCTACCGTAAAGAGGGTATCCACCGGGCCGAATAATTGGTTTACATTTATACGTGATAACGGGGCCGTTCGGCCACGGATAACCAGGGGCGAAATAGAAATGGCTCCCTATAGTTGTACGGTCTTGTATTTAAACTGAGCAGGATGAAAAAAACTTGTGTCGTATTCTGTATTATGATCGCGCTGCATGGTTCGGCACAACAGGGTGACGAATTGCTCGTGTACGCCGTAAAGGGGAATGTGACCGCTTTGTATAAAAACGAAGAAACGGCCGTAAAGATTGGCCGGGTATTGTTTCCCGGTACGGTGATCAAAACGCAAAAGGAATCATCACTCACCATGCTTTGTAAAAAAGGGCGGGCGGTGAACCTGACCAAAGAAGGCAATTTCCCCGTAAACCTGTGGAAAGATTCATGCAGGGTCACCAGCGCCTCCATCACTTCCAATTATTTCACTTATATCTGGAACCAGTTTTATACGTACAGCCCCGAATACAAAGAGGCTATGCGCAAACGCAGCGAACTGGCCGTAACCCGCGGTGATGAAACCTACCGTTATAAGGCGCCGCCGAAAAACAGGATCCGGATCAGTTTCGGCCCGGGTATGGATACGGTGAATTACGGCGGGGGAAGGTTCCCGCTTTCATGGACCTGTTTTGATTATAACGGCAGGTATGTCTTTATGCTTTTCGATGCCAGGGGTTCGCGGATCATTTACCAGGACAGTATCTGGGAAAACTATATCCCGCTCGAGCACCTGGCGCCCTACCTCGAGACCGGCAAATCCTATAAATGGACCATTACCGCCCCGAAAGCAGGATTTATTAAGAAGAGGGTATTAAATATTGTGCCCGCGGAAAAGATCACCGCGTACCGTGACAGTCTCCTGCAGCCCATCAGTCCCGCCGAAGACAGCGCTTCGCGTTTTTTCAGGGTAGGATTCATGCTCGAAAAGAAACATTATCTCGCGGAAGCCCTGAAATGCTACCAGCAGGCCGCCCTGGCCGAACCGGAAATAGAGGCCTACCGCGACTATTTTATCCGCTTCCGGAATGATTACTGGATCCGCTGATCCCTTTCATCTTTCGCTGTCAATTTTTTTCCCGATCATATAACCCGCGATACCGCCGGCAATGGTGCCGGCTGCCAGCCATAGCAGGGCCCCCTGCGAAGCAAAATAGCCGACGGCGAAACCGATCAGCGCTCCTACGATGGTGAAGATAGTCGCAGCTTTTGTCCGGGCACGTGACCCCGCCGAAACAGTGGAATCATGGCTGTGCCGGAATTGACGCAGACTGGTTTTGTGCTTTTTCCGGTGATGTGATCTTGCCATTTTTTTTGAATAAGGTATGAAGAAATTGAAAATTCAAACGCATCCGGAAATTTTTTTTTGAAAAAAGGTTACAGACCCGTCCCGGGCGCTTACCCTTATAGGTAACCAATTTTATGCACCCTAAATCATCAGCTATGAAAAACAGTCTCCTGGCCGTATTAATTGCCACATGTCTGCTGGCCTCCTGCAGCAAATCTTCCGTAAGTCCCAATAACGGATCCGGCAGCGCCGCCGTTATCGATGCTTCCACCGTACCCGCGGCCGTCATTACCGCCTTTAACAGCAGTTTCAGTGGCGCCAGCGCGGTGGAATGGTTCCGGGGAGACAGCGGTTTCAGCAGCCAGTTCAACCTGGGCAGCCAGCGCCACGAAGCGGGGTTTGACGATAACGGTCACCAGTCCTCACATTCTATTATCTGCACCGACGGGGCCGTACCCCAGGCCGTACTGGATGCCTTTCGTCAGCGGTTTTCAACCGATAATGTATACCAGTGGAAACTGACAAACGAAGGAACCTGGAAAGCCCATTTTATGCGGGGCACCGTAAAATTCGAAGCCACATTTACCGCCGCGGGTTCTTTGCTTAAGTTCGAGCAGGCGGGATAAATCGTCAGTCAGCAGTTGGTCCTCATAAGCATGTCAGCCGGTTTCCGGCTGGCATTTTTTTGGTATTAAAGAGAATTTAACCCGTATACCCGCTGCCTGTATTTTTGTGTGCGGGAAACGCAGTTCATTTATCCTTATACCCACATTATAGCATGCAGGAATATTTCGGCATTATCACAATCGGCGAAATTGAAAATATCCCGCCGGATCAAACGGGAGCAGAAAATTCAATGTCACCCTTCGAGCCTTTGGATGACGGTCATATCCGTGTCGTGCATTATCCCGATTGCCAGCAGCTCATTATCTGGCTCCCGCGCCCGGGATCTGAATACGGGAAGATAGGCCTGCTGGAAAAAGAAGGCGGGGCGAAAGTAGCCGGATGGATGGCGGAAGAAAAACTGAACGGCAGCATCCAGTTGCTCTGGGATACGCTATTTATCAAACCCGGTGAATATGTACTTGAGATCTGTAAACAGGGCGGGGGACTACACCGGGTGGGTCTCAGGAAATATGAAGCGGGGGCGGAGCCTGAAACAGATAAACAGGATACGGCAACTGTAACCGTCGGCAAAGATCATCACGAGCCCATTGTATACCGCGACGGATTCGGGAATATCATACCTGACACCGACCTGGAGATCCGGGAAAAGGCGCTGCAGTCGCTGGCAAAAAAATTCGGCCGCCGCATCGAATATGAAGGCACATTCCGGGCCGGTATTATCATTTATACCGACGGGGAAACGCGGATCGAATTCTCCCATGAGATGGGCGGGGGTAATTGCATGTTCTATATCGACGTGCCCCGGCCCGAAAAATGGGAAGCGCAAACCGGCACCCCGCTGGATCAAAGGCAGGAGATACTGGAATTCGTGGCCGCCACGGTCCGTTCCCGGCAGGCTCCCCGCTGCCGGTATGAAATATCGGACGACAGTATCGGGTTTTATTACACCTGATTTTTATCTGATACAGCATTTCGCGGTCTTTCTGATCTGCCGCCGCTCAGGCCAATTGACCTACCTTTGCGGCATAATTAAGCATCCATATGAAAGAAGTTGTCATTATCTCCGCCGTCAGAACCCCCATGGGCAGTTTCGGCGGATCGCTAAAGAACTTATCGGCTACGCAACTGGGCGCTGTTGCCATTAAAGCGGCCGTAGCCAAAGCGGGGATCCGGCCCGCGCAGGTAAACGATGTACTGATGGGTTGCGTACTGCAGGCCAACCTGGGGCAGGCGCCGGCCCGGCAGGCGGCCAAATTCGCGGGACTGCCCGACGAGGTGAATTGCACGACCATCAACAAGGTTTGCGCAAGCGGTATGAAATCGATCGCGCTGGCCGCGCAAAGCATCCTGCTCGGGGATGCCGATATCGTGGTGGCGGGCGGAATGGAAAGCATGAGTAATGTACCTTATTATTCTCCCCTGCTGCGCTGGGGAAATAAATACGGCGATGTAACCCTGGTGGATGGGCTGGCGAAGGACGGCCTGACGGATGTATACGACGGAAAAGCGATGGGAAACGCGGCCGAGCTCTGCGCGAAGGAATGCGGGATCAGCCGCGCCGACCAGGATGCTTTCGCCATCGAGAGTTACAAACGCTCGCAGGCCGCCTGGGAAAAAGGAGCATTCGCGCATGAAGTGGTGCCCGTGGAAATACCGCAACGCAAGGGCGACCCGGTAGTGATCAATAAAGATGAAGAACCCTTTAATGTCAAATTCGATAAAATTCCTTCCTTAAACCCGGCCTTCCAGAAAGAGGGCACCGTAACCGCGGCCAATGCCAGTACGATGAATGACGGTGCGGCGGCGCTGGTACTGATGAGTTCGGATAAGGCGAAGGAACTGGGATTAAAACCCATTGCCCGCATCCGTTCCTGGGCCGACGCGGAGCAGGCTCCCGAATGGTTTACCACAACGCCTTCGCTGGCCGTACCCAAAGCAGTAAGCAAGGCCGGATTGCAAATGAGCGATATCAGTTACTGGGAATTGAATGAAGCATTCGCCGTGGTAGGGATTGAAAATACGCGGCGCATGCGGCTCGATCCCGCGAAAGTGAATGTGCATGGCGGCGCCGTATCGCTGGGTCACCCGCTCGGAGCCAGCGGCGCCAGGATCATCGTTACCCTGCTGCATGTATTAAAAGCCCATGGCGGCAAATACGGCGCGGCGGGAATATGCAATGGCGGCGGCGGCGCTTCGGCGATGGTCATCGAAAACCTGGATTGAAGATAATACCGTTAAAAAATAAAAACCTCCCGCGGGAGGTTTTTTTATGCAAGAGAAAAAGTTTTACGTTAGTTAACGACCAGGGAACCCGATCCCTTTAACCGTTTGTAACCGTCTTCCACTTTGAAGTAAATGATCCCTTTTGTATCGGCGAGCACAGGCATGCTTACGCGGTTAGTGGAGGTTTCCGTTTTGCCGAGCAACTGGCCGCCGGCATCATAAAAACGGATGACGAGATGCTCGTTCGCGGGATTGCTGACAAAAAGATCGCTGCCCCTGATCCAGGGAGAGGGGGAGAGCGAGACCAGTGAATATTTTGAAAAAGTTACCGGAATGATCCTGGAAAAAAACTCGTTTCCGCTGCGTTCCCGCATGCGGAGCCGGTACCAGGAAGTGCCGGCCAGCGGGCTTTCGTCGCGGTATGTATAATCTGATAAGGAAAGGTTATTGCAGCTCACCTGCGATAAAGACCTGAAGGTGCTGCCATCGGAAGAGCGTTCTACCGAGACATGATCCATATCCGCTTCGTTGGCGGTTTGCCAGTGAAGCAGTACGGATTTATTTTCTTTGGTCAGGGTAAAAGAGGTGAGCGTAAGCGGTAGCGTTATATACCCGTAATAAACTGTAATGGTTACATGATCGATCTGCCCGGCCGTGGTACCGCCGGGGCTCTTGCGCTGCGCGGCAATCGCCACGCCGAAATTATTATTGACGATATCCTTGTAACTCCAGGTCTCACCCCAGAGGTCGGTCGGTCCACCATAAACCTGTACCCCGTCTGCGGCCGGATAACTCAGGCCGTCAGATTTTTCTGCCGGGCAGATCAGCCCCGCGCGTACGATGCGGATGCTGTAATCAGCGGTCTTACCGTTCGGATCCGAACGTTCAATATTTACCTCGATCCCTTTGACGACCGTTCCCGAAGGAATATTAAATCCAAAATTGGTGATGACGAGGTAATCGGTATAACTGCCCGCGTTGCCGGGAATATTACCGAAAACGGCGTATTTATCATCGCTGACGTCGGCATTGGATAAGTTTGTCCAGCTTTGACTGGAGCCGGGGATCGCCGTATTGGCAAAGTTTTGCCCGGATGCGGGCCCGCTTACCTGGGCGATGACCCTTACCGACAGCACAAGGCTGATGCAGAAGAACAGGGCGTTTTTCATATAGGATATTAAGGTGGCCTGTAATCCGGCATACAAAATAGAGAGAAAGAGGTATTTATTCAACCATGGGCGGGCATTTAACGTCAAAGCCGGCGGCCGATCGTATTTTTTACAACAGGTGGCTGGTATAAATACGATGGCAATTGCCTTTAGCTGTTTTCCATGCTGTGATTCTCATTATTTTGCGGAATGAATACGATCCGGGTACGGGCAGCCGCAAAGGAAGATGCAGGTCTTATTGCCCGGCTTAGCCGCGACACTTTTTATGAGACATTCGCCCCGCATAACTCGAAGGCCGATATGGAAAAATTCATGAGCGAACAGTTCAGCTTCGAAGCGCTGAAGGCGGAAGTAGGTGCGCCCGGGCAATATTTTTTTTTGGCCCTGGATGGTACTAAACCGGCCGGTTATGCGAAAATGAGGGAGGGTGAACGGTTCCCGGAATTTGGCGACCGCGCGTCGATTGAGATCGCCCGCATCTATGCGGTCAGTGATTATATCGGGAGGGGTGCGGGTGCCACCCTGATGCGGCATTGCCTTTCCGCCGCCGGGTCAATGGGGAAGGAACTGGTCTGGCTGGGTGTTTGGGAAAAAAACGAAAAAGCCATCGGGTTTTATCAAAAATGGGGTTTTCAGAAATTCGGTGAGCATATTTTTTTACTCGGTGATGATCCGCAGACCGACTGGCTGATGATGAAAGCGCTGAATGGGTCATAACGGCCCGGGGGTTGGTCCAAAATCTTTAATTTGCCTTATGTTCAATCGATGCTGGTCAATTTTACTGGCAACCGGGCTTTCCTTATTCGCCACTGCCGGCAGGGCGCAGGTAAAGGATGTCGGTATTCATATCGTGCAGGATGATTCAGACTTTGCCCCCGAAGCCACCGCTTCCGTGATAAAGCTGCATAAAAAATCCTTTAAGATTTACGTATTACTGCAATATACCACGGGTGTTTATGTATTTGCGAGCCAGCACGATTCCCTGTTCCGGCTTCCCGCCGCAGCGCCCGTCCCGGGTTTTGAAAGACTGCGCGAATTGGTGATGCCCGAAGAAGATTATAACAAGGAAAAGGAATTGGTATTGAACGACGCAGGCTGGTCGTACTGGTATTATGAGCCGGGAAAAACAGGACACCGTTTCAACAAAAAGATCGTGTTACTCGACAGCGGCCGGGTGGTCGGCACCCGCAGCGTGAAACAGGTTTACCTGCCGTCCCAGCGAAAAGAGATCAAACTGAAAGAGATCGAATCCCCCCTCTACCTTTTTTTCCTTGCGGTAGCCGAAACGGACGCGGCCGGCAACCCGCGGAAGGAATTGCTCAGGCGGATCGTAAAAATAGACTGGCTTGATGCGGATTGAATAATACAGTAACTTAGGGGTATTAAATACCACATGTTCCGGAAAACCATTTTACTTGCGCTCCTTGCCCCGCTTTTTTATGCCAATCCCGCTTCTTCGCAGGCACAGCAGGCGGTTATCCGCGTGGTGCAGGAGGAATCCGAAATACTGTATGATTTCCAGACTTCCCTGAAACTGAAAAAAAAGCCTTTCAAATTCCAGATACTCCTGAAGAATGTGGATGGTATATTTGTTTTCGCCAGTATTCGCGATTCTGTGTACCGCTTTACTGAAAACAGCCCGATCCGCGATTTTTCATACCTGAAACTACTTGAACTGCGCGACGAGGACATCTTTAACGCCAACCGCGAACTGAATATCAGTGAAACCGGCTGGTCGTACTGGTTCTATAACGATTCGGCCGAATGGCACCCCTTTAACCGGAAAGTAACGAACCTCGACAGTAATAAAGTCGTCTGTACAAAAATAATTAAACAGTTATTCGATGTAAATGAAGGTAAATCGGTCAAACTCAGGGATGTCAGTTCACCTTTATATATCCTGTTTATCGCCGTGGGCGAATACGATGCCAGCGGCCGGCCCTCCAAAGAACTGATGCGCCGAAAGCTTAAAATCGAATGGGAAGACAGCGAATAGAATGACCCGGATCGTATTTTTTCAGCCCACCCGCCGTGTTTTTTCCGTTCAGCAGCAGCACTAATCCCTATTTCCCGGCGTTATAGCCACCTGCAGGCAACTATTTCCATTAAAAGTTGATCTGCATTAAACCATGGAACCCCTGAAGGGTCTATTCCTGGCAATTAATTCGCTTAACCAATAAAACCCGTTTATGAAAACACGGATCCTTTCCTTTGGAGCTGTTATTTTCAGCCTCTCTCTCTTTATCATTTCCTGTCAGAAAAATTCAACCGACACGACGGATTATACCACGGAATCATCCGCGCAATCGGATGACCAGTCCCGTTTTTCCAACGAGATCGACGGCGTAGCGAATGACGCGAACCTCGTTTTGGAAGTCACCCCCGCCTTTGCCGGCAGGGGCGAAGGGCTGCAATCCCTGATCTGCGATGCCGATATCACGGTTGACAGCCTGAGCAACCCGCGCACCATCACCATTACCTATAACGGCAACAACTGCCTGGGCAACCGCACCCGCACCGGGGTAATCGTGATCTCGATGGCCCAGGGTGTTCGCTGGAAAAACGCGGGCGCGCAGATCAATGTGAGTTTTCAGAATTTTAAGGTTACGCGCACCAGCGATGGCAAGAGCATCACGATCAACGGCACGCAAACCTATACCAACGTAAGCGGCGGACTGCTCATCAACCTGCCAACGCTGGGCAGCATCACGCATACCATCACCAGCAGCAATATGTCGATCACATTCGACAATAATTCACAGCGCAACTGGCAGGTGGCAAGACAACGCGTATTCACCTATAATAATGGCATCGTGATCAACGTTACCGGCACCCATACCGCCGGCGGCTTATCGGGTATCGCCGAATGGGGCACTAACCGGTTCGGTCATGCTTTTACCACGGTGATCGCGCAGGCCCTGGTGCTGCGGCAGGATTGCGCTTTCCGGATCGGCAGCGGGAAAGTGGAGCACAGCACGGCGATGTTCAACGCTTCCGCCACTTTCGGATTGGATGCGAACGGTAACCCGACCGGCTGCCCCGGCGCAGGCAATTACTATATGAAAGTGGTCTGGACCGGCCCGGGCGGCAATACGCATACCGCACTGATCCCTTACTGATATAGTCAGAAGCATAAAATATTTACCGTTCCGTGGCGCTGATCGCCGCGGAACGGTTTTTTATTACTGATCGTGTCACCAATGGATATTTACCGGTAAATTAGCGACCATGGCAACAATGGTCATCACCCATATCAAACAATTGGTCAATACCCGGTCGCCCGGCCATTTGCTGCGGGGCAAAGAACTGGCGGAACTGCCCTGCCTGGAAAACGCCTGGTTGGTGGTGGAAGACGGGATCATCAGCGCCATCGGGCGGATGAACGATCCGGGTAATCCGGTTTCCAAAATCAGCGACAGGATCGACGCGTCGGGGCAATATATATTACCCGCCTGGTGCGACAGCCATACCCACCTTGTTTTTGCCGATACCCGCGAGGAAGAATTCATCGACAAGATAAAAGGCCTGAGCTACGCGGAGATCGCCGCAAGGGGCGGCGGTATCCTGCATTCGGCCCGGAAACTGAACGCGATGAGCGAAGATGAATTGTTCAGGTTAGCCCGGGAACGGCTGGATGCCATCGCGAAACTGGGCACCGGGGCCGTGGAGATAAAAAGCGGTTATGGGTTAACGGTAGAAGGAGAGCTCAAGATGCTGCGCGTGATCAAAAAGCTGAAAGCGCAATCAACCCTGCTCATCAAATCCACTTTTCTCGGGGCGCATAGTTACCCGGAGGCTTTCCGCGACAACCATGCGGGGTATATCCGCCAGCTCACCGATGAAATGCTGCCGGTGATCGCGAAGGAAAAACTCGCCGATTTTATCGACGTCTTCTGCGAAACCGGTTTTTTCTCCCCGGCGGAAACCGAAACCATTTGCCGCGCCGGTTTGCGATACGGGCTGAAGCCGAAGATTCACGCCAATCAACTGAATCTATCGGGCGGCGTGGAAACCGGAATTAAAGTGGGAGCCGTTTCGGTGGATCACCTGGAAACCATGGATGAAAAAACCATTGCCGCGCTCGCGGCTTCCTCCACCATCGGCACTTTGCTGCCCACAGCCGCTTTTTTCCTGCGGATGCCCTTTCAACCCGCCCGGCAACTGATCGACGCGGGTTGCGCCATCGCGCTTGCCAGCGATTACAATCCCGGTTCATCTCCTTCGGGCAATATGAACCTCGTGATCGCGATGGCCTGTATTCAAATGAAGATGCTGCCGGAAGAAGCGATCAACGCGGCCACGACCAACGGCGCTTATGCCATGGAGCTGCAGGATAGCGCCGGCACGATCGCCATCGGGAAAAAAGCCAACCTCATCTTCACAAAACCCCTGAAATCGCTGGCGCTGCTGCCTTATTCATTCGGGAGTAATCTAATTGATAAAGTAATGTTAAGCGGCGAATTCGTTTAAATTTTTTCCTGTAATTTGAATGATGGGCCGGCTGAATACAGAAGAAATACTGATCGTCATCTGCAGCCTCGTTGTACTCTCCTATATTTTTTCGATCATTAGCCGGATCATCCGTGTTCCTTCCGTATTACTCTTATTGTTTGCCGGTATCGGGTTCCGTGTCCTGGCCGATGCTAACGGGATGTCCCTGTCTTTTCCCGGCCGGCTGGTCGAATTGCTGGGTGTGGTTGGATTGATTATGATCGTGCTGGAAGCGGGACTTGACCTGAAACTGGGCAAAGAGAAAGTAAGACTGATCCGGAACTCGTTTTTATCGGCATTATTTATTTTCCTGCTTTCGGGCGCCCTGCTTACCGGTTTACTTATCATCTGGCTCAGGGAACCGTTGATCAATTGCCTGGTGTATGCAATCCCTCTTTCCATCATGAGCAGTTCGATCGTGATCCCGAGCCTGCACCCGCTGAGTAGCCATAAAAAGGAATTCCTTATTTACGAAGCCTCCTTTTCGGATATCCTCGGTATTGTAGTGTTTAATTTTTTTATCGCGCGGGAAACATTCACCCTGCACGCGGTTGCGTCTTTTGGCGGCAACCTGCTTCTCTCCATCCTGCTTTCCGTAGTATTATCGCTGCTGCTGCTGCTGATCCTGGCCAAAACCACCCTCACCATAAAATATTTTCTCATATTCGCACTCCTGATCCTGATCTATTCCGGCGGCAAACTGCTCCACCTGCCTTCGCTGCTGATCATCCTTGTTTTCGGATTACTGATCAATAACTGGGAAAAACTCCCCTGGCCTAAATTATTCAGGATTTTCCCGCCCGTGCAGGTGGATGCTCTCCGCCACCTGCTGCATTCGGTAACCGCCGAAACATCATTCCTGGTCCGCACTTTCTTTTTCATGCTGTTTGGTTTTTCCATTTCACTCGGTTTCCTGTCGGAGGGGGAAGTGGTAACGGTGGGCAGCCTGATGGTCGCTGCTCTTTTCGGGGTACGATTGCTGTATCTGCGGTTCTTCCTGCGGACGAATATGTTCCCTGAATCCTTTTTCATTCCCCGCGGTCTGATTACCATCGTCCTTTTTTACAAGATCCCCGCACACCTGCGGCTCAGCAGTTTCAACGAAGGGATACTGTTCTTCATCATCCTTTGCACCAGTATTATCATGACTATTGGTATGCTCTTTTATAAAAAAGAGCCCGACGACGTGGTTGAAGAGGGGCAGTTTTCAGAGCGGGCGGATATTCTGTGATGGGCGGACGCAAAGCGAAAATGGTTTGATGATTAATTATCCTTTTTAAAAGACCTGTTCGGGTTCATGGCTAACGATCCTGATCATTTATCCTACAAACAATAACTTAGCAGTTCAATACATTCTATGCAACCAATTATCGAATGCGTCCCTAATTTCAGCGAAGGGATTGATGTAAATATCATCGGGCAGATCACCGGTGAAATTGAAAAAGTGGAAGGCGTCCGCCTGCTGAATGTGGATCCCGGCAAAGCCACCAACCGCACCGTGGTTACCTTTGTCGGGCATCCGGAAGCCGTAATTGAAGCCGCTTTCCGGGCCATCAAAAAAGCCGGCGAACTGATCGATATGAGCAGGCACCGGGGCGAACACCCGCGGATGGGCGCCACCGATGTATGTCCCCTGATACCCGTTGCCCATATCAGCATGGAGGAAACGGCGGCCTTCGCGCGCCGGCTCGCCAAAAGGGTGGGAGCGGAACTGCAACTGCCCGTCTACCTTTACGAAGCCGCGCAGCCCGACAAAAACCGCAGCAATTTATCGGTTATACGTGCGGGTGAGTATGAAGGGTTTTTCAAAAAGATCACGCTGCCCGAATGGAAACCCGATTTCGGGCCCGCCGTATTCGACGCCAAACGCGGGGCCACGGTGATCGGCGCCCGCGATTTCCTCGTGGCCTACAATATCAACCTCAATACCACTTCCACCCGCAGGGCCAACGCAGTAGCTTTCGATATCCGTGAAGCCGGTCGCGTAAAGCGGGAGAACGGGAAAGTGGTGACGGGAGCGGATGGCAAACCCGTAACGATACCCGGATCGCTGAAAGCGGTAAAAGCCATCGGCTGGTATATCGAGGAATACGGGATCGCGCAGATCTCGATCAACCTCACCAACCTGAATGTAACACCCGTACATATCGCCTTTGACGAAGCCTGTAAAAAAGCGGAGGCCCGCGGGCTGCGCGTAACGGGCAGCGAGCTCGTGGGACTGGTGCCGCTGCAATGCATGCTGGATGCGGGGAAATATTTTCTCCGCAAGCAGCAGCGCTCCACCGGCGTATCCGAAAAGGAACTGATCAAAATCGCGGTCCGCTCGATGGGGCTCGATGAACTCGCGCCTTTCAAACCCGAAGAAAAAATCATCGAATACATGCTAAGGAATAAGGCCGACAATAAACTGGTGAGCCTCTCGCTTTCCGATTTCGCCGACGAAACCGCCAGCGAAAGCCCGGCCCCGGGGGGCGGATCGATCGCCGCGTACATGGGTTCGCTGGGCGCCGCGCTGGCCACGATGGTCGCCAATCTTTCGGCGCATAAAAAGGGATGGGATGAGCGCTGGGCGGAATTCAGCGACTGGGCGGAAAAAGGGGAGCGGTATAAAAATGAACTGCTTCGCCTCGTGGATGCCGATACGCGTGCCTTCAACGGGATCATGACTGCATTCGCCCTGCCAAAAACAACGGAGGATGAAAAAAAGAAGCGCAGCCTGGCGATACAGGAAGCTACCAAAACAGCGATCGAAGTGCCTTTCCGCGTGATGGAATCTTCCCTTGGCAGCATGGAAGTGATCAGGGCCATGGCGGAAACGGGCAATCCGAATTCGGTAAGCGATGCCGGCGTAGGCGCGCTCTGCGCCCGCAGCGCGGTGATGGGCGCCTTTTTGAACGTGAAGATCAATGCGGCCGGTTACAGCGACAGGACATTTACAGATTCGGTACTGGCCCGGGGGCGCGAAATTGAGAACAAAGCCATAGCTTTAGAAACTGAAATATTAAGTATTGTCAATGGAAAAACAGGAAACTAAACAACCCGCGGGAGAAGCGGCGCCTTCGGCCATGCGGCACCTGAAAATTTACAGCAAGCAGGATGTGCTTTCGCTTACCCGGCTTCGCCGCTTCGAAACCAAGGTAGGAGAGCGGGTGCATGTTTTGCAACAAGCCGGTGAAATTGAACAATCCATTAAGGGGTCCGCGGCGGACTATGTGCTTTTCGGCATCCCGGAAGACATGGGCGCGAAGGGTAATTACGGCATCGGCGGGGCCGATACATTATGGATCCCCTTCCTGCAGAGTTTCCTGAATGTGCAGAGCAATGATTTTTTCGACGGGGGCGAACTATTGCTGCTCGGTCATTTCGATTTCGGCGATATCCAATACCTCATCGACACCACGGCAAGGGGCGAGGAAGAAAAGATCGCCGCCTACCGTCATGCCCTCCATACCATCGACGATGAAGTGGAACACCTGGCCAAGATCATTACCGAAGCGGGAAAGATCCCCATCGTGATCGGGGGCGGTCATAATAATTCCTACCCGCTCATCAAAGGAACCGCCAAGGGATGGCATAAGGCCGGGAAAATTCCGCTGGCGCAGATCAACTGCGTCAACCTCGATGCCCATCCCGATTACCGCCCGTTGGAAGGAAGGCATAGCGGTAATGCGTTCCGCTATGCCGAAGAAGACGGGTACCTGCAGAAATACTGCATCATCGGGCTGCACGAAAACTACCTGCCGCAGAATGTATGGGTCGATATCGTGAACAATCCCTTTATCGACTGCATCACGTTTGAAGACATTTTCGTACATGAAAAAAGGACATTTATCCAGGCCGTGGCGCACGCCACCGGTTTTACGGAAGATACCCTGACCGGAATCGATCTCGATCTGGACGCTATACAGAACACGCTGAGCAGCGCGATGACGCCGGTGGGAATTACGCCCGTACAGGCAAGGCAATACATCAATTTCGCCGCGGCCGACTGCAAGGCGGCCTACCTGTTTATCTGCGAAGGAGCCACCCGTCTAAATGACGGGAGGAAGGATCCTACCAGCGGGAAACTGATCAGTTACCTCGTAAGTGATTTTGTGAAATCCAGATCGAACGTAAAATAAACTGCGCTGAATTTTATCAGAATACCGCCCCGTATAATTTTACATCAGCCTGGCTGAATGCTTTTTTAAAACGGGTCAGTACTTTCGCCGCTTCGGCGGTTTTTTTCTGCGCCATCAGCGACTGCCAGATCCCGAACAGGGCCCAGCCGTTTTCATGATTATTCTCCAGGTCTTTTTCAAATATCTGCCGCGCATCAGCAGGGCGCCCGGCTTTTAACAGGGCATTGCCCAGGTACTGTTTCGGGTTCAGGAGCCAGTCGCGGGGTTCGTTGTACACCATATTCTCCTCGGTAACATAGGCTTCTTCAAAAGCGGCGATCGCGTCGCTGTATTGTTTTTCTTTCAGCGCGATGGTCCCGATCAACAGGTTTTCGGCCACAACGGCCCCCTCAATGGCAGCGGAGAAAGGGCTGAGCGGAACCAGCAGGCTGCTGTCCTTCATTTGTTCCTGCACCAGGGCCAGTTCCTGCTTTGCTTCGGTTAACCGTGACCGTTGTACCCACGCCATGCCTCTCCCGAAATGGTACAGGAGGTTGGCGTAGATCAACCCTTCCGCCGGTTTGGGCGCGGCCAGTAATTTATCCCAGTTGCCAAACCTTATATCGGACAAAACCGGCGTCATGTAGATATATTGTATATAATTACCAAGGGCACCCGGGATCGAGAGATAATCTTTCGGTATGCTTTCCAGCAGGTCTTTGATCGTTACGGCGGCATAGGCAGAACGGCCGGCCAGCATGGCGTGGTTGGCCTGCATGTGCAGGTTGTGGATAATATAGAGAAAATCGGCGCCGGTTACGGGTGCATAGAGCGGGATGGTTTTTTTGTAGCTTTTTACGGCGGCCACATTTACATCCACACCCTTTCCGTAATTACCGGTGCGCAGGTAGATATGCGAAGGCATGTGCACCGTATGCGAAAGCCCGGGGGTAAGTTTGCCCAGGCGATCGGCGCTGGACAGGGCTTTATAGGCAAAGGGCGATGGCTCCATCACATGGATATAGTAATGATTGGCGCCGGGGTTCCCGGGCGTTTTAGCCAGCACCTGTTCCAGCACTTCACGGATCGCGGGCGTCCAGGGTTTGGGAGTGCCATTAATATTCCAGAGATCCCATGGATGTTCCAGCATCATGGCATCTGCATAGAGGGTGGCTGCATCCGCGTTGCCCGGGAAGGATTCATAAACCGTTTTCATCTTTGCCGTATATTTTTCATTCAGCATCTTCCGGTTCACGTCGGCGGAATCGGCGGTATAACGAACCGACATGGCATCGATCAGGGCTTTTTCCATCGGCGTGGCCGTGGATGATAATTCCATTGCTTTTTGTGTGGCCGCCAGTGCTTCGGGCGAGGCCGCGTATCCGAGATCGTTAATATTCGGGCCATAGGCCAGGGCCTGCGCCCAGTAAAGGATCGCGGCGCCCGGATCGAAACGGGCCGCTTTTTTAAAGGAAGCCATGCACTCGATAATGTGAAAGCTGTAATACATGTTGATCCCCTGGTTGAAATAAAACTGCGCGCTGTCGTTATGCGTGCTGATCGTCCAGGTATAACTGCCCGCCCCGGGAATGGGAGGGATATCGGTCTCTTCAATCCACTCCTTGAGTTCGTTCCAGTCGGGGGAACAACGGATGATATTTTTTTTGAAAGGGGCCGCGCCGCTGTATCCGGTTTTACGAAGGTTTTTTTCCGCATGGCGGAACGCGAAGAGGAACGCTACGGCAAAAGCCGCCAGCACCAAAAAAAGTTTTTGTTTCATAACTGCTGAATTGGCGAAAAAAGTTACGAAAATTCAGTGGAAATGGATGTGGCGGCCCGAACTGTTTAGATTATTGGGTATAAAGAGCCACGAATGGCACTAATAACACTAATTTTTAATCATACGAATTGAAGATTTTGGCCAACAACGAATGCGAACGAACCAGAATGGTTGGCCGGGAATTACACCAATACCACAAAAGGGAGATATGAAGCATCGAACCGCTGTGATCGCTTTGCGACGAATTAATTAGTGAAAGTTTATAAAC
>CAYNSL010000046.1:4782-23357 GCA_964399755.1 uncultured Chitinophaga sp. | reverse complement strand
TGAGTCCCCTACGGGAGACTCATCGGTGAAGGTCCGAAAAGCTGACTCGCCGGTGATGTTTCGTGAGTAACTCGTTCATATTTCCTGCGATGAAATCCGGCAATCGGGCTACATTTGCGCAATTTGTTTTACCATGACTGATCAATCTTCCATCCCTGCGGTGCTGCTCCTGGCCGACGGAACCCTGGCCCATGGCCGTGCGTTTGGCGCCTTGGGCACCGCCACCGGTGAAATTTGTTTTAATACGGGCATGACGGGTTACCAGGAAGTGTTTACCGATCCCAGTTATTTCGGGCAGATACTGATCATGAACAGCGCCCATATCGGCAATTACGGGGTAAAGGATGAAGAAGTGGAATCGGGCTCGGTGAAGATCAGCGGGCTGATCGGACGCAATCTCGAAGACCAGTATTCCCGCAAGCAGGCCAGGGGATCGCTGAACGATTACCTGCGCGACAATAAAGTGGTTTCGATCGAGGGCGTTGATACCCGCGCGCTGGTGGCGCATATCCGCGCGAAGGGGGCCATGAACTGCATCATTTCCTCCGAAACAACGGATATCGCGGCGCTGAAAAAACAACTGGCCGGCGTACCCGATATGAACGGCCTGGAACTGGCCTCACGGGTAAGCACAAACGAAGCTTATGAACTGGGTGACAAACAATCTCCCGTGCGGATCGCGGTGATGGATTACGGCATCAAGAAAAATATCCTGAACTGCCTGGTGGAAAGAGGCGCCCATGTAAAAGTTTTTCCCGCCAGAACCGCGCTGGAAGAGGTGAGGAAATTTAAACCCGGGGGATATTTTATTTCAAACGGGCCCGGCGACCCGGCCCCGATGGATTATGCCATCGCCACTGTTAAGGAAATATTAAAGGAACACAAACCCCTGTTCGGGATCTGCCTCGGCCACCAGTTACTGGCCCTGGCCAATGATATCCCGACCTTTAAAATGCACCATGGTCACCGCGGGCTCAATCACCCCGTGAAAAACCTGGTTACCGGCCGTTCCGAGATCACCACCCAGAACCATGGCTTCGGGGTTGACCCGGAAGCCGTGAAAAAAGCGGGTCATATCGAGATCACCCATATCAACCTGAACGATCAGTCGATCGAGGGTATCCGCGTAAAGGGGAAACCCGCCTTTTCCGTTCAGTATCACCCCGAAGCGACTCCCGGACCCCACGACAGCCGCTACCTTTTCGACCAATTCATCAATTCGGTACGGGAAAACAACAATTGATACAACCCGGTCTTTCCGGCCCCGTATTCCCGTCGTTACTTAGCAGTATTAAATCTTCTGCTATGCGTAACCTTATCCTCTTATTCCCTTTCGCCTTCTTACTGGGCGCTTATCCCGCTGAAACTCCGGGGAAGGGAGAAAATGTAAATGAATTGTCATGCTACCGTATCAAAAACAAGGTAGTCAGCCATAACGACTTTAATATCTGGGTCATCACCAACGAAGCCACTTTGAACGACCTGTTCACCGCCGACGATTGCGCGGAAAAGCCCAATTTCGACGAGAAACTGGTTGTGGCCATGAAAGTGGAAACGCTGAACTACGCCTACCGGGTGGAATATAAAAAGATCGAGAGCCGTCAGAACGCCATCAACGTTTATTTCCACGTGGTAAAGGAAGGAGAAAGAAAGGAAGACGGCAGTCCCGTGGCGATGACTGAGATTCCCCGCGACAAATCGGTGAAGCGGATCAATTTCTACCATGATAACATGCTGGTGAAATCCGTGCCGATCGTAACCGTGTACTGATCCCCGGCGATTCCACGACTTTGGTTATCTTCATGCGGAAAAAATGCCGCATGAAGATCGCCATTATCAACGGCCCCAACCTGAACCTGCTGGGCAAAAGGGAAACCGATATTTACGGCCATATGCCCTTTGAAGAATTCCTGGAGCAGTTAAGGACGAAATACCCCGGTCATACTATTTCCTATTTCCAGAGCAATGTGGAAGGCGAACTGATCAATGAACTGCAGCGCGCGGGTTTTGATGCGGACGGGATCGTCCTGAATCCCGGGGGGTATACCCATACTTCGGTGGCGATCGGCGACGCGGTGGCGGCCATCCCGGCTCCCGTGGTGGAAGTGCATATTTCGAATGTGCATGCCCGGGAGGAATTCCGCAAAATCTCCCATATAAGCGGCAAAGCCACCGGGAGCATTTTCGGGCTGGGTCTGAAGGGCTATGAACTGGCCCTGGCATGGCTGCTGGACCGTAAATAGCGCTGATCTTCATCAAGCCGCCGATTAAGTGTAATCAGTTCCCGTAGCACCCATAATTTCTATTTTTGCCGGATGAAATTACCCGTCACTTATCAATCCGCTGAAGAAGCCCTTTCGGTTATCCGTTCGGGTCACCGTGTATTCGTGCACGGGAGCGCGCAAACACCCCATTATTTACTGCGGGAGCTGGCCAAAATGGCTCCTTCCCTCCGGGGGGTGGAGCTAACCTTTATCACCGTACAGGGAGAAATTGAAGTGGAAAAACCCCAGTATGCCGATTCCTTTCATATCAACTGCATGTTTGTTTCGCAATCGGTGCGCAAAGCAGTGAACGAGGGCCGCGCCGATTTTATTCCCGTTTTCCTGAGTGATATTCCCGACCTGTTCCGCCGGTATATGTCGATCGATGTGGCCCTGGTGCAGGTATCGCCACCCGACCAGCACGGCTATTGTTCATTGGGGGTTTCGGTGGATATCGCCCGCAGCGCCGTGAATACCGCCAAACACATCATCGCGCAGGTGAATCCCCGGGTGCCGCGCACGCATGGCGACAGCATGGTGCACACCAAGCGTTTTACCTCGATGGTATGGTTTGAGGAAGAACTGCCGGAAGTGGACTATGGGCTGAAAGTAAAAGAAGAAGACCTGAAGATCGGGGAAAGGATCGCGGAAATGATCGAGGACGGCAGCACCCTGCAGGTGGGTATCGGCACGATCCCGGATGCCGTCTTAAAATCGCTGCATAACCATAAAAACCTCGGCATACATACCGAGATGTTCAGCGACGGGATCATCGATCTGTTTGACCGCGACGTGATCAACAATTCTCAAAAAAGGATCCACCCCAATAAAACGGTTACCGGTTTCGCCGTGGGCACAAGGCGTCTGTATGATTATGTGCACGACAATCCCGCATTCAATTTCCTGGATATCGATTATGTGAACGATCCGCATGTCATCCGCCGTAATCCCAAAGTGGTGGCCATCAACAGCGCCATCGAAGTGGATATCACGGGACAGGTCTGCGCCGATTCGATCGGCCTGATGCAGTACAGCGGGATCGGGGGACAGATGGATTTTATGCGCGGCGCGGCATTGAGCGAGGGCGGCAAACCCATTATCGCGCTTACCAGCCGGACGGCGCATGGCGTGGGTCGTATTGTTCCTATATTAAAGAACGGGGCGGGCGTGGTTACCACCCGGGGGCATATCCATTATGTGGTGACGGAATACGGGGTAGCATTTCTTTTTGGTAAAAACCTGCGTCAGCGCGCCAAAGCGCTGATCGATATTGCGCACCCCGACGACCGGGAAGCGCTGGAGCGGGCCTGTCATGAACGGTTTAAACAATTCTGATCAGGGTTCCCTTTACGATCATGCAGCATTGATGCCGGGAAGGCGGTAAGACGGCAAGAAGAAAATTTCGATCAGTAACCCTTCCGAAAGGGCCAAATGATGATGAACAAGGGTGATCATTCAGGGCCTTCATCATTTTCCTTTGCTTCCGGGGCCGGTTTCTTTTTCTCCTTTGCCATTTTCTCTTTGATCCAGGCGGGGTTTATGCGTACTTGTTGTACATCTTCCAGTTTGGCCGTGTACAGGCTTCTGCCATGGGTGCCGAGTACGATTTCATTGTCACGCGCCTGGATAGCGATATCATGCACGGGAACCGATTTCGGTAAACCGCCGTTCCACATCATAAAACTGTTGCCCTGGTCGAAGCTCACGTATAAACCGCCGTCGCTGCCCACATAGATAATGCTGTCGCTTTTGGGATCTTCGCGTACCACGTTGAGGGGCTCGGCGGGAAGGTCCTTCCCCAATTGCTTCCAGGTAGCGCCATAGTCGTCGCTCCTATATAAATAGGCGCCGAAATGATCGCTGCGGTAGCCATTCAGGGTAACATATACTCGTCCTTCCCGGTATTGTGAAGCGGTAACGCGGCTGACCCAGAGGTTGTTCGTGTACAGATTCATGTCAACGGAAGGAACGGGCCCGCCTTTTTTCTTTGGAGCAGCAGGACTTGCATTTAATTTCTCCCAGCTGTAACAATTGTTTTTGGAGATATAGATATTCCCGTCGTCCGTACCGATATACAGCATACCGAAACGGAGCGGCGATTCGCTAATCGTAGTGATCGTGCCATAAGGCACATTGCCCGCCACATTCCCGTTGCTGAGGTCATCGCTGGTGGCGATCAGGGTATCACCCTTATTGAGCGAGCGGTAGAGCCGGTTGGCGCCGATATAAAATATGTCCTGGTTATGCTTGCTGAGCAGGATCGGCGTCTGCCAGTTGAAGCGCAACGGTTTTTCACCGAGTTCGTGCTGCGGGCGGACGGATTTTCTGTCGCCCCTTGTCTTCCTGTTTAATCTGGAATATACGCCGAACTGTGATCCGGCATAGACGGTCACATTATCCCGGGTATCCACCTGTACCTGCATGCCGTCGCCTCCCACCAGGGATTTATAGGGATAATCCCCCGAACTCTGCCAGCCCGCATTTTCCCGGTAGGAGGAGGGACCCCACCAGACATTATTATCCTGCAGGCCGCCATATACATTATAGGGTTTGTCGTCATCGGTGGTTACCGCGTAATATTGTCCCACGGGCGGGGTATTGGCAAAGAACCAGTGCTGGCCGTCATCGTAGGTGATATTGCAGCCGCCGTCGTTCCCGTTGATGATATGCGAATCGCGGCTGGGGTCGATCCAGATGCTGTGGTGATCGCCGTGCACATTGCGCCCGTCGATATTTTTAAAGGTTTTGCCGCCGTCAACGGAAAGCTGAACGGATACGCCCGTGATGATGACTTTATTTTCATTGACCGGGGATACGAATATCTTCCCGAAATAATACCCGTAGGTGCTGTAAATGCCGATGGGTTTGGTATTTGTTTTTTTCCAGCTTTGTCCGCCGTCATCGCTCCGGTATACTTCACAGCCATAGATGCCCGTGTTCTGGAACCCGTCGTCGCTGTCGAGATAATCCCAGAGCGCCGTGGGTTTTACCTTGCCGGCGGCCACCATCTCCTTCACCATTTTAGCGTTGTATTTACGCGGGAAGAAATTTTTCTTCAGGAAAGTATCGATCAGGTTATTCTTCAATTCCGCGAACTGTTCCTTCGTGATGTTCCTGAAGTCTTCTTTTTTGTACAGGGTGTCGTTCTTTTTGGCGGTATCGGGTTTTGGCGTATTATTATCCACGATGGCATATACGATATTGGGGTTTTTCGGGTACACGGCCACCCCGATGCGGCCGATCCTGTCGCCGTTCATAAATCCGGAACCCGGGCCTGAGATGAGTTTCCAGGTTTCCCCGCCGTCACTGCTTTTATAAATGCCGCTGGATTTACCGCTTTCTTCAAATTTCCAGGCGCGGCGCACGCGGTACCACATGGCGGCATAGAGTTCTTTGGGGTTTGCGGGGTTGATATCGATATCCACGCAACCGGTATTGTCATCCACAAACAGGGTTTGTTTCCAGGTTTTGCCTCCGTCAGTCGTTTTGTAAACCCCTCTTTCTTTATTGGGTGAATACAGGTGTCCCAATGCCGCTACCCAGGCCGTATTGGGATCACTGGGATGCAACTGGATCTTGCCGATATGCTGCGATTCGGGAAGACCGAGCCATTCCCATGTCTTGCCGTTGTTGCTGCTCTTATAAATTCCGATTCCGGCATAGGAGGAACGGCTGCTGTTCACTTCGCCCGTGCCTACCCAGATGATCCGGTTGGTCCAGTTTACCGCGATATCCCCGATGAATAATACATCGAGACTATCCATGACCGGCACAAAACTCTGCCCGTTGTTCGTGGTGTACCAGAGTCCCCCCGTAGCGTAAGCCACATAGAATTCGGTGGGGTCGGCGGGGTTGGCGTCTATATCAACCACCCGGCCGCTCATGATGGCGGGACCGATGTTCTGGAATTTGATATCGTTCAGCACCGATTTCTGTTCAAGGTCCTTTCTCAGCTGGCTGTTCTTCAGGCGCTCTTCCGCCGTTGTGGGCTGTACCTGCGCGGAGAGGGCTGAAAAAAACCAGGTCAGGCATAACGTAAATACAACCCGGATCAGGGTATTTACCCCCGGGAAACATTTTTTTAACAACTGTGTCATAGATGCGGTAAATAATCGTTAGTAAATTGCATGCAGCGGCTGGTGGCACTATTATTCCAAACTTACTAAACAATGCGATTGATCGTTCTCCTCTTCCTGTTTATTTCCGTAAGCGGTATGGCGCAATGGAAGGATTATAAGATCGGGGTAAAGGGCGACACCCTGAACCGGGTTGATATGCAGGGCCGTAAACAGGGCCCCTGGGTGATCCATGTGGACGATCTGCGCGGCGAACGCGGCTATGAAGAGGAAGGCGTGTTTGAAAACGACTATAAAGAAGGAACATGGAAAAAATTCTCGCTTGAGGGGGTGAAGATCGCCGAAGAAAATTACCGGTGGGGGAAGCTGAACGGCAAGCAATATTATTTTACCTATAACGGCGGTTTGCAGCGTGAAGAAAGCTGGCGCGCCATGGACCCGGCCGTGGCATTCGACACGGTAGCGGTCTATGATATTAAAGATCCTTCTAAAGTGATTGACTGGGTGGTGGTGAAAAACGACGGCGTGGCGCTGAAGCACGGCAAATGGACCTATTACGATCCCCGCGAAGGAACGGTGGAAGCCACCGAAAATTACATCATGAACAAACTGCAGACCAATGACGGCAGCATGGTTGCCGACGACGATATACGTCCTATCGCCATCAGTACAGGCAAACAGAAAACCGACACCTCGGCTAAAAAATCCATCGTCAAGCCCAAAGAAGTGATGGACTACGAGAAGAAAAATTCCGGCAAAAAGAAAGTCAAGACAAGGGATGGGGAGACGGGGAATTAGTGTCCGGCGCCTGAAGGGTGTCTTAAATTCTGTCAGACACTTTTAAGTGTCAGACAGAATTTTCACCTGCTTCCCGCCCATAATCCCGCATCAAAGTATTTCCTGAAGAAAAGTAACTGGTATTCCACCGCGTTGCGCCAGTAGGCCCAGTCGTGTTTGCCCGGGCGTTCGGTATAGTCGTGCGGGATCTTCAGCTGCAGCAGTTTTTCATGCAGGGCGCGGTTATCATTGTAAAATGCATCCGAAATGCCGCAATCGATGATAATGGCCAGTGAATCTTTGGGGGGCTGTTCCACCACTTTAAAAATGGAATAAGTGGTCCAGTTGCCGGCATGGGTGGCGGTATCGCCGATCCGTTTGGCAATATCAAATTTATTACGCGAACTGTTCAGGTTCACCCCGCCGCTTATGCTTCCGCAGGCGCCGAAAAAATCAGCATGGCGGAAACTCAGGAATAACCCGCCGTAACCGCCCATGCTCAGTCCCGTGATCGCCCGCGCGCCCCGGGCTTTGATGGTACGGTAGTTGGCGTCGATAAATTCAGGCACTTCCCGGCTGATATAGGTTTCATATCTCATGCTGCTGTCCACCGGGCTGTCGAGGTACCAGCTGCTGCGTCCCCCGTCGGGGCAAACGATGATCATTTTGTATTCGTCCGCGTAATCCTTGAGTTGCGGCACCCGGATCAGCCAGTTGCTGTACCAGCCGTCATATCCGTGCAGGAGGTATACCACCGGGAACCGGAGCTCTTCCTTCTTGTATTTTTCGGGTTTAATGACGACGCACCTGAAACTTTTCCGCATGGCATTGCTGTATACATCAACTGTGTCCACATCGGCCGCGCGGGACAGTACTGAAAAAATCGTGAATACCAGTATAAAAAAATGCCTCTTTATCATGAATTAAAGTTAATGACTAATCGCAAACGGATGACGGTTTGCGCGGCCATTTAGTTGCGAAACCGGAATTAAAAAGATGCGGTTTGCCTGTGCAAACCGCATCATATATAAGTTAAACTGTGATAAAGCTTTTCAAATTCCGAATTCTTTTCTTCGGTCCATGGCGCGCTGGTGCGCCTTGTTAAAATCCTTTTTTGTCCTTTTCCAGCGCCCTTTGCATGGGATTACCCATTTGACCCGCGCCGCTGCGCGGTCCGCCGCCCTGGCGGCTTTTGAATATCGTGAACTTAGACGCCTCGGGCATCGTGTTCCAGCTATTGTTTGATTCGTTGATATCCGCTGTTTCGCGGAAAGGATCCAGCTTGATGGACGTTACTTCCTTGTCCTTGATAAATGTTTTCACCACTTTATTCTCATTCTGCCGCCATACCTGCGCCGGGATTTTTTCCACTTCCTTGCTGCCGTCCTTGTAGGTCCATTCGATAATAATGGGCATCACCAGTCCGCCCTTATTGCTGAAAGTAAGTTCATACATGTTCGTATTGCCATATTTCTCTTTTTCCGCCGCGTCAAGCGCTTCCTGGCGGCCCACCGAATTCACTACCTCAAATCTGGTCGTGTCGTAAGGAATTTCGCCGCGGTCGTATTTCCAGTAGAAATCCCGGATCGTGGTATCGGCATCTGTCGCAAAGATTATCTTCTCGTCCCGGTTGCGGATCTTTGAAATATCATCATAAGAGGGAAGTATAGGTTTATCAGGGGCGCGCATCGTCCTGATCTCCCTTCCTTCGGAAGGTTTGGCATCGAGATCGGGTTTGGCGTATTTCACGGTGTCGAGCGAAATATCGCAGACGTCGGTGCTGTAGAACCAGCCGCGCCAGAACCAGTCGAGGTCTTCGCCGCTGGCGTCTTCCAGGGTACGGAACAGGTCGGCGGGTTCGGGGTGTTTGAAGGCCCAGCGGCGGGCATATTCCTTAAATGCATAATCAAAGAGCTCGCGGCCCATGATTGTTTCGCGTAAAATATTGAGACCCGTCGCCGGTTTGGAATAAGCATTGGGTCCGAATTGCACGATGTTTTCACTGTTGGTCATGATGGGCTCCAGTTGGTCTTTGGGCAGTCTCATATAATCCACGATCGTGGCGGCGGGACCGCGCCGGCTGGGAAATTTATTGTCCCAGAGTTCTTCGGCCAGGTACTCTACAAAAGTGTTCAGGCCCTCATCCATCCAGCTCCACTGGCGTTCATCGCTGTTGATGATCATGGGAAAAAAATTATGACCCACTTCGTGGATCACCACGCCCAGCATACCGTTCTTGGTGCTTTCGCTGTAAGTGCCGTCCTTTTCGGTACGGCCGAAATTGAAACAGATCATCGGGTATTCCATACCGTTACTGGCTTCCACGCTCTGCGCTACGGGATAGGGGTAGGGTATCGTGAATTTGGAATAGGTCTTGATGGTATGCGCCACGGCCTTCGTGGAAAACTTACGGTAAAGCCCATACGCTTCTTTGGAATAATAGCTCATGCACATAATCTTTTTTCCCTCTACCGTAACGGGCATAGCGTCCATCACGAATTTGCGGGAGGAACCCCAGGCGAAATCGCGCACATTGTCGGCTTTGAAGATCCAGGTCTTCTTTTTATCGCTTTTTTGTTTTTCGGCGGCAAGGGCTTCGTTGAGCGTCACGATTTCGGTCACTTCTTCTTTCCCGGCTTTCGCTTTCTGCAGGCGGGCGAACTGCGCGGGGCTCAGCACCTGCTGGTAGTTCTGGCATTCGCCCGTGGCCCCGATCACGTGGTCGGCCGGCACGGTCATCTGCACTTTGAAATTGCCGAAAGTGAGCGCGAATTCACCGCGGCCGGTGAACTGGTGGTTCTGCCAGCCCTGGAAATCGCTGTACACGCAGAGCCGCGGGTACCATTGCGTCATGGTGAATTCATAGTTTCCGTCTTCGGGGAAAAACTCATATCCGCCGCGGCCCCCGCGGTTCATGCGGTCTGATAATTTGTAATTCCAGTCAAGCCGGAACTGGAATTTTTGCCCGGGTTTCAATACCATGGGCAATTCCACCCGCATCATGGTTTTATTTACCGTGTATTTCAGGTCCTTTCCGTCTTTGTCGGTGAGTTTCGTGATATTGAACCCGTAGCCGTTATCGCTTTTACTTTCCTGGGCCCGGTCGATTTGCTGCGGACTGAGCTGCCGGTTCATTGTATTGCTGGTCTGGTAATTGGCGTTTTTCTGGCTGTTATGCTGGTTTTCGTCAAGCTGGAGCCAGAGATAGGTGAGTTCGTTGGGCGAATTATTAAAATAAGTAACGATTTCAGATCCGTTTAGTTTCTGGTTGTTTTCATCCAGTTCGCATTTGATATCGTAATCGCAGCGCTGCTGCCAGTACTTGGGGCCGGGGGCGCCGCTGGCAGTCCGGTATTCATTGGGGGTGGGCAGGATGCTGCCCATTTGTTCAAATTTGTTGCCGTGGTTGCTGCCCGGGTTGTTCTGCAGGTTTTGCGCACAAACCGTGATCCCGGAAAAAAGCGCGATCGCAAGGATCGGAAGAAAAGTTTTCATTTTATTAAAATATTTAGCCATATGATACGTGTTCAGGGATGTCAAATCTAAATAAAAGAACAGAACGACGGTTATCGTAAAACAAAACCGCCCATGGGGGCGGTTTTGTTTTTTCAGAAGCCTTTTTTCTCGGTAGCCTTCTGCATCGGGTTGATGCCGGGCGCCGGGGTGACGTTCTGTTTTTGTTTAAAGAGTTTGAATTTACTCGGTTCTTTTATATCGCCGAACGTATTATTGCTTTCATCTATATCCGCCGTTTCCTTATAGGGGTCCAGCTTGATGGAAGCGACTTCCTTGTCTTTCATAAAGGTCTTGATCACGTTCTTTTCATTTTTCCGCCAAACCTGGGCCGGGATCCTCTCGATTTCTTTCGTACCGTCCTTGTAGGTCCATTCGAGGATGATGGGCATCACCAGTCCGCCCTTATTGGTAAAGGAAACTTCGTAGAGGTGCTTGCCGCTGTATTTGCTGCGACCGGCTTCGTCCAGTTGTTCGGTCTGCGCTTTCACCATCACCGGGTATTTCGTGCTGTCGTATTTCTCCTGTTCGCGATCGTATTTCCAGTAAAAATCGCGCAGGCTGGTATCGCGGTCGGTTTCGAATTTGATATTCTTGTCATTTGCGTTGCGGATCTTGGAGATATCTTCAAAAGGATTCACAGCGGGACGGGGCAGGGCCCGCATCACGGTCGTATCATTCACCTGCGCCGGGATGGCGGTCACATCGGGAACGGCGTGTTTCACCGAATCGATGGAAATATCGCAGGCATCGGTGCCGTAGAACCAGCCGCGCCAGAACCAGTCGAGGTCTTCGCCGGTGGCGTCTTCCAGCGTGCGGAAGAAATCGGCGGGCGTGGGGGATTTAAATTCCCAGCGGCGCGCGTATTCCCGGAAGGCATTGTCAAACAGTTCGCGGCCCACCACTGTTTCCCGGAGGATATTCAGGGCCGTGGCCACTTTTGAATAGGCGTTGGCGCCGAAATTATTAATGTTCTCCGAATTGGTCATGATCGGTTCGAGCTGGTCCTTGGGCAGTTTCATATAATTGGTGATCGTCCAGGCGGGTCCGCCGTTGGAAGGGAATTTATTATCCCATAATTCCTGGGTCAGGTACTGCAGGTAGGAATTAAGCCCTTCGTCCATCCATGTCCACTGGCGTTCGTCGCTGTTCACGATCATCGGGAAAAATGTATGACCGATTTCGTGGATGATGACGAAGATGGCCGCGTTCTTATTGCCTTCGGTATAGCTTCCGTCTTTTTCGGCGCGGCCGGGATTAAAGGCGATCATCGGGTATTCCATGCCCTGGTTGCCTTCCACGCTGATGGAAACGGGATAGGGATAGGGGAAGGCGAAATGCGAATAACTGCGCAGCGTATGCGCCACCACTTTGGTAGAATACTTGCTATAGATCGGGTAGGCTTCTTTGGCGTAAAAACTCATGGCCATTACTTTTTTCCCTTCGATCATCACGGGCATGGCGTCCCATACAAAACGGCGGGAAGAGGTCCATGCGAAATCGCGCACATTATCCGCCTTAAAGACCCATGTTTTTTTGGCCTTGCTTTTTTGCTGTGAAGTTTTCAGCGCTTCGTCCAGCGTAACGATCTGCAGGGGCTCTTTGGCGGTCTGCGCTTTTTGCCACCGGGCCATCTGTACCGGGCTTAATGTCTGCGCGTAATTCTGGCATTCGCCGGTAGCGCCAACAAGGTGATCGGCGGGAACGGTCATCTGCACTTTGAAATTGCCGAAACAAAGCGTGAACTCGCCCGTGCCCGTGAACTGGTGGTTTTGCCAGCCCTGGTCATCGCTGTAGCGGCAGAGACGGGGGTACCATTGCGTCATGGTGTAATTATTGTTATCGTCTTCTGCGAAATGTTCATACCCGCCCCGGGCCCCGCCAAAACGGATAAAATTACCGCGGTCGACGATATTGTAATTCCAGTCCACTTTAAATACAAATTTCTGCCCCGGTTTCAGCGGCTGTGGTAAATCCACTTTCATCATGGTCTTGTTGATGGTATAACGCAGCGGGTTGCCGTTCGCGTCGGTTAGTTTCATGATGTTCACGCCATAGCCGTTATCCGATCTTCTTTCTTCATAGCGGTCCAGCACTTTATCGGTCGTCTGCGCCGGAAGGGTATTTTGATTCTGGTAATTGGCGTTATTCACCGTGCTGTGCTGGTTTTCGTCGAGCTGCATCCAGAAATATCCCAATACATCAGGTGAATTATTAAAATAAGTGATCGTCTCCGAACCCGTGAGCCTGTTATTGGCTTCATCGAGTTCGCATTTGATGTCGTAGTCAACGCGTTGCTGCCAGTATTTGGCGCCGGGGGCCCCGCTGGCCGTCCGCTGATCGTTCGGATCGGGGAGGATGGTGCCCAGCTGCTCAAACTTATTGGCATGGTTGGAGCTGCTGTTGTTCTGGATCTGTGCGTGCACTAGTCCCTGAACAAGGACAAGCAGGCTGCAGGTGAATACTATTTTTTTCATGGCTGTTCAGTTTATAATGATTAATGAGGGATACGTTCGAGGGCCATTTTCAGCGCGATGCTAAAAGCGGCGGCGGATAAAAAGATCATCCAGTCGCGGCGGTTCACCTTTAACAGGGAAAACAGTAACTGCGACAGGAGCAATAAAAATACCACAACGATAATCTGCCCGGCTTCCAGCCCTACGTTGAAGCCAAACAAACTCCATCCCAGGTTCTGGTCGCGGGCCATCATGAACCGCAGGGTGTTGGCGAAACCCATGCCGTGGATCAGGCCGAAGAACAGGGCCAGGAAATAGTTGATCCGGATCGTTTTGGGGGTAAATTTTTTCTGGAACAGGTTGCTGATCGCCGTTACCAGGATGGTGCAGGGTATCAGGAACTCCACCCAGTTGGAAGGGAAACGGATGATATCGAGTACGCTCAGGGCCAGGGTCAGGGAATGACCGATGGTAAAAGCGGTCACCAGTATCAATACCTGTTTCCAGTCTTTGAGGGCATATATGGCAACCAGGGCGGCAATAAACAACTGGTGGTCCAGCGCGTCCCTGCTGATGATATGATGCCAGCCCAAACCAAAATAAAATCCGAAATCCTGCATCTTATTGTATACATGCGCCGTCTTCATCCCACTGGCCGTTTATCCCGGATTAAATCAGCTGGCACAGTTGAGGGACAGCGGGTTGAAAAATAATCCAGACTTTCGTATTTGTAAAATATATTGTGTCAATGGCCGCATCAGTCTATAAATGGTTAATGATACCGCTGCTGGCGGGGTTTTTACTCTCGGCCCGGCGGCCCGCACCCCATCCCTTTCATGTCAGCGTGATCGAGATCAATCATAACGCGGCCGACAAAACCCTGGAGATAAGCTGCAAGATTTTTACCGACGATTTCGAGAAAATACTTTCCAAAAACTACAAGACAAAGGTCGATCTCACCAACCCGCCCAATAAAGCCGCGATGGATACGCTGGTCCGCAGGTACATATTCAGCCACCTCGCTTTAAAAGCGAACGGCAAACCCGTTTCTCTTTCGTATGTGGGCTTTGAGCAGGAAAACGAAGCGGTGTACGGATACGTGGAAGTGGATAATATTCCTTCGGTTAGCCGCGTGGATATCACCAACTCGCTCATGTACGACCAGTTTGACGACCAGATCAATATCATGCATGTGATCGTAAACGGGAACCGGAAGAGTACGAAGCTGAGTTATCCCGAGAAGGAAGCGGTTGTTAGTTTTTAGCCGGGATAAAAGTTGAATAGATAAAAGTTGAACAGATAAAAGATAAAAGTTGCTGCGATCCCGCGATGCCCTTTCAGATAGTTATTTTCCATTGACCCGGAAATTCAGGCAAAGTAGCGGGGTTGCGAACCCGGTAAACTTTTATCTGCTCAGTTATTAGATTTTATCTTTTCTCTTCTTCAATCTGTTCTTTCAGCTCCCCGCTCAATGTTACCAGCACTTTATCGATACGGTGGCCGTCCATATCCATCACTTCCATCTTAAATCCTTTCCATTCCAGTTTGTCGCCCGTGCGGGGAATCTTTTCCAGCTCGTGCAGAATAAAACCGGCCAGGGTATCGAAATCGTGTTCGTCTCCGTTCATCCATTCGGCTTTTTCAAAATGCATCAGGAAATTGTAAAAGGGGATCTGGCCGTCCACCAGGTAAGTGCCGTCATCCCGTTTGCGGATCTCGTATTCAGGTACGTCGGTCTGCGGGATATCGCCTACGATGGCTTCGAGAATATCGTTCAGCGTGATCAGCCCGAGGATGCTGCCGTATTCATCCACGATAAAGGCGGAATGGATCTTTGATTCCTTGAATTTTTCCATCACCTGGTAGGGTGAATTGTTTTCCGGGATAAAGAGCGCCGGCACCATGATGTCGCGGAAAAGGGTATTGTCGGGGCTTATATAAAGATCCTTGATCGACACGACGCCTTTGATATTGTCAACCGAACCGTCGCAGATGGGATAGGAGGAGTGCGGCTCCTGCAGGATCTTTTCCTTGATCTTCTCTTCGTTGTCGTCGAGGTTGAACCAGATGATATCGCTGCGGTGCGTCATCAGCGAAGTGATGCTGCGGTCGCCGAGGTGAAATACGCGTTCAATGATCTCCTGTTCGGCTTCATCGATCGTACCCGCTTCGGTGCCTTCCACGATCAGGGTCTTGATCTCTTCCTCGGTAACGGCGTCGTCCTTCGACTTTTTGATATTGAAGATGCGGAAAAAAAGGATGCTGATCTTGTTCAGCAGCCAGACCACGGGGTGGGTGATGCTGGCAAACACATTCATGGGCCCCGCCACCAGCTTCGCGATCTTTTCGGCGCGCAGCAGCCCGATTTGTTTGGGGATCAGTTCGCCGAAGATGATGGAAAGAAAAGTAACCAGCACCACGATGATGGTAGTGGCGATGGTATCGGCATAGGGTTTCAGCGCGTCGATGCGTTCGATAGAGGGTTGCAGGTAACGGCCAAACCTTTCGCCCGAATAAACCCCGGTAAGGATGGCGATCAGGGTGATGCCGATCTGGGCGGCCGAGAGGAATTTTTCGGGGCTGTTGGAAAGGTCGAGGGCTCTTTTGGCTTTGAGGTCACCCTTTTCGGCCAGGTTTTCCAGCCTGGATTTACGGGCCGAGACAAGGGCGATCTCCGACATCACAAACATCCCGTTCAGTAATATCAGTACCAGCAGTATAAGTATCTCGATCAAGGCAATTTCTTAATGGCCGAAGATAGCAAATCCGAATCGCTTATTGAATAAGGAGCCCGTACTGATCCCCATCACGATGCCCAGCGCGGCCCCCGCCAGCACGTCGGACGGGTAATGTACGCCCACATACACCTGCGCATAGGAGATCAGTGCAGCCCATCCGATTGCGATCCAGGCCCAACGCCCGAGCACATGCCGGAAACTGATTAAAAAGAAAGCCGCCATGCCGAAATGATTCGCGGCGTGGTTGGAAATGAAACTGTATCCGCCGGCGCATTGCCGCGCCAGCAGGCGGATATGCTGCAGCACTTCGGGATTGTTGCAGGGCCGGATCCTTTCCACCACGTGTTTGATCGCGTAGGTGCCGGTCATATCGGTGAGCGCCACCGTGGCCAGGAAAAATACCGCCCACCAGAGCCCTTTCACTTTAAAATTAACCAGCACGAAGACCAGCAGGAACAGGTAGAGCGGCGCCCAGTTCAGGGAAACCCTTACCCAGGGCATCAGCCAGTCGAAGAAAGGGTTGGTCCAGCCCGCGTTGATCTTTTCAAACAGGGCATGGTCCCATTCGATCAATCGACGCCATAAATCCGAAGCCAGCATAAGCATCCTCAAAAATATGGGAAGTGGCCCAATCGCCGGGCATGGTGCCAATGATGCCAGCCGGATGACCCGATATCGCTTCCTGAAACCGGTATTGGCCAAACGGTTTTAATTTTATTCTTTTGTACTCCTTAAAAAAAGCGTTGGTCGGTACTAAAAGTATAAACAGCCTGCTGGTCCGTTACCGGATACCCAAGACCCTTCTCTGGGTGGCCAACCTGCTGCTGATCTTCCTGCTCATCTTTACCCTGTACCGGCTGGGAACCTTTTTTGCTTTCCGGCACAAATTTTATCCCAACGGGATCGGGCTGGGGGAGGTGGTGCCTTCTTTTATTATGGGGGTGCGGTACGACCTGCGCTGGATCTCCTTTATCCTGCTGCCGGTGGTGGTACTGAGTCTCTGGCCAAGATTTTCGCCATTTTATTCGGCGCGGAACAAAAAATACTGGACCTGGTACCTGGCCATCGCCACTTTTATCGTCTTTTTCTTTTTTGCCGCTGGATTCGGCAGTCTTTCGTATAACCAGACACCGCTGGACGCAGGCGCCATGAATTTTGTGGAAGATTTCCGCATTTCCTGGAAAATGATGCAGCAAACCTATCCCCTGTTCTGGATGATCCTCGGGCTGGTGGTGGCGGTGATTTTTTTCCGCTGGATGTACCACCGCAGTCACTGGCAGGTCATCAATAAAACGGAAGGTAAGGGAATCACCTACCGGCGGAAGTATTTTGTGGTCGCCGCCCTGCTGCTCGCCGTTTTTGCCTGGGGTAATTTTTCACGGGTGCCGCTGAGCCGTAACGACAGTTTCCGGTTCCGGAACGCTTTTAAGTCCTACCTCGCCATTAACCCCCTGCAGAATTTTTTCGCCACCCTGAAATTGCGCAAACCCGATTTCAATGAACAAAAGGCCAGGGAGGCCTTTCCCGTGATGGCCGAATGGATGCAGCTGCCCGATAAAAATAATTTTTCCTACCGGCGGGTGCCGCCCCCGCGCAGTGGCTCGCTGGAAAGCCGTCCCAATATCGTGCTGGTGCAGTGCGAATCGTTCAGCATGTATAAAAGCAGCATGAGCGGCAACCCCCTCGACGCCACGCCATTCTTTAATTCGATGTGCCAGGAAGGCATTTTCTTCGAACGCTGTTTTACGCCGCATTTCTCCACCGCGCGCGGTTTGTTCGCCATCCTGACCGGCATCCCCGACGCGCAGTTGTTTAAATTCTCGAGCCGCAACCCGGAAGCCGTAAAGCAACACACGATCATCAATAATTTCGAAGATTACGATAAACATTATTTTCTCGGCGGCAACCCCGAGTTCAGCAATTTCGAGGGGCTGCTGAAAAATATCCGGGGGCTGCAGATGCATACCGAAGGGAGCTTTTCCTCCCCGAAGATCAATGTATGGGGCATCAGCGACAAAGATCTCTTTCTTGAAGCGAATACCGTTTTCAAAAAACAGCGCCGGCCCTTTTTCGCGTATATCCAGACTTCAGGCAATCACCACCCTTACGACCGCTCCATTTCGCAGCAGGATACCGATTTTCACAAAGTGACGGTGGACGCCGACACCCTGAAGAAATACGGGTTTGGCTCGATCGGGGAATTCAACGCATTCCGGTATTCGGATTATTGTATCCGTAAATTCATCCAGGCCGCGCAGCAGGAAAGTTATTTTGACAACACCATTTTTGTGTTTGTGGGCGATCACGGCGTGGCGGGCAATGCCAGTGCCGTCTACCCGCCGGTATGGACTCACGAGCGGCTGACCGACGAACATGTACCCCTGCTAATTTACGCGCCGGAACTGCTCCAGCCCCAGCGAAGGGGAGAAGTGGTATCACAAATTGATATCCTCCCCACGATTGCCGGGCTCCTGCATCAATCGTATGTAAACACCACGCTAGGCCGCGATCTGCTCGATCCCGCCAAGCAGAACAACTACGCCTTTATCACCAATACGGCGGGCGGTATTGGCATGGTGACAGATGATTTTTATTTCACCCGCAATATCAATTTCCCCGATGAACAGCTCATTCCCCTGCACGACAACATTTCCCTGACTCCCGCCCGGCAGGATTCCGTCAAGCGCCGCCTCTCCGCATTTACCAACGCGTTTTTTGAGACGGCGAAATATCTTATTATGAATAATAAGA
>CAYNSL010000046.1:0-4682 GCA_964399755.1 uncultured Chitinophaga sp. | reverse complement strand
GTCAGCGCATCCGTCCCTCTCCCGTCACTATACAACCGCTTTTCCCGGTCGCCGGAGGGGGTTCCGGTTTTTACAGCGAGGAGGATGAGCCGCGGGGTTTTGCTGACATCGTAGGGGTTCAGTTCATAGTCGCCGAAAACATCCTGCACCTGCAGGCCCTGGTAGCTGAGCATATCCGTGAAATCGCCGGGTGAAAACTTGGTGACCTGCTCGGTGAACTGCAGCGCCTGCGGAAGCGAAGGGTCCGTGAGGATGATTTTTTTATAAAAATGCGTTTCATCATCCCAGCGATGGATCTCGTAACGGGTATCCCCGAGTTGTTTGACCTCCGCGCGTACAAGATGGGCTTCGGCGTAATGCACATTGAGGTAGTCGATCACGAAGATCCCGCCGGGGCGCAGGCTTTGGGCGATGGTGCGGATAGCGTCGTCGTGTTCCCTTCGGGTGCGGAAATAACCGAAGCTGGTAAAAAAATTAAAAGCGTAGTCGTAATAGTTGCCGCGGAAGGGCAGCCGCATATCATGCACGGAGAACTCCAGCCTGGCGGGATCGATGGCGGGGTCCTGTTCCGCGGAGCGGGTGGCCATCGCGATGCTGCTGTAAGAGATATCGATGCCCGTCACAAAATATCCCATCGATGCGAGGATACGGCTGTGACGGCCCCTGCCGCAGGCCACGTCGAGCATCCGGCAGCCGGGCGGCGGTTGCAGGCGCGTTACCAGTTTTTGGATAAAGGCTTTCGCTTCCTGCTCATCCCTTTCAAAATATAGTTTGTGGTAAAACGGAGAACTGAACCAGTCTTTGTACCATGCCGGGGCTGTCATATCGCAAAAGTAAGCCAGCACCTTAAAAGACCGTTGGAATTGAAAAACGTATTTTTGCCCACCTAAAGAATTCATGTGGCTTTAATCAAGAGTATTTCCGGTATCCGGGGAACCATCGGCGGTAAACCGGGCGATAACCTGACTCCCATAGACGTGGTACGCTTCACTTCTGCTTTCGGGAGCCTGATCACGGGTAGCAAAAAACGAAAAAAGATCGTGGTCGGGCGCGACGGGCGCATCAGCGGGCCGATGATCCGGGACCTGGTGGTGTCGACGCTCACCGGCATGGGTATCGATGTAGTGGATCTCGGGCTTTCCACCACGCCCACCGTGGAAATCGCGGTGAAATTGGAAAAAGCGGACGGGGGTATCATCATTACGGCCAGCCATAACCCGCGCGAATGGAATGCCCTTAAATTATTGAACAATGAAGGTGAATTTATATCGGCGGAAACCGGAGCCCGCCTGTTGGAACTGGCTGCCGCGGAGAATTTTGACTATGCGCCGGTTGAACGGATCGGGAATGCTACGATCAGCGATGAATATCTTCAGAAACATATCGATGCCGTAATCCGGCACCCGCTGGTAAACAGTAAGGCCATCGCCAAACAGCAATTTAAAGTGGTGGTGGATGTGATTAATTCTACCGGGGCGATTTTTGTTCCGGCCCTGCTGATCGCCCTGGGTGTGGAAGATGTCGTTGTATTGAACGGGGAAGTGAACGGTAAATTCGCACACAATCCCGAACCCCTGCCTGAACACCTAACGGAACTATGCAGTGAAGTGGTAAAACAGAAGGCCCACCTGGGTATCGCCGTGGATCCCGATGTGGACAGGTTGTGTTTTGTAAACGAGGACGGCACTTTGTTCGGGGAAGAATACACGCTGGTGGCCATCGCGGATTATGTGCTGGGCAAAAAAAAGGGGAATACCGTCAGCAACATGAGCAGCACAAAAGCCCTGCGCGAGATCACGGAACAGCAGGGCGGCGCTTATTTTCCCGCGGCGGTGGGGGAAGTGAATGTGGTGAAGAAAATGAAGGAAGTCAGTGCCGTGATCGGCGGCGAGGGAAACGGCGGCATCATCGTACCCGATTTTCATTACGGGCGGGATGCGCTGATCGGTATCGGGCTTTTCCTGAGCCATCTCGCCGGTCATGCCGCGGGTATGAAATCACTCCGCAACCGCTATCCCGGGTATTTCATATCCAAGAACAAGATCGATCTTAAGGAGGGCACGGATCTCCGTTCCCTGTTTGAAAAGATCAGGAAGAAATACAAAAACAAACCGGTGAATACCGAAGACGGCCTGAAGATCGAATTCGACAGGGACTGGGTGCACCTGCGCCCCTCCAATACGGAACCGATCATCCGCATTTATGCCGAAAGCGACCTGGAAACCAAGGCTAATAATATCGCCCAGCAACTGATGCGGGATATCCGTGAATTCAGTATTGATGCAGCCGGCTAAACCCCCTGCTTGGGCGCTTAATTCGTATCTTTGCACGCATTTGGAAACAAAAACGATCTCCCCGGGAATGATGAACCGTATCTATTTTGATAATGCCGCCACCACGCCGCTCGACCCGGAAGTGCTGGATGCCATGCTGCCGTACATGACCTCTCATTTCGGCAACCCCTCTTCCATTTATTCCTACGGACGGGAGAGCAGGCTGGCGATTGAAACCGCGCGTAAATCGGTGGCCAAATTACTGAATGCGCATCCCGGCGAGATCTTTTTTACCAGCGGAGGAACCGAAAGCAACAATACCGCCATCGCCGCCGCTATCCGCGATCTCGGGTGCAGGCATATCATTTCCTCCCCGGTAGAACACCATGCGGTGTTGCATACAGTGGAGCATTACGACCATGAAGAAATGGTGACCACCAGCCATGTGCGGCTGTACAGCAACGGGCATGTCAACCTCGTTGACCTCGAAGAACAATTATCCTCGCAAAAGGAAAGATGTCTGGTTACCCTGATGCACGCCAACAACGAGATCGGCAATTTACTGGATATCGACGCCGTGGGTGAACTCTGCAAGCGTTACAATGCGATCTTTCATTCCGATTGCGTGCAAACAGTGGGGCATTACCCGCTCGACCTGCGGAAGACGCCGGTGCATTTTATCAGCGCCGCCGGGCATAAATTTCACGGTCCCAAAGGGGTTGGTATATTATATGTAAACGATAATATCCGCATCAAACCATATATACTCGGGGGCGGGCAGGAGCGGAACATGCGGGCCGGCACGGAGAACCTTTACGGGATCGTCGGTTTTGCGAAAGCACTCGAACTGGCGATGAACCGTTTTGAAACCGACAGCAACTATATTCAATCTATAAAAACTTATATGATCGGCGAACTGCGCCGGCATATACCCGGCGTGCAGTTCAACGGCGACCAGGAAGGAAGGTGTCTCTATACGGTTTTAAGCGTGGCTTTCCCCAAAACGGAAAAATCGGAAATGATCCTGTTTAATCTCGACATCAACAATATCTGCGTGTCCGGCGGCAGCGCCTGCAGCAGCGGGGCCGACGTGGGCAGTCATGTGATCCGGGCCATCAACAATAACCCCAACCTGGTAACGGTACGGTTTTCCTTCAGCCGCCATAATACAAAGGAAGAAGTGGACGCGGTGGTGGCGAAATGCAGGGAGTTGATGTAAATACCGCTAAGCCGGTTGTATTAAGGCAATGAAAGTTTCAGCGTATTGATCAGGGCCAGAATTTCTTCGCAGTCCCTGTAGATCCCCTCAAATTCATGTTGGGTTAAATATCCCCTCCGCCGGGCCAGGAAAATACAGCCAACTACTTCGATGCAGGAACGCAGCGCGATACCCAGGCAGCGTTTAAATTCCGGTTCCGGCTGACCAGTAGATCCTTCCGCGATATGCAGGGAAACTGCATCGGCGGCTTTTTTGATCTGCCGGGTTAAAATAAACAGTTCATGCCGGGGAAATGATTTTACTAACCGGGTTATTTTATCAGACAGATCCACCGCTTTATGCCAGACGAGCAGTTGCTCAAACTTAAAAGGCATGATTCGTTTCTTAAATGCCAAATCAACATCATTACCCCGGAATGGAAATGCCGGATTAACCCGCTTAAAAAGTTTTTTTCGGGAAAGTGACCGGTATTTAACGGACCTAAAACGTCGGAAAACGGGTGCTTCCGGGCAAATTTCCCGGAACCGGTCATCTTTTTATGCAGTCTGACGGGTGGCCTTCACGTTATTTTAACAATAAAAATTTGGCGAATTACGAAAATTTCGTAGGTTTACGAAAATTTCGTAGAAATGGAAAAACTCACCCATACCGAAGAGGAAGCGATGATCGCCGTCTGGCGCACAGGGGAAGGAAACGTAAAATCCTTTATGGAAAACATGAGCAACCCGGCTCCTTATACCACGGTGGCCTCGATCATCAAGAACCTGGAAAAAAAAGGCTACCTGCACAGCCGGCTGGTTGGGAACGCCTACCTGTACAAACCCGCGGTAACCGAAGCGGAATACAAAAAGAAATTCATGAACAATGTAGTGAAGGAATATTTCGATAATTCATATAAGGAACTGGTGAATTTTTTCGTGGAGCAGAAAAAATTGTCAGCAACTGAGCTCAGGGAAATCATTCAGCTGATCGAAAAAGGCAAACAATAAACTATCCATCCCCGCCATGCCAGCCCTGTTTTTATACCTGCTTAAATTATCGGTCAGCCTGGGACTGGTCTGGCTGTTTTACCAGCTGGTGCTCCGCCAGCTGACATTCTACTACTGGAACCGCTGGTACCTGCTGGGTTACACCCTGCTTTCTTTTTTTATTCCTTTTATCAATATTGACCCGGTATTGCAGCGTCATCA
>CAYNSL010000045.1:0-23867 GCA_964399755.1 uncultured Chitinophaga sp. | reverse complement strand
TTGAGCATCATCATCCCGCCTTTTGATACAGGTCATTTCAACGGCCGTATTATTCCCCCAATTTTATATCGAAAACAATAACGCTTCATCAAATCTCCGGTTATGAGCTACAAAAACGCGAACCAACTAGGCATCGAACATACCGAATGGCTGAAATCACTGGATTTCTATGAACAGGAACTGGATATCCTGGAAGACCGCCTCGCCGAAGTGGGCGGGAAAAACAACAGTATCGAATCGCGGTCGGGTCTCGAACATTTCCAGAACCAGTTCATCATCCAGCGCAATAATATCAGCCGGCTGAAACACAGTATCAAGGCCAATGACCACCAGGTATACGTGGATGTTAAAGAACATATGGGCAAGGCGGAAACCAGCCGCTTTGACGATCACGGGAAGATAGCGGAAGATGTACGCGTATTTGAAAATATCATCCGCGACCTGCGCCAGGAATTCAATGTTTACCTGGCCAAATGGATGTAAACGGAAAATTATTGTTCCCGGCACCGACCGGGTCCTGTTGAATCAGCCCTGCCGAAGGCTTTAGCAAATATTCGGAACCGGGGCATATTAAATTCCCGGCCTTCCCCGGCGTAATGTTGTTACGCCGGGGTTTTTATTTTTATGAACCCGGACCAGGCCCGGGATTTTAATCCCTGTAATTCCTTACATAATTATCCAGTTCATCCTTGCTGGCCTGGCTGCCGAACAACTCATACAAACCGGTATAATTGGCCCGGTCGGTCATGCCGCGGTAAGAGAGCTTTGCCAGTTGCAGTTTGTTGCTTTCGAGCGTTACCAGTTTGACCAGCTGGCGGATCTGTACCATGGTGAAATAATTAGCGGTATTGTTGAAAATTTCTGTCAGGCTCGACATCCTTTCACCCGGGAAATATTTCCCCTGGACGGACTGGTAAAGGGTATTGAAATCGGCGTCGGCCATGGGCATCTTCGTGGTTTGCCCCGTTTTATAGATCCTTACATATTCCGCAAGTTCGTCGCGGCTCGACTGGAAACTGAGCAGGCTGTTCAGCTGCGTGAAATTCGCGGGATCCACAATGCTGCGGTAGGAGAGTTTGCACAATTGCAGCCGGGTGCTCTCCGAATTCACCAGCGCGATCAGCTGGCTGGCCTGGTATACGGAGAAGAAATTCGTACTCTTATTGAAGGCGGCGGTGAGCGCGTTTTCTTTGGCTGAACTTGAATACTGGTTCCTGATATTCTGCAGCAGGGTATTAAACTCCGCGTCGGGCATGGCGTTACGCGACTGGCCTGCATTGTACATACGGACGTATTCAGCCAGTTCGTCACGGCTCGACTGGAAGCTGAGGAGGCTGTTCAGCTGTGTAAAATATTCCGGATCCACAATACTGCGGTAAGCATATTTACAGAGCTGCAGCCGGCTGGATTCAGAATTCACCAGCGTGATCAGTTGCGAGGCCTGGCTCACCGTAAAGAAATTCGACGTGTTATTGAAGGCATTGGCGATCGCGGTTTCGCGGGCTGAACCGGCGTACTGGTTCTTGACACCCTGGTACAGGGTATTGAATTCCGTATCGCCCATGGGCAGTTTCGACGTGCCCGTCTTGTAATTTTTTACATAGTCGGCCAGTTCATCGCGGCTTGACTGGAAATTCAGCAGGCTGTTCAGCTGCGTGAAATTTTCAGGATCCACGATACCGCGGTACGCGTATTTGCATAACTGGAGACGGTTCGTTTCATAACTCACCAGCTGTATCAGTTGCGAGGCCTGGCTTACGGTAAAGAAATTAGCGGTATTGTTAAATGCGGCAGCCAGTGATGTCATCTGCGTGCTGGAGGGCCACTGGTTCTTTATATCATTATACAGCCTGGTGAAATCGGTATCCGACATGGGGTTCTTTTCGTCATAGGTATCGCCGTAATCGTTCACGAATTCCTTCAGTTCCCTTATGCTGGCTTCGCTGTTGAACAGGTCGTAGAGCTGGCTGAAATTCCCCGGATCTGTAACGCCCCGGTATGATAATTTGGCCAGCTGCAGCCGGTTGTTTTCCGAGCTGATCAGTTGCAGGAGCTGTTCTACCTGGAAACAGGTAAAATAATTGGAGGTATTATTAAAGGCGTTGGCGACCACGGATCTTTTACCGCTCTGCGAAGCCTGGTCCCTTACGCTTTTGAGCAAAACGTTGAAATTGCTGTTGCTCATCGGGGGTTGCCGGTTTTCATTTCCACCCCAGGTCCTTTTTGTTTCAATCAGTTCGAGGCTCCCGTTCTCATTCAGGCGTACCTGCATATCGAAGCGCCGCCTGAGCATGAATACGGTATTGATGGTTTCCGGACGGCCGGAACGGCTTTCGGTCCGGGTGATCTGTAAACTATGCTGTCCTGCTTCCAGATTATCAACCCGGAAACTGGTATTGTTCCCGCTTACGCTGGCGCTCCGCAGGTCGCTCTGGTAATTATCGATAACGATCCGCAGATCCTTGTTCCCGTAGACGGTGATATTGACGCTGGTGGCGCCGGGCTGGGCCCAGGCTCCGGCCAAAGTAAAAATTCCGATCAGGAATGTCAGGGTTTGTTTCATGATTTTCAATTTAGAATAAGTGATAAGGGCTGTTCTTCCATTCCCGTACCGGAAAGAAGATCAGCCCCTGCAATATAGTTAGAGAAATCTTAAACATCGATGATGTGTTAACACGCATCGTTTATTTTCAGGTCGCCGCGTACCTGCCAGAGGTATTTGAATACGAAAACTTGCCTGAAACATATGCTGAAGGTAGTTCCCTTTAAGGTGTTCTTTTAAATGGTAGACAACTTTACCTTTCATTTTGCTTTCGAAAAAATAATTTCGGGTTGAGCATCATTTTTTAATTCCCATCCTTATTCAGGCCTGTTTCCGCCCGGTTTGTTGTCCCTTTGCCGCATTTTCGGCGTCACTTTTACCGGCTGTCCGATCTTCCTGCCGTAATAATTGGTGTTTTGCGGCTGCCGCGGCGGTTCATTTCTCACTTCAGGCCTGTCGTTTCTCCGCAGGT
Organism: uncultured Chitinophaga sp.; assembly: GCA_964399755.1. Lineage (GTDB taxonomy): Bacteria > Bacteroidota > Bacteroidia > Chitinophagales > Chitinophagaceae > JJ008. The sequence continues at coordinate 20,853 of CAYNSL010000045.1, read as the reverse complement.
CATTCAGCCGGTCGCGGTCTTCCTGTCTCCAGTAAATCGGTTTTCTGTCATTTTCATTATACCCCCTGATATTGGGCCGGTCGTTCGGCTGGTACACATTATTATAATAGTAGCGGGGATAATGCGACACATAATACTGGTGGTGCATCCATGGCTGGTACAGCGTTATATTCAGGGCGATGACAAACCCGTTGAACAGGTCGTAGCTGCCATACACCGAAGGAAGCGAAGGGGAGTAGCGCCACTGCCCGTTATCGAGATATACGAAATTCCGGTCCTGCAGGTCATAGTAGGTTTCAATATCAGGCAGGTAATAATACCGCACCCCGTTATAATAGGGCGGCGCCCAGGAAGGATTGGTGAATTGCACCCCGATGGTTGTCATGAACGGCGTATTACAGGAAGGCAGGCCCCACGCGGCTACGCAGAGCGCGGCGATCAGCCCGGCTTTTTTCAGTGTTTGCATAAAACTACATTTACCGCCTACTTTGTAAAAAGGTTTTCGGCGAGTCCTTATCATTTTAAAGGTAGCCCCTCCCGGGGCCCGGTCAGGCTGACAGGGGTCAGCGCTCACGATGATTGTAATTGAGAATGCCGGGAAAAGCGGTTGTATGGCGGTGCAACACAGCAGATTCCCTGCTCCAATTTTATCCTATTTGCTCAGGGCAGTTTGGAATAACCATGCCGGATCTTCCAGAGAAAATATTTTTCCAGCAGTACCTTCGTGAAATCATAGAATACATTTGGCAGCATCAGGGCAAAGGTCCTTGGGCGGAACAGGTGGTTTGATACGATCAGCACTTCTTTCTTCCCCGCATCCATCACACAAAGGCCCGGGATTTCACCCCATTTCTTTGATTTCAGTTTTTTGTTACCGGTCAGCGACCGCAGTATATTTTCGGCAACGATCTTACCGGTTTCATCGCTGGGATAACCGGTTTTGGGAACCGTATAGGGTATTTTTCCGGGAGTAAACGGGGTCGTTACATTTACTGTAAGACCCGCTGCCCAGACATTTTTATATTTTTTGTGCTGGTAAGTGCCATCCACATCCAGGAAACCATTGGCCGTGGCTTCAAGTTTGGGAGAGTGGCGAATCAGGTCGACGCCGGTAAAAGGCGGCATTAGCATTACGAATTTCGTGGAAATGGTTTCCCCGGTATCCAGCACCACATTATCGGCGGTCACTTCTTTGATCCCTACCTGAACGCGGTAATGAATGTGAAACATTTTCATAAAAGCTTTCAGCATGGATTGTCCGCCCGGCATCCCGTCGATCCCGAAATGCCCCAGGTAATCTTCCGGAGTGACCCAGTAGAGATCCACTTTTTTGCGGATATGCTGTTCACGCAGCCATTTTTCGATGTTGAAAAGGAATTCATAAGCGGCGCCCATGCAACCGGCGTTTTGTGTGGCCCCAATCACGATCGGGCCGGGGTTTTGCCGGAAGGCTTCCAGTTTTTCCCGGGTTTTCATGGCGCCGGCCGGCGTGCCGATATAACAACTGTGTTCGCGTACCCCCGGTGCGATATCAAAATTGACCCTGGGGCCGGTGGCGATCACCAGCTGGTCGTAGCTCATCTCGCCTTTTTCGGTTGATACGATCTGTTTATCCGGGTCGATCTGCAAGGCCATGGTACAGATAAACTGCACGCCTTTTTTTTCCAGGATGGCCCTGCGGGGAATACTGATATCGCTAACCTCCCTTCTTTTGAAAGGTACCCAGATCAGCGAAGGGATATAAAGAAAATCTTCGTTACGGTCGATTACGGTAATCTCGGCTTTGTCTTTCAGTTTTCTTTTGAGCTCGAGCGCGGCAGTGGCGCCGGCGAAATTGCCACCAATGACAATGATTTTCATAACAGGTGATTTATTGTATTGTTGAATGAATGTGTTGACTGTCGGCGTAAAGGTCTGCCGCGTATCACTCCTTTTTTATAACACCGATGATCCCGGGCGATGATGTTGCTCAGTGAAACGGTTGACGGCACGCAGCATGAGTTGGTTGCCAGGCGTTCGGGCTGTATTCTATGTAACTTATGTTACGGATGTTGCAGCCCCGGCAATTGCAGGGGCGGGCCCGGATCGGTGCGATATCCGGGGCGGACATCGCCAATGTCTCCTTTGTGTTTTTTAGTTGCGGTTTTCAAAACCGCTAAATATGCAAGTGCGCATCACCGTTATATGTTTTCGGCAGCGGGATGGAAGATCCATCGCTTTGCGTAATCGGGCATCAATATTTTTTTGTTTCGCTTTTTTTATTAATCCCCTGTGAAAGTGTTCATGGGGTTCAATGCCATACCCGGTGATCTGCGGGGGCAGGTAGTCGAACTTAGCGCCGGTGCCAGGGCCAATGTCAGTCCGATGCCGCCCACCGGCTGAAAAGCGGGGTATTATAATGGTGGTACAGTTTATGGCTGAACGCGGCCTTTTTTTTTCAGCATCCCGGCGAAAATCTTTTACGAATGCCGCCGCACATATTCATCGGTTGTGTACTGATAAAAATTATACCCCACAGGCGGCACAACTGTCAGTCCCTTTTCCGTTCAGATCATTTATTTTTTTTGATTACCCCGAAATTCTGGATCCACCAGTTCATGCCATCCGTGAATTTTTCACCCTTGCAGGCCACATGGGTCCATTGCGGGTCGAGCATGTTTTCGCGGTGCCCGTAACCCGGGATCCCGGAATCCACCAATAACTGGATCACAATGTCGCGGGCTGTAACAGGGCCTGTGCTGCCCGCAATATTTTCATTCCCGAATCGCATGGAGGGGGAATATTTGAGGATCCGGTCCCAGGGCAGCGACCCGTCGCTGCCCGTATGCATCAGTTTCCAGTTATGCGCATGCTGGTCGGCCGCGTGTTTGCCGGCGGCTTTGTAGATGCCCGCATCGGGTTGCAGGATGGAAAGGGGTTTCATGGTCTTCAGCTTTTCCACGAGGGTGCTGAGGGCGTTCACTTCTTCTTCATTGATATAATGCCAGGTAGTATCGATGGTTTTGATCTCTTTGCCATCGCGGTTTATAGTGGAGAAAGTGAGACTGTAATTCTTTCCCCCCTTTCCGTACGTGTTTAGTTTGAGTTTTGCTGCTTCGAGCAGGGGGTTGAGGTAAACAAGATATGACTGCGGCTCATGCCGCACCCTGTTGATCTCATAGATCATGTCCCGTTCATCGGCGCTCATATAGCTGCAACGCTTCGCCGTATTCAGGGGATCGGCGGTTTGGGCAATGACCGCCAGCGGCAGGCCGCCCAGCAGGAGCAGGAGGATTCGTTTCATGCGGTGTGGATACAGTGGCGGTTAAAGGTAGAGAGAAGCGGGGAGCGGGGGTCTTAAGGAAAACAAAAAGTTGAATGAGGAATAAGTAAATAAGTATATAAGTAAATAAGTATATAAGTAAATAAGTAGAATAAGTAGGGTGAACGCTCGGGAGGGATAATCATGTATGAAGGCTCAGTGGTTTATTTGCCCGATTATGTAGTCGTTTTCGGAATTATTTCAATCTGCGGTTCCTGAAAAATTCAGCAGGCATCCCGGATGCTTTGAAGTAATTCAGGGATCCGGGGTCTGCCCAAATGACCCATATGACCCATTTGACCTTTATGACTGATATGACTGATATGACCTTTATGACTGTTATGACCTCTATGACCTTTTATCCATTTCTATTTCATTAACTCCCTGCCACCTTCTTTGGCAAAGTCTTTGCCTAACTTTGAAAAAAAACAGGTTATGAAAAAGATCAGGATTCCCGCATTTGTATTTCCGGTATTTGTGCTGGCGGCCTTGCTGAACGGTCTTGGGTCGGCGGCGCAAAGTTCACAGAAAGACAAGCGGCTGGTGGAAGATTGTACGGAGGCGAAGGCCGATTTTATCCGTACCGACGGCCTGATGAAAAATGTATTCGCCAATGCCTATGGTTATGTCATTTTTCCCAATGTGGGCAAGGGTGCCATCGGGATCGGCGGCGCCGCGGGTAACGGTATTGTATACCAGCGCGGGGCCATCGTGGGTAAGGCCAAAATGACGCAGGTGAGCATCGGTTTCCAGTGGGGCGGGCAGGCCTACCGGGAGGTGATCTTCTTTGAGAATAAAACCACGTTCGACCGTTTCAAACAGAGCAAATTCGAATTTGCCGCCCAGGCTTCCGCCGTGGCTGCCACTGCAGGCGCTTCCGCCAATGTAAAATATGCCAACGGGGTGATGATCTTCACCCAGCAGAAGGGGGGACTCATGTACGAGGCTTCCGTGGGCGGGCAAAAATTCAAATACACGCCATTTTAAGAGGGATCGGGGCCCGTCTAAAATTATTTAGACATTCTGTTTATTTTCCCTAATTTGCTAAAAAATTTAGCATGGGATTGGCGGGCCTGAAAGCGGCGGGAATGAAGTTTTACCGGATCTGCGGGGAGGAGGATCCCATCCGGATGCAGTATGAAAGGGGTTTGCGGGCCGGTTTCCCTTCGCCCGCGGCCGATTATTCGGGGGAGGAGATCGACCTGAACCAGTTGCTGCGGCCGCATCCCGCCTCCACCTTCCTGGTGCGGGTGGAGGGCGATTCGATGACCGGCGCGCATATCCCCGACCAGGCCCTGCTGGTGGTGGACCGCTCCGTGACGCCCGTCAACAACAGTATCGTGGTGGCCGTGGTGAACGGGGAGTTTACGGTCAAGACCTTTATCTGCAACAGCAGCGGTATCCGGCTCCTCCCTGCCAACCCGCGCTACCCGCCCATTCCCGTAACCGAAGGCATGGATTTTAGTGTGTGGGGCACCGTTACTAAAGTCATCATTGATACCCTGAAGCCATGATCGCGCTGGTGGACTGCAATAATTTTTACGTTTCCTGCGAAAGGATCTTCGACCCCTCGCTGGAAGGACGACCCGTGGTGGTGCTGAGCAATAACGACGGCTGCGTCATCGCCCGCAGCGAAGAGGCCAAGGCGCTGGGTATCGCAATGGGAGCGCCGGTGTTCCGGATGGAATCCTTTATCACCCGCCACGGGGTGCGTGTTTTTTCTTCGAACTACGCGCTCTACGGCGATCTGAGCGGGCGCGTGCAGGCGATCCTGCGGGAATTTTCGCCGCAGGTAGAGACCTATTCCATCGATGAAGCCTTTCTCGTCCTGCAGTTGCCACCGGGCCGCGATCTTTACGCTTACGGGGATGAAATCCGGCTGGCCATCCGGCGAAGGCTTGGTATCCCGGTTACGGTGGGCATCGCTTCCACCAAGAGCCTCGCGAAACTGGCCAACCGCTTCGCCAAAAAAAATAAAGGAACCGGCCCTGTTTATTGCCTCGACACGAATGAAAAAACGGCGGAGGCGCTGGCCGCGACCCCCATCGGCGATGTATGGGGTATCGGGGCGCAGCACAGCAGGCGGCTGCAATGGATGGGGATCGCCACGGCCGCCGATTTTATTGAAAAGCTCAAACCCGGCTGGATCAGGAACAACCTGACCGTGCTGGGGGAGCGCCTCTACCGGGAATTGCGCGGCATTCCGTCGATCGCATGGGAAGAAATGCCGCAACCCAAAAAGGGAATCTGCACCGCGCGTTCATTCGGGAAACTGCTCACGGCAAAAGAAGATATCCGCGAAGCGGTGGCCAGTTATGCCGGTGCCTGCGCGCTGAAACTGCGGCAGCAAAAAAGCTGCGCCTCCCTCGTACAGGTGCTCCTCCAAACCAATGTACACCGGGTGCGCGAACCGCAGTATGCCAGGTCCGTCAGCCTCGCCCTGCCGCTGCCCAGCAATAGCAGCCGCGCCATCATCGCGCGCGCGCTCGCGGGGCTCGACGGTATTTACCGGAGCGGGTACCAGTTCAAAAAAGCCGGGGTGATCGTATCGGAACTGGTGCCCGAGTGCGCGGTGCAGCGCGGCCTCTTTGACGACTGCGACCACGAACGCGAAGCGCGGATGATGCAGGCCCTCGACGCGGTGAATGCCAGGTTTGGCCGCGACCGGCTGCGCTTCGCCGTTCAGGGCTTCGCCCGCGAATGGAAATTGCGGCAAATGAATTTATCACCCTGTTATACAACGCGGATTGAAGAGGTGCTGCGGATTAAAATTTAGTCGGGAGTTAGAAGTTAGGAGTGAGGAGTCGCGAACGGTAACATTGAGTAACACGATCAAAAAGTATATATGAGCACTAAATTTAACCCCTGCGTGTTGTTCAATACGGCCTTGCTGGAAGCGATGCTGCAAAAGGGCCTGCAGTATTTTGTGCGGTCTTCTTTTCCGCGCGGGGAGAAGAACAGCGGAGAAAAACCGGCGCGTTCCTTCCTCGTATCGCATTACCACAAGCCCGCGGAAGCGCAGCGGCATTTCCAGGCGATCGGCGACGACCCCTTCCGCTTTTTATATGACGCGCGCAGACCCGGCCACCTGGATAAACTGCGGAAAGCGGCCGCGCAGCCCGAAGGCTACCGGGTCTGGTCGGTGATCCTCGTGCCGGGGATCGAGAAGAAGATCACCCGTTTTTACCGCGACAACACGCGGCGCTGGATCGGGCGCCATACCCGCTGGGAACTGAAAGGCGGGATCCGGCTTATTCCTTTTCTTTATTTCCAGCTCGGCGAATTATTTACCCGTATCGCCTACGAAGGGGAGGAAATAAAAATTAAATTTGAAGAGCTGGAAAACGCCTGATATGTGCCTGGACATTTCATTTAAGATCGATATCACCGAAGATTCATTGTACGATTATCTTCCCGGGCTGAAGACAGATCCGCAATTGTCGGTCGACTTCAGCGGGAGCGCCCATGTGCAGGCGCATAGCCGTCCCAAAACAAGAATCATCCTGGCGGGAGAGGATGGTCATCCCCGGCTGACGGCAATGCGCTGGGGCGTGCTGATGAAATTTATGTTCAGGGATCCCGTCAGCTTTAATAAATACGCGAATAACATGTACAACGCGCGGGCCGAAAATATTTTCGAGCCCCGCTCGGCCTGGCACCGCATCCGTTCACACCGCTGCCTGATCGATACACCGGGTATATATGAACACCGCGCCATCCCGGGCTGGAAACATAAAGTGCCTTATTATATCCGGCTCAGGAACCGGAAACGGATGCTGATCCCCGCGCTTTATTTTTACCCGGATCTTCAGGAGGAAGATATCGAACGGATAAAAGCCGTTAACGATAAACAGATGATCGGGGCCGTCAGCAAAGTGATCAGCCCCGAAACCGGCGAGATCACGGGCACTTTCGCCATGATCACCCGCGAAGGAAACAAACTCATGCAGCAGATCCACAACGACGGCACCAACCGGCACCGCATGCCGCTCTTCCTGCAGCCGGAAAAAGCGGTGCAGTGGATTGAACCGGGACTGAGCGATGCGCAAATGAAGGCGATACTGGAAACCGAGATCGCTTCCCGTGAGCTGGAGGCCTGGCCGGTATTCAGCATCCGCGGCGCCAGCCCGCGGCCCGACGGGCTGGAAAAATCGGAACCCTGGAACTGGCCCGCTTTACCGTCACTTGGCCATGAGCAGGACTGATAAAGCGGCGGATACTAACGTTGATCCATGAACGAAAATAAAACCCTTTATTTCATTGCGGTCTTTCCGCCGGCGCCGGTCAGCGATGCGATCACCGCCCTGAAGGAGGATTTCGCCCGGCGATTCCAGAGCCAGGCGGCTCTGCGGGTGATGCCGCATATCACCCTGAAGGCTCCCTTTTATTTACCAGCGGCCGACAAGGAAAGGGTGCTGAACTGGTTTGATGAAATGCCTGTTACAGTGCAGGCCTTTCGCCAGGAAATAAAAGGATTCGGCGTTTTTCGAAAACGCAAAAGCCCGGTGGTGTATATCAAAGCCATGACGAATCCCGCCCTGCTTAAACTGCACGAACAGGTGCTGGACGCGTTTCGCCGGGCCTTTCCGGATGAACCGGTAATCGAGCAGGAATGGAAATTTACGCCGCACCTGACCATCGCTTACCGTGACCTGAGCTGGACCTTGTTCCAGGAAGCCTGGAAAGAATACGAACAGAAAAATTTTGAGGCGGAATTCGGCGTGAACGCATTTTACCTGCTGCGGCACGATGGTAAAAACTGGGAAAGCATCCGGGAACACGCCCTGGAAGGGGCCTGATAAAAAAGAGCCAACTATCGGATTCGAACCGACGACCCTTTCATTACGAATGAAATGCTCTACCAGCTGAGCTAAGTTGGCGGGGGCGTAAAGATATAAAATTCGCTGTTTCGGGAAAACTGCCGGACGGGGAAACATTTAGCCTTCTGCTTTCCGGGCCGGGCAAACGGTATTATTATCACCGTTTTTAACAATCATTACGCGGCTTGCATGATAAAGCTGCGGGTTTCCGCCCGGATTGTGTGTACTTTTGACAAATGAATAATTCTGTCAGCATGAAAACATTACTTCTTCCGCTATTGATGATCTGCATAACCGTTTCCGCCCGGGGCCAGTTACGTACCAGTCCCGACAGCACCCAAAAAATACAGCGCGTTGAAACGGCCTGCGGGGAATGCCAGTTCCACCTCAAAGGAAAGGGATGCGATCTCGCGGTCCGCATCGACGGGAAAGCCTATTTCGTGGACGGCACCAAAATCGATGATCACGGTGATGCACATGCGAAAGATGGTTTTTGCAACGCAATCCGGAAAGCGGATGTGCAGGGGACGCTGGTGGAAAACCGTTTTAAAGCGACCTATTTCAAACTGGTGAAGACGGAAAAATAATCTGCCGCGGCCGGATCATTATTCCAGACCCATCTTCGAGGTCAGTTCGCGGAACCGGGGGTCCGACTTTACCTCTTTGAGCATCGGGTAACGGATACAGAAGATCATGCCCAGGCAGGCGATGCCCATTCTTTGTTCATATCCCTTGTTCAGGTAATAAAAAGCCTGGTCATAATCTTTCAGCCCGAGGTAGATCAATGCATAATCGATATGCAGCAGTATGTCCGGGTCCTCCTTTTGTCTTTGTTTCAGTCTTTCTATGCAATCCAGCGCTTTTTCGGTCATGCCCGCGGCCGCGTAGGCATGTCCCAGTGTGGTAAGTCCTTTCAGCGGGTTACCGATGAGCTGATGATATTTTTCCAGGTCCCGTATCGCTTTATCATATTCTCCGCTGATGAGGTATGCCATGCCCCTGCCTTCATAAGCCCTGCGGAAAGAAGGATCCATTTCAAGCGCCCGGTCGTATTGTTCGATTGCTTCTTCAAAACGCCCTGCGAAAGCGTAGGAATCGGCCAGGTTGCTGATCAACGGCAGGGAGAGCGGATCGAGCAGCAGGGCCTGTTTCATCTTTTCAATGGCTTTCTCAAATTCCCCCCGGGTGATCAGGAACCAGCCATGGGCCTGGTTGAAATACGCGGAATTCAGTCCCAGTTGCTGGGCCTTGTTCAGCGACGCTTCCGCCCCTTCGAAATCCCAGTTATGGTAAAACTTGATCGTAGCCAGGGCCAGGTGTGATTCGGCATGATTGGGATCCAGTTCGATCGCTTTCAGGGTAAGGTCCTTGGCCCTGGGAAAAGCTTCGCCCGGCGGGATCTGGCCGGAAGAGCCGAGGAAAGTGTAACAGTAGGACAGGGCGCAATAGGGTTGGGCAAAGCCCGGGTCCAGCTGGATGGCTTCTTCAAAATAGCGGATGGCTTTCCGGATTTCTTCGGGGTTTGATTTGCTCCAGTGATAACGTCCCTTGAGATAAAGATTGTAGGCCTCCATGTTTTCCGTCGGCGGTTTCACAATGGGTTCCTGGTTTTTTGCGGGCACGAAATTTTCCTTGAGCCGGTTCAGGATCTTGAGTGAAATTTCATCCTGTACCTGGAATATATCTTCCAGGTCGCTGTCGTACACTTCCGACCAGATATGATAGCCGTCGGCGGTGTTGATCAGCTGCGCGGTGATCCGCATTTTTTTTCCCGCTTTCCGCACACTCCCGCTCAGCAAGGTAGACACGCCCAGTTTTGTGCCGATCTGCCGGATATCTTCATTCTTGCCTTTAAACTGAAACGACGAACTGCGCGCCGTCACCAGCAGGCCTTCCACCCGCGTAAGCGCGTTCAGGATCTCTTCGGAAATGCCGTCGCTGAAATATTCATTTTCGGGATCGGCGCTCATGTTGACAAAGGGAAGGACGGCAATACTTTTTTCTTCGCCGGTCTTGGCCCCAACCTGTGCCGCCGTGGGTATCACCAGGCCTTCGCCGGCCGCCGCATACACATCCACCTGCCGTTTTACATTTTTCAGGTTGAACCTGCCCAGCAACACGGTGGGGATATCGGGCTGGTTTTTTATTTCGTCGTATACTTTGTCTGACAGCAATACCGCCCCGGGCACGGCCAGCGATTCGATCCTTGAGGCCAGGTTCACGCAGTCGCCATACACGCCCTCGCTGTCATAGGACACATCGCCGGAATGGATCCCGATCCGCAGCGCCACTTTGGGCTCGCGCTGCAATTCCTGCTGTATGGCAATGGCGGAACGCACCGCATCATTGCCGCTGTTGAAAAGACTGAGGGTGCCGTCCCCGAAAAACTGGAGGATCCTGCCGTTGAACCCAGGGATGAATTTTTCCAGCACCTGCTTCTGGCGGTCGCGGAGCATACGCGCGTGCTGCTCGTTTTCCTGCATCATGCTGGTAAAGCCCGTCATGTCGGCAAACATCACTGCGGCCAGTTGACGCACCGTACCGGGCGGCGTACCCTGTGTATGAATTGGTTCCTGCACTGTTGAATTGAATACTAAAGGTAGAAATTTGACATGAATTTCCGGGTAAGCGTTACACAGGCGGGCCGCCGTTTAACCCGGCGAGATTTCAGCTTATATTAGCTGTTCAATCAACAGTTATGACTTATACCCGGATCCTGCTGACCTTTATTTTTTTTATGAGCTTCAGGGGCGCCGCTTTTTCACAAACGGGCCCCTTTACCGCGCGGATGAAAAAAGAGATGCGCGCAAAGGTGAGGGAAGCCTGCCGCCATGCCTGGGAGGGGTATAAAAAATATGCCTGGGGATATGATGACCTGCGGCCGCTGACCAAAAACGGACGTAACTGGTACAGGGAATCCCTCCTGATGACGCCGGTGGACGCTTTTGACACTTTTATCATCCTGGGTCTGAAAAAAGAGGCGGCCGAAGCCAAATCGCTGATCCTGTCGAAGCTCCGGTTTGATACCGATAACGATGTGCAGGTATTTGAAATTACGATCCGGCTGCTGGCGGCCCTGCAAACAGCCTATGAACTGGATGGCGACAAACGGTTCCTCACGCTGGCCACCGACCTGGCCAACCGGCTCCTGCCCGCGTTCCGCACATCTACAGGTATACCTTACCGTTATATACACCTGCAGACAGGTAAGGTGCGCGACGGGGTGAACAATCCCGCCGAAACCGGCACCCTGATGCTCGAATTCGGAAAACTCTCGAAGCTCACCGGCAATCCCCTGTATTACAATACCGCGAAAAAAGCCATACTCGCCGTATTCGAAAGGCGAAGCGCGATCGGGCTGGTGGGGGAAAGGATCGATGTGCAGACGGGGCAATGGACCGGCACGCAAAGTCATATCAGCGGGCTGATCGATTCCTATTACGAATACCTTTTTAAATCATGGAAACTTTTCGGCGATGCCGACTTTAAAAGCGCCTGGGACCTGCATGCCGCCGCCATTAACAAATACCTGCTGCGCAAACAACCCAACGGCTGGTTCATGTCGCATGTGGATATGAACACGGGCAGCGAAACGGCTTCCACCTACGGGGCGCTCGACGCTTTTTACGCGGGACTGACCGCCTATGCGGGCGATATCGCCACCGCGAGGGAAATGCAGAAGGCGAATTATTATATGTGGACGAAATTCAACATCGAACCCGAGGAATTCGATTTCAAAAAAGATTCCATCCTCAGCGCTTACTACGTTTTGCGACCCGAAAACCTCGAAAGCTGTTTTTACCTTTACCGGGCCACCGGGGATCCGCAATATTGCCGGATGGGAAAAAGGATGGTGGACGATATCCTTACGCATTGCAGAACGGAGGCGGGTTTCGCGGCGCTGAAAAACGTACAGACCTTTGAGCAGACCAACAGCATGGAAAGTTTTCTCTTCGGTGAGACTTTTAAATATGCCTATCTCATCTTTGCACCCCGGTCGGCGCTGAATCTCGGCAAAGTGGTGCTGACCACCGAAGCCCACCCGCTCCGGATCGGAAAATAACCAGAAAAATAAAATGCGCTTATGATCTTTCGAGAAGCGGTGATTCCTGATATTCCCGGTATCCAGTTGGTGCGGAACGCGGTTACAGAAAACCGTTTGTCCGATCCCTCCCTGGTGCCTGATGCCGACGTGGCCGATTATATCACACGCCGCGGCAGGGGCTGGGTTTGCGAATCCGGTGAACGGATCTGCGGGTTTTCCATCGTGTCGGTCATTGACCATAACGTATGGGCCCTTTTTGTGCAGCCCGGTTTTGAGGGACGCGGGATCGGGCGCGAATTGCACGACCGGATGATGGAATGGTATTTTACGCAAACGGATGCGGATATCTGGCTGGGAACGGCGCCGGGCACGAGGGCCGAACAGTTTTACCGCAGGGCGGGCTGGCGCGAAAACGGGACGCATGGTAAAGGGGAGATCAGGTTTGAGATGACGGCGGAACTATGGCGTTCGTCACGCCTGAACAGGCCATGAGTGTATCCCTGGAATTTAAGTTATTTTTAGGGTTTATTTACCGGATGCAACCGGTGTTGGTGGAAATCTTGTCATCTAATAAAATATATTTCAAAAGCAGGTAACATGAAGAAAATCGCCTTTACTTTTATTCCCCTCATGCTGGCCGGATTTATGATTGACGGCGAACAATGCGGCAATCACCCGCCGCACCTGACCCGGGTGGACGGTCCCTACCTGCTTTACCGGAATGACAAGATTTTCGTACACTATATCGCGGATGATCACGGCACGAAGAAAGCGCTGACCGACAGCATGCCGCTTGCCGATAAGGATAAACTCAGCCTGGAAGTACCCACCGATGATCCTGCCAAAACATTTACGGTGCAGCTAAAAAAAGAACTGGTCGTTGAAAAATCCGAGTTCTCACACGCAAACAGGCTTTTCGTGCTTTCCGATATCGAGGGGAACTTCGGGGCCCTCCGGAAACTGCTGCAGGCGGGCGGGGTGATCGATGCCGCTTACAACTGGACATTCGGGGACGGCCGCCTGGTGCTGACGGGCGATTTCATGGACCGCGGCGCGCAGGTAACCGAAGTGCTTTGGCTGATATACGCCCTCGAAGAAAAAGCCAAAACGGCCGGGGGGCAGGTGCATTTTATACTGGGTAACCACGAGATCATGAACATGAGCGGCGACCTGCGGTATGTGCAGCCTAAATATATCGAGCATGCGGGCCTGCTGAAAGAAGGATACACGGCTTTGTACGGAGAGAATGCCGAACTGGGCCGCTGGCTGCGCACCAAGAATGTGATCGAAAAGATCGGGCCGCATCTTTTTACCCATGGCGGCGTTTCGGCCAGCGTATTGCGGCTTGACCTTTCCGTTCCCAAGATCAATAAACTGGTTCGTCCTTATTACGCGGACAGCGCCTATCATTACGACAGCGAAAAAACGGATACGCTGTACAGCGATCTCGGTCCGTTCTGGTACCGCGGGTATTATATGGGAAACCCGGCGGTGGAATCGACGGTCGTCGATAATACGCTGGGGAAATACAGGGTCAATTGTATTTTCACCGGTCATACGCCGGTGCCGGACACCATCGCCGTTTTTTACGGCGGCAAGCTGATCAATACCGATGTGCCCCATGCCAAGGGCCGCTCCGAAGCATTGCTGTTCGAAAACGGAAACTATTACCGGGTGAAGCCCGGCGGCGAAAAATTCCTGATCAAACAATAATGTGTTTGTCTTAGTTGCGTACTCACTGTCCGCTGCTCCCCGCCGTTGGCTTATATTTGTTCTGTGCGAACACGTGTAAAAATCTGTTGTATTTCATCTGAAACAGAACTGAAACTGGCCATCCGGCATGGCGCCGATGCGCTGGGACTTGTGGGTAAAATGCCGAATGGTCCCGGTCCCATACCGGACGAACTGATCGCTTCCCTGGCAAGACTGGTGCATCCGCCGGTATCCTCATTCCTGCTCACCAGCGAACAATCCGCGGCCGGGATTATTGAACATGTAAAACGGGTGCATACGAATACGGTGCAGGTGGTAGATGAACTGACGGAGGGCGGCTACCGGCAGGTGCGGGAAGCGCTACCTTATCTGCGCATCGTGCAGGTGATCCATGTAACGGGTGAGGAAAGTATCGAAGAGGCCCTGCGGGTGCATCAGGAAGTGGATGCGATCCTGCTCGACAGCGGAACGCCCAAAGCCGCGGTGAAAACGCTGGGGGGCACGGGAAATGTGCATGACTGGACGATCAGCCGGCGTATCGTTGAAAATGTAAGTGTTCCCGTTTTTCTTGCAGGCGGGCTGCACGCGGGAAACGTAGCGGAGGCGATCCGCCAGGTAGGACCCTTTGGCGTAGATGTGTGCAGCGGGGTGCGGACAAACGGGTTGCTGGATCCCGTAAAACTCGGGCAATTCATGCGGAATGTCCGTGATGTTTAAAACTCAGGCGCAATATTTTTTTTCCGCCAGAAAAGAATGGCTACATTGTCTGCACAAACGGCTGCAAGCGTTTGTCAATAATTCATTAAACATAAAACATCGTTATGAGAAAATTCTGGATGCTCTTCCTCGCCCTGGGACTGATTACAGCCTGTAACAACAAGGGAAAGGACAAACCGGCTGATAAAACCGGCGCGAAAGATACCGTGGCAAAGGATAACAAGGATAGCAAGGATGACAATGCCCCCCGAGATGAACAAAAAGATAATACTACTACCGTTACCGGCTGGCCGCAGAACGAACGTGATGATTTTATGAATAATTGCGTTCCGGCCGCAGAAAAGAACGGCGTCACCAATGATGTAGCCACGCGTTATTGCCAGTGCATGCTGGATAAGATCGAGGCTAAATATCCCGATGTTAACCAGGCGGCCCGGCTAACCGATGAGGAACTGCAGGATGTAATGAAACAGTACCGGGACGGTTGCCTGCCCAGGGAATAATGGATCGCGCCGGTAACCCCGGTCCGCCCGTTTCGTTTTAGGATTTATCCACCCCTTCACTTAATTTTGCGCATGCCCGCCGAAGCGATAGCGACGGCGGGCATTTAAACAATTAATACCGATGGCAAGATCAATTGCATTCAGGGAAGCGCTGCGCGAGGCGCTGACCGAAGAAATGCGGCGTGATGAACGGGTGTTCCTGATGGGGGAGGAAGTGGCGGAATACAACGGCGCTTATAAAGTGAGCCAGGGTATGCTGGCCGAATTCGGACCCAAACGGGTGATCGATACCCCTATTTCTGAACTGGGATTTGCCGCCGTGGGCGTGGGCGCGGCACAGAACGGGCTTCGTCCCGTGGTGGAATTCATGACCTGGAATTTTGCCGTGCTGGCGCTTGACCAGATACTGAACACCGCGTCGAAAATGCTGGCCATGAGCGGCGGCCAGATCAGCTGCCCCATCGTATTCCGCGGCCCCAACGGATCCGCGGGACAACTGGGCGCGCAGCACTCTACCGCCTTCGAAAGTTTATACGCGAATATCCCCGGTATCAAAGTGGTTTCACCGAGCAACGGGTACGACGCCAAGGGATTATTGAAACAGGCTATCCGTTACGAAGAAGACCCGGTGATCTTTATGGAAAGCGAAGTGATGTACGGCGATAAAAGTGAAGTGCCGGAAGAAGAATATTATATCGAACTGGGCAAGGCCGATATCAAAAGAATGGGGCGCGATGTCACCATCGTTTCCTTCAACAAAATGATGAAAGTGGCGCTGGGAGCAGCCTCCGAATTGGAGAAAGAGGGAATCAGCGCCGAAGTGATCGACCTGCGCAGTATCCGCCCGCTCGACTGGATGACCGTGCTGGAAAGCGTGAAAAAAACAAACCGGCTCGTGATCGTGGAAGAACAATGGCCCTTCGCCTCTGTTTCTTCCGAACTCAGCTACCGCATACAAAAGGAAGGGTTTGATTATCTCGACGCGCCCATCCGGCGCATCACCGCCGCCGACGCGCCGCTGCATTACGCGGGCAACCTGGTGGCCGCCGCATTACCTGATGTACCCCGCACGGTGAAGCTGGTGAAGGAAGTGATGTACCAGTACAAATAAGAGTATTTCTCTTAATGAATCGCAAAGTCCTGTCATCATACAGGACTTTGTTAGTTTAAGTCCGTAAATCTACGATGGGGAAAATATATTTTCGGTTACAGCGCAGCGTTTGACGGATAAATCGCATCTTTGTAACGGTTTTTCATAGGATATTGGATTTTAAAACGAGGCTGGGTTTCTACCCGGCCTTTATTGTTAGCCGGGAGTCGTTTGCCGGGAGTCAGGAGTCGGGTCGTTTATTTTTCATGGCTCATCACTGTAATCTTTTTGCTTTTCATGCACACAGCTCACAGCTCATGGCTCAATGCTCACCACTCAAAGCTTTCAACACACATCAAACCTTCCCTGCATTCCTCCCTCAAATGAGTTATTTTTGTTACCCAAACCATAAAAAATGGCAGATATCCTGATCATTGATGATGAAAAAGCCATCCGGAAAACACTCACGGAAATCTTATCCTTTGAAGGTTATAAAGTGGATGAAGCCGCGGACGGGGAAGAGGGGCTGAAGAAATTCAAAGAAAAGAACTACGACATCGTATTGTGCGATATCAAGATGCCCAAACTGGATGGCATCGAATTCCTGCAGAAGGCGGGGGAGGCCAACCCGGATATCCCGGTGGTGATGATCTCCGGTCACGGGAATATCGAAACCGCGGTGGAGGCCGTGAAAAAAGGCGCCTTTGATTATATTTCCAAACCGCCCGATCTCAACCGGCTGCTGATCACGATCCGCAACGCCATGGATAAGGGCAGCCTGGTAACCGAAACACGGGTGCTCAAACGCAAGGTCAGCCGCGTGCAGGAAATGATCGGGGAATCCGATCCCATCAAAAAAATCAAGGAAACCATCGACAAAGTAGCGCCCACCGATGCCCGGATACTCATCACCGGCGAGAACGGCGTGGGCAAGGAACTCGTGGCCCGCTGGGTGCACGAAAAAAGCAACCGCGCCTCCGGCCCGATGGTGGAAGTGAACTGCGCCGCCATCCCCACCGAACTGATCGAAAGCGAATTGTTCGGGCATGAAAAGGGATCCTTTACATCGGCTATCAAACAACGTATCGGGAAATTCGAATCGGCCAGCGGGGGCACCCTGTTCCTCGACGAAATCGGCGATATGAGCGCCAGCGCCCAGGCCAAAGTGCTGCGGGCGTTGCAGGAAGGAAAGATTACCAGGGTAGGGGCCGATAAAGACATCAATGTGGATGTACGCGTGATCGCCGCCACCAACAAGGACCTGCTGAAGGAAGTAGAAGCGAAGAATTTCAGGCTTGACCTTTATCACCGGTTAAGCGTGATCATCATTCATGTGCCCTCGCTGAATGAGCGGCGCGACGATATACCCATGCTTGTTGACCAGTTCCTGAAAGATATCTGCGGCGATTACGGCACGGCGGTAAAACCCATCGAGCCCGAAGCCATCAAGCTGCTGCAGCAATACAACTGGACGGGCAATATCCGCGAACTGCGCAACGTGGTGGAAAGATTGGTGATCCTTTCCGGTAAAACCATCACCGCCGAAGACGTGCGGAATTACGTGATGCCCAAATAAGCGGTTATGCGTAACTGTTAATATGCTCCCTGATATATTGTACCAGCGTTTCCGGCGCGCCGAGCAGTTCGGCGGGGGGACATGGTTTCCCGGCGCAGCCCGTAGCGGGTCCGCCGGCCGCAATCCTGATCCCGGGGAATTTCCGGTGCAGGGTGGAGAGATACGTCTGCAGGTTGGTCGCTTTCAGCCCCGTGAGCGTGTGTGTGAAAATAAAATCCACGGTACACCTTTCCAGGTAGCCGCAGAGATCGGGAAGCGGGATCCCCATCCCGAAATAAACGGTTTGTATGCGCGCTTTTTTCAGCAGGTAATCGGCTACCAGCAGCGGTATCTCGTGTTGTTCACCCGCCGGGGCGAAGATCAGAACGCGCGGGGATCCTCCATAATTTTTATCGAGTCCATCGATGGAACAGATAATTTTTTTCCGGATGATATGGCTGCACAAATGTTCCTGTGCGGGGATGATATGGTTCGTCATCCACAATAGCCCTATCCTGCGCAAAAAAGGGTAGAAGACGGAGAAGATCGCTTTTTCCAGTCCCGCGCGGATCACCACCGTATTCACTGTTTTGTCGAACCGTTCGCGGTCGAGGTCGATTGCCGCTTCGGTAAGCTGGTGTATGAACCAGTCCTCTTCACCGGCAGCGGGATGGTGACGGGTGATGGTTTCCAGGATCTCAGTCGTTTCCAGCCGGGCCAGTTCGGATACCTTATACCCCTGGTGGTACAAATAGGAGATCCTGAGCAATTCCTTCAGGTCTTCATTATCGTACACCCGGTGCCGGCTCTGTTTTCTTTTGGCAACAAACAGTTTGCAGCGCTGTTCCCAGCTGCGCAGGGTATGGGCCCTGATGCCACAGAGGTTTTCGATATCGCGGATGGTAAACTGGTTCATGCGAGTCCCCTAAATTATCGATATTTTCCGGGTAAACAGGTCCCCGGCTTTAGCAAAACTTTGAATATTAAAATTTTGAGAGGCAAATATTTATGATATTTTTGTCAGCACTAAAAACCGGCCATGCCATTCTATCACTTATTCATCGTTTACCTGATCGGGACCCTGATCGTTTTCCTTCCTTCCTTTGGCCTGGCCAAACTTTTTACGAAAGCCGGCGCGGCATCCTGGAAAGCCTATGTGCCCTTTTATAATACCTGGGTGATGCAGGAACTGACCCGGCGACCCAAACACTGGGTGTTCTGGCAGTTCATTCCCGTGGTCGGCTGGTTTATCAGCCCGGGCATCTTTATCGAATTCGCGAAAGCCTTCGGTAAATTTTCGCTGGGCCAGCATACGCTTGCCGCCATTTTCGCTCCATTTTATTTTCCTTATCTCGCCTATAAGGAAGACCCCAAATTCATCGGCCCCGAAGCGGTAAAAAAGCATAAGAAACAGGGATGGCGGGAATGGGTGGACGCGGCCATATTCGCCGTCGTGGCGGCCACCCTGATCAGGACCTTTGTCTTTGAAGCTTATACCATCCCCTCGCCCTCGATGGAAAAGACGCTGCTTGTAAAAGACTTCTTATTCGTTAGCAAACTCAGTTACGGACCGCGGATCCCGAACACACCGCTTTCCGTTCCTTTTGTGCACAATTATCTTCCCTTTGGCAGCAAAAGAAAATCCTATTCGCAGCTGATCAAACTTCCCTATATCCGCTGGTTTGCCTCCAACCCCAAAAGGGGCGATGTGGTGGTATTTAATTTCCCGGCCGGCGATACGGTGATCAACCGCGATGAATACCAGTCGAAGCATCCTTATTACCAGCTTTGCCGCGAATTAGGGAATGGCGATATGGATAAGGGAAGACAGGCGGTGCTGGCCGACCCGGATCAATACCCGCTCGCCGTGCATCCCGCCGATAAAACGGATAATTATATCAAGCGCTGTATCGGGGTTGCGGGCGACACCCTGCAGCTGATCAACAGTGAAGTGTATGTGAACGGCAAAAAGAGCGAGCTGCCGCCCTATTCGCAGATGGACTATGAACTGGAGACCAACCAGCCGCTCGACGGAGATTTCGTGAAAAGCGAATTCGACGTGGATCTTTTCGACCCGCAGCAAAGCGTGGTGATGGGCGGCAATAAATACCGGATGCAGTTAACCGCCAGGGCGGTTGAGAAGATGAAAAAATCGGGACTGCTGAAGAGCATCACACCCTTCGCGGATACCAGTACGGCCCATTATAATCCCGCCTTTGAAAATTACGTATGGTACAATAAGTGGAGCACGGATAATTACGGCCCTATCTGGATCCCGAAAAAGGGGGCCACGCTGGCGCTGACCACGCAGAATTATTATATCTATGAACGTACGATCCGCGTGTATGAAAAGAATGATTTCTACATGAAGGATGATAAATTCTACCTGAACGGGAAAGAAGTGAAGGACTATACTTTTAAGATGAATTATTACTGGATGATGGGTGATAACCGTCACCAGTCGCAGGATTCGCGTTTCTGGGGTTTTGTCCCCGAAGACCATGTGGTGGGTAAGGCATGGATGATCTGGTTCAGCTGGGACGGCGGACCGCGATGGAAACGCTTTTTCCGGTTTGTGCGATGAGAACGTTACTGCCTGAACAGGGGATAGGCGCTTTGAGACTAAATAGTTATATTTAAGTATGCAGGAAAAGAAAATTGAATTTGAGTACGAAGTGTACAACGACATCAGCGAACTGGGAGAAGAAGATGCCTGGCTGCTGAACGAAGCCCGCGCGGTGACCGAACAGGCTTATGCCCCGTACTCCAATTTTCATGTCGGGGCCGTGGCCATGATGGCCAATGGCGAAGTGGTGGCCGGCACCAACCAGGAGAACGCGTCCTATCCCGTGGGGATCTGCGCGGAAAGGGTATTACTGGGTACGGTAGCCAACCTGCACCCCAATATCCCGGTGCAAAGCATTGCAATCAGCTTCAACAGTGAAGAAGTAAAGAGCGATCACCCGATCTCGCCCTGCGGCATGTGCCGTCAGGCCCTTGTTGAATATGAAACCAGGATGAAAAAACCCATCCGCCTCATCCTCGGCGGAATGGAAGGAAAGGTATTCGTGATCAGGACCGCGAGCCTGCTGTTACCTTTTGCGTTTAC
>CAYNSL010000044.1:10493-23883 GCA_964399755.1 uncultured Chitinophaga sp. | reverse complement strand
GTGAAAAACACCTACGGTACGGGTTGTTTCATGCTGATGAATACCGGGGAGAAAGTCATCGATTCCAAAAATAATTTACTGACCACCATCGCCTGGCAAATCGACGGGAAGACCGAATACGCGCTGGAAGGAAGTGTGTTTATCGCCGGCGCCGTGGTGCAATGGCTGCGTGACGGACTCAAGATCATCCGTCATTCCGCGGAAGTGGAAACCCTGGCCGCAACGGTCAAAGATGCAGACGGGGTTTATATTGTTCCTGCCTTTGCGGGACTGGGTGCCCCGCACTGGAACCCCCATGCCCGGGGTTCGGTCTTTGGCCTCACCCGCGGCAGCACGAATGCGCATATCGCGAGAGCGGCGCTGGACAGCATCGCCTACCAGGTGCGCGATGTATTAAAAGCCATGGAAGCCGATGCCGGCATCAGCATCGCCGAACTGCGGGTGGATGGCGGCGCCACGGTGAACAACGCGCTGATGCAATTCCAGAGTGATATACTGGATACAAAAGTGGTCAGGCCGGTGGTTACCGAAACCACGGCCCTTGGCGCAGCCTACCTCGCCGGTCTCGCCGTGGGCTATTGGAAAAATATCGCCGAAATACAGGACCAATGGCAGGCCGATAAAATATTTTCCCCTACGATGGACAAGAAGAAAAGAGAAGAATTAGTATATGGCTGGCAGCGGGCGGTGAATGCGGCAGTGGCCTGGGCAAAGGAATAAGTCAGGGATGTCATATCAGTCATATCAGTCATAACAGTCATATCGGTCAAAGTAGTCATATCAGTCATATTGGTGCGTTTCAAATGAAACGTGCTGACTTATATGACTAATATGACTTCTATGACCAATTTGACTTTTCTGACCAACAACAACTATGTTACGAACCCGGATGATACAATTATTAACCTCCACTCCCGAATGGGACATTTGTATCATCGGCGGGGGCGCCACGGGTTTAAGCACGGCGCTCGACGCGGCGGCGCGGGGATTGAAAACAATTCTCTTTGAACAATCCGATTTTGCCCAGGGCACATCCTCGCGCAGCACCAAACTCGTGCACGGCGGCGTGCGTTACCTGCAACAGGGTAATATCAGGCTCGTGATGGAAGCCCTGAAAGAAAGGGGACTGCTGCTGCAAAACGCCCCCCATATCGTACACAACCAGCAATTCGTGGTGCCCAATTACAAATGGTGGGAGAAACCTTTTTACGGGATCGGGCTCAAGCTATATGATAAGATGGCCGGCAAACTGGGATTGGGCCCCTCGCAGTTTTTATCAAAAGAGGAAACCCTGCGCTATGCCCCCACCCTCGATCCGGAAGGTTTGAAAGGCGGGGTGCTCTACCACGATGGCCAGTTTGATGATGCCCGACTCGCGATCAGTATCGCCCAAACCGCCGCGCAACAGGGCGCGGTTCTCCTGAATTATTTTATGGTGTCCGGACTATTGAAACAAAACCGGAAAGTCTGCGGTGTCTGGGTTAAAGACCGGCTTGGCGGAAAGGATTATGAAGTGAGAAGTAAAACGGTCATCAATGCCACCGGCGTTTTTACCGATGCCATTATGAAAATGGATGAGGTGAAACACCAGGATATCATCAGCCCCAGCCAGGGGATCCACCTGGTGGTGGACCGTGAATTTTTACCGGGCAACACGGCGATCATGATCCCGAGAACAGATGACGGCCGCGTGTTGTTTGCCGTGCCCTGGCATGGGAAAGTGGTGCTGGGAACAACCGATACCGCCGTTGCTTCACATTATCCCGCCCTGCTGCAGGAACCAGTTCCCTACCCGCAGGAAATCGAATTTATTTTATCGCATATCGGTCGCTACCTCGACAAGGACCCGCAGACAGGCGATATCAGAAGCATGTTCGCCGGCCTGCGGCCGCTGGTAAAAGGCAAATCAAAAAAAACTGCGGCGCTCGCGAGGGACCATCTCATCACGGTGGGAGAATCCGGGCTTATCACCATCACGGGCGGCAAATGGACCACCTGCCGTAAAATGGCGGAAGATGTGGTCAATATCGCCGTCGAAAAAAATGGGTGGCCGGCGCGTCCCTGTGCGACAAAAGACCTGCGGCTCTCGGGGCATGACCGCCCCCTGCCCCCGGCCGTGATCGGTTTACTGGATGATGAGGAACTAAACAGGATCATTGAAAAATCAGTAAAAGAAGAAATGTGCATGACCGTGGAAGATTTTCTCTCCCGGCGTACAAGACAACTCCTGCTTGATGCGAACACAGCCACCGAAAACGCCCCCAGGGTGGCCCGGATGATGGCTTCGGCGATGCATAAAGACGAGAACTGGATAAAAGAACAAATCAATAACTTTAACGCACTGGCAAAAAAATATCTCCCGGCCGTCAAATAAAAAATATTAAATGTAACTGCCATGATTCATGTGTACATGAATCATAAATTAAATACTCAAACCAACTATGTCACCATTTGTAGGCGAATTCGCAGGCACCGCTATCCTCATCACCATGGGAAACGGCGTTGTAGCCAATGTAGTACTCAATAAAACAAAAGGCCAGAACAGCGGATGGATCGTGATCACTTTCGGGTGGGCCATGGCTGTTTTTCTCGGCGTCTATGTCTCGCTGAAGCTGGGCGGAGGAGGGCACCTGAACCCGGCGGCTTCCATTGCCCTGGCCAGTTTTGGAAATTTTGATCCCGCCCTGCTGGTTACCTATATCGCCGCGCAGTTTGCCGGCGCCATTACCGGATCCGCTATAGTTTGGCTGGCATACCGGCAGCATTTTTCTGTTACCGATGATAAAGATCTTAAACTGGCCGTATTCTGTACCGCGCCCGCGATCCGCAACACGGGACATAATCTGCTCACGGAGATCATCGGCACATTTGTCTTATTGTTCGCGGCCCTGTCCATTTCACCCGCCGCAGCCACGCTGGGTTCGCTCGACGCGTTGCCCGTTGCCTTGCTGGTATTGGGTATCGGTCTGTCACTGGGCGGACCCACCGGTTACGCCATCAACCCCGCGCGCGATCTCGGTCCGCGTATCGCGCATTTTATTTTACCCATACCGGGTAAACGCGACAGCGACTGGAGCTATAGCTGGATCCCCGTACTGGGACCGGTAGCGGGCGCTTTACTGGCCGCCTGGATATTTTCAATGTTATAAGCTGTTCATTCCGGTGCGGAGAAGCATATCCCGGGAATAATGCGAATGCCCGCCTGGTGACCGGGACTAGCATTTCCACATACGATGGCAATTAAACTATTCCTCCTCCTTTTCCATCGAATCAAGATATTCTTTCAGCAATTCGTCGATCTTCGTCTTATCAAATTCCTTTTCCCAGTAGATGCCTGTAGCATCATGCGAACTTGAATATTCCTTAGGGTTAAGGGAATAGGGACCAGCCACGCCGAGGTAATAGGTGGCCGACTCAAAAGAATAGGTAAGCTTATAGAGGTAGAATTTTTGTTTGATACCCTTGTACAGCAACTCCCGCTCACCGGCATGTTCGATCATCTCGGGAACGTCCTCATCATCGGTGGCATATTCATATAGCTTGCTTTTGCCCAGTTCCTTTTGCGACAGGTAACTCAGGGGAAACAGGTTCAGTTTTTTGATCCTTTTCAGTTCTTCGTAGAGCGAAAGCCTGTACTCGTCGGTACTGGCCAGCGTCAGGTAATTACGGCTATCCACGGGCAGCCCGTTTTCCAGCATCGCGATAAGCGTACGGAATTTTATTTCGCGGTTGTCAAAACGGGTAAACTGTTTGAGCAAAGCATTCGATTCAGGAAAGTTGATCATACCCAGTAACCGGATCAGGTCGCTCAACTGGTAACCCTGTTCCTCCACTTCCGCTTTTTTCTTAGCCAGTATCCGTTTGGCGGAAAGCGAAAAATATTTGCCATATTCCCTGATCGTGGCCCGGGAAAGGAGATTGCTGTCGGCCAGTGATGTGGTAAGTCCGCAGACCAGGCTCCACATGGATTCCGACCCCGCCAGTTTCATCAGTTCCGGGAAAAGCATGGCAGTGAGTTGCAGCGAATCGTACAGCATCAGCGGGAAATAATGCTCCCCGCTTAGTGAGAGCGGGTAATCGAGCATGCATTTTTTCAGTAGCCGGTAGGAACGGGCTTCCTTTATATCCGACAGGTAAAAGAATAC
Source organism: uncultured Chitinophaga sp. (assembly GCA_964399755.1). Classification (GTDB taxonomy): domain Bacteria; phylum Bacteroidota; class Bacteroidia; order Chitinophagales; family Chitinophagaceae; genus JJ008. Next base: position 19,738 of record CAYNSL010000044.1, on the reverse strand, counting down.
AAATGGCTTGATATATTCGTCCGCCGGACTGATCGAACCGAAATGATCACTGATATAATTAATGGTGCTGTGGTTGCTGTCGACCGCTACTACCGCGTCAAAAAGCTTTCTGTTCAGGTTTCCGTAGTAAGTGGTGTCGAAATCAGGATATATCCGGAGCAGGCATTCCTGCAGAAAAGGTAGGTCGGCCGCAGAAAAACTGAGGTAATCCCACCATTCCTTTATTTCATCTGCTGATTTCCTGTCTGCATGCTGCAAGGCTTCCAGCATCGCTTTTATACCGGGCGCGGGAATCGATCTCTCCTGTTCTTTGCCTGTGATCCTGAAATCGTCGTAAAAACGGTCGTACATGCCGGGCAGGTCCTGCGTGGCGAAATTGCCGAAAAGCTCATAGAGTTCATTGCCTTTCAAAATAAGTTTCACTTTCTTCACCACGTTATCGCCTTTCCTGATCACGGTGAAGCGCGCCGTTTTTTCGCCCGGGTTCTCCGTTACCATATATCCGTCTACCGAATCATTCCAGGATTTATATTGTTTGACCCGCATCCGCAGGAAGGCGGTATCGGAAGGAAGCGAGAGCCAGGCGGGCAGGATCGTTTTATCCACATAAGCGGTGACCGCGGCCAGGGAATCAAAAACAACATATCGCCTGGCGCCGGGATGGATATCTCCCTCTTCTTTTTCCTTTACCTGGAAATCAAAGGGAGCGGTGGTTGAAAAACTATTATCGGGCGCCGCAACCGTTTTCCATTGCGGGTGTGTATAGGGCAATAAGGTAAATGACCGGAAAAAACGGTCGGTCGCCGATTGATTCGACGACCCCGGCGAATAAACCGCGTATAAATAATACGTGATCCCGCCGCGCAGGATGGTCATGGCGGTGGTTTCCAGTTCGGTTCCTTTTGATTTTCCCCTGACTGTAATCTTAAAACCCGGGTAATGCTGTATCCGGATCAGGGAAGAATCAATCACCCGGCCATTGTCGAAGGTCGTGACCAGCCTGTTTTTTATCGCTTCAAAATAAATGGAGTCCGAACCGGAATTATACATGCCTTCTTTCATCGTATACACGCTAAGCCCGTAAAACAACTGGTTCGGAAGATCAACCACCTGCCAGTTATGCGATACTTTTCCTTCTTCCGATACTACATCTTTCTTGTCTTTCGGTCTTTCGGTCATTTCTACCGAAAATGAAAGGCCCGGCACTTCCAGTTTGCTCCAGGTTTTTTCGGGCGGAGCGGGACGATGGCTGCCGGGATTATAAACAAATGACTGGAAAAACTGATCCGTCTCCGCGTCATTCAGCGATTTTGCGCTGAAGGCGAAGACCGCGTTCATCACCACCCGTTCCAGGCGGGGAAGAAAGACCTGCATTTTCATTTCACCATCCTCTGCATTGATCCGGTATTCGCGGCCTTCGGTGCCATTGATCACGATCGCGCTTTCTTTCAATACCTCTCCTTTGGAAGCATACTGGTCACGCAGCGCTTTGTAAAGGCTGTCGGCCCCGATTTTTTTCCTGGCTTCCGGAAGATCGAGATTCAGGGTCAGGTACATCTTCATAAAGGAAAGATCAAAGAACATTTTCATTTCCATCCCCATGGACTCAAACAGTTCAACTCCTTCTGCCAGCCCCGGCATTTTGATGAAATAAACGCTGTCTTTCACCGGCACCGGGTACCAGGCGGGTCCCGTTCCTTTAAATACATATTTTTCTGCGCTGATCTTCCGGGAAGAGATCACCGGGGTAACCGTGAACCCCCGTTTACGCAACAGCGTGATCACGCCCGAATCGCCGGGAAGATGCGCGGCGCCCACGGCGAACAGGGTGCTGCGGAGCGTGGAAAGACTGTCCATCCGCCGCGCCATTTTGAGATTTCTTTTTACAAGCAGAAAATCTTTTTTCCCGTTGCTCTCGCGGTACATATAAGTGTCGATGGTATCCAGGCGCTGCTCCGTATATACTTTTATAAACCAGTCGAGACTGCCCCGGTAATAATTATCGTCGAACAGGGCCGTTTGAATTTTACCTTCGATGTCTTCGGTGATCTCCTGCTGGTCTTCGAAATCCTCAATGCCGCCCACCCATTTCCCTAAATTGCGGGCCTGGCCAAACAGCCAGGCATCGAGAAAAGTGGGCATTTCACCTTTCCTGAACAAATCAACCTGTAATTTGGATTCAACTTCATCGAGGTCGTCCACCGTGATCTTATCCGCCTTCTTGCTGAATTTTTTTTCCAGTTGTTCCTTGTAAAGCTCCCAGGTTTCCGCGCTCAGCTGATCCTTCAGCTTCACGGGTTCTACCGATTTTTTTTCTTCCTTCTCTTTCAGGAACTGGTTCATCAGTTGCGTGCCCAGGCGGTTAATATCCAGTTCCGCGGCAAACCCCTCGGTTTGTTCCAGGGCTTTGTATACCGAATCCCCCAGCTGGAAAACTTTTTTATCGGTGAGGTGCATGGTGCCATACAGGTAAGATGGCCTGGTGAGTCCCCTGCCCGAAATACGCCAGAGCAGGGTGTTGGAAGAACCCGCTTGCTGGGCCGGCACTAAAAACGGTATAGAAATAAGAATAAATAGGGAGATGAATTTCCGCATGGTATGATTAGAAGAAATAAAATTAACCCAATGCGGCGAGAATTACGCCTGCGGACCTGCGGATCTGTTCTTCATCAATGAACAGGGGCGGTGAAATACGCAGGCTTTGCGGGGAGAAGAGGAACCAGTCGGTCAGCACCCCGCCGGCGATGCAATGGTCAATTACTTTTTTATTGGTTTCAAACGAATCAAATTCCAGCGCCATCCATAAACCAAACGAACGGATGGCTTTGATACCGGGATGGACCAGCAATGACCTGAACAGGTTTTCCTTTTCCATGACCGCCGGGAAAATAGCGTTCTTTCGTTCTTCCAGCAATACTTCCATGGCCGCCAGCCCCGCCGCGCAGCATACCGGGTGCCCGCCAAACGTGGTGATATGTCCCAGTACGGGATTATTTGTAAAAAAATCCATATTCTTTTTCCCGGAAATAAATGCGCCCAGGGGTAATCCGCCTCCCAGCGCTTTTCCCAGCAATAAAATATCGGGAACGATATCAAAGTGTTCAAAGCCCCAGAGCCGGCCGGTCCGGCCGAATCCGGTTTGGATCTCGTCGAGAATGAGCAGGGTGCCGGTCTCCGTACATTTTCTACGCAGTGCCTGCATCCATTCCTTTGCCGGTGCGATGATCCCCGCTTCGGCCTGTACCGTTTCCGCGATCACGGCGGCGCATTGCCCGGTTATCTCTTCCAATGAAGCCGGAACATTGTATTCGAGGTGCAGCACATCGGGAAGCAGGGGCCGGAAAGCGTTTCGCCAGTATTCATCGCCCATCACGCTCAGGGCGCCCTGCGTGCTGCCGTGATAGGATCGGTTGAACCCGATGATCCTGGTACGGCCCGTGATGCGTTTTGCCAGTTTCATCGCGCCTTCCGTCGCTTCGGTGCCCGAGTTGGTGAAATATATGCAATCCAGTGAAGCGGGAAGATTTTCCGTCAGCAACCGGGCATACTGCACCTGCGGTGATTCCACGAACTCTCCGTAGACCATGATATGGAGATAGGCTTCCAGTTGCTTTTGTATCGCGGCGATCACTCGGGGATGGCGGTGCCCGGTATTGGCAACGCTGATCCCGCCGATGAGGTCGATAAATGTCCTGCCCGTTTTATCGACTAATAAACTGCCTTCCGCTTTTACAATTTCCATTGCAAGCGGGGCCACCGAGGTCTGGGCAATGTGACGCAAAAATATTTCGCGTGCGTTCATCAGGTTTGTGCCGCGTTGTTAAGGGTACAAAGAAACCAAAGGGGAGACAAAGACCCAACAAAATTATCTGCCGGAAAATACCCGCCGCTGCCCGGCCGGCCACCCGTTAATAAATGATTAACTTTAGGGATGCCCGTTATTCTCCCGGTAGAAGGGATTTATCCCCGCTTTGGTCAAAACACATTCATCGCACCCAACGCTACCATCGTCGGCGATGTGGTGACCGGCGACGACTGCAGTTTCTGGTTCAACACGGTAGTTCGGGGTGATGTGAATTTTATCCGGCTCGGTCATAAAGTAAATGTGCAGGACGGCGCCTGTATCCATTGCACTTACCAGAAATGCGGCACCACAATCGGGAATAATGTATCCATCGGGCATAACGCCATCGTGCATGGCTGCACCCTGCACGATAATGTCCTGATCGGGATGGGCGCCATCGTGATGGACATGGCCGAAGTGCACAGCAATACCATCATCGCGGCCGGGTCTGTTGTCCTTGAAAACACGGTTTGCGAAGCGGGCAGCATCTATGCAGGGGTACCGGCCCGGAAAATAAAAGATATACCCCCGGAAATGATCGGGGGCGAGATCGAAAGGATCGCCCATAACTATGTGCGGTACGCTGACTGGTTCCGGGAGGGGACTGATGTCTGAAGCCGGAAGCCTGATGCCAGAGCGGTTGATCCGTATAGCGACAACTCATACTAAAGGTTGATATACAGGACCTCGTTTCAAACCTCCGACCTCCGACCTCCTACCTCGGGCCTCCTACCTCATACCTCAGACCTCATACCTCCGACCTCATACCTCAGACCGCGTATCTTTACGATAGTAAAAACAATTTATTCTCTCTAACTTCGTTAATCACGTAGCTGTAAACAATGAAAAACCTTAGATTTTTGACATTTGCCCTTTGTGTCATGATGTTATTTTCATCATGCAAAATCTGGAACAGCCTCTTCAAACCGAAGTATGGCTGCCCCAGCAACGGTAAAAATGTCGGGGCCGAGAAGATCCTCAGCGGCGACCCCAAGGCCGCCAAGGATGTGAAAAAGGCCAAAAAATTCAAGAGTTAACATATTGTAAGTGCAGCTATAACGCCAATATCCATGTCTTGTTATTACTACTTAAACCAACAATAGTAGTATGTCTAAACTTAAAAACCTGTACTATGAGCCTCACCCTACGAACCACCTTAGGCTGTACCGAAGCCGTTATTGCCGATGACGGCGGATTAAAACAGTTCTACCATGTGGCCGATGTCCTGAGCCAGGATTTCAAAATCAGTTTTTCCAACAAAGAAGACGACTTCGATTCGATCGACTGGGAATTCCGGTTTAAGGGACATAACCTCACCCTGCATTACAGCATTTACAACGGCATCTCCATTTTTCCCACCAAAACACGCGACGCACTGAATAAAGACAACAAAGCGGTGGTGGAACTGGCGGGGGTGCTGGAGAGTAAGCTGTTTAATGAAGGCCGGAGAAATATTGCCTGAAAAGATATAAGGCCCGGCAGCGGTGCAGGCAGCATCGCCATTTGCTGAACTGCCAATAGTAAGGTCTTAACACCCGGCCCCGGTTATTCCTCATGAATGGTACTCCCGGTCATTAATACGCCCGCTCTTCGATCGAATCCAGGATATTCACATAACTCACATACCGGTCTTCGTCTATTTCCCCGTTGATCACGGCTTCCTTGATAGCGCAACCCGGCTCGTTCACGTGCAGGCAATTGTTGAACTGGCAATTGTTCAGCCTGACGCGCATCTCCGGAAAATAATGCGATACTTCCTGTTTACTGATATCCACCAGCCCGAATTCACGCATACCCGGGGTATCGATCACGCGCCCCCCGAAAGGCAGGTCGAACATTTCCGCGAACGTGGTGGTATGTTGCCCCTTGCCGCTCCAGCCGCTGATATCGCCGGTGCGGAGCTGCATGCCGGGAAAGATCACATTCAGCAGGGATGATTTGCCGACACCGCTGTGCCCGCTCAGCAGGGTGGTCTTGTCTTTGAGCAGGCCGGTCAGCGCGGACATCCCTTCCCCGGTTTCAGCGCTGACCAGTAATACGGGATAACCGATCTTTTCATACATGGCCTTTAATTGTTCGTACCTGGCCATATCCTTTTCCTTATAGATATCGGATTTATTGAACACGATAACCGGCGGCACGTGGTACATTTCCGAAGCCACCAGGAACCGGTCAATAAATCCCTGTGAAGTCCGCGGTTCTTTCAGTGTAGCGATAAGCAGGGATTGTTCCAGGTTGGCCGCCACAATATGGTGCTGGTGCTTGTGCCGCGGGCTTTGCCGGTTAATATAATTATGCCGGTCACAGACTTCGGTTATGATAGCGGAATGATCTCCCTCCGGTTCGGGTTCGGCCTCCACCCAATCGCCCACCGCCACGGGGTTGGTGCTGGTGATATCATCCAGTTTCAATACCCCTTTCACACGGCCGTTCCAGGTCCGTCCCTCGTTGTCACGCAACGTATACCAGCTTCCGGTAGATTTATAAACCTGTGCTCTCATGCGCCGCTAATTTACAGGAATGAAACGGGAGAGGGTGTTTTGTTCAGGGAAACTTTCTGAAAATGGTAAAGCGTAATACCATCTCCAGAAAAAGGAAGAATAGCGCGGCCAGCATGAAGGGCAGGAACCGTTCTTCATAGCGGGTGATCGTACGAATTTCCACTTTCGATTTTTCCAGCCGGTCGATCTGCCGGTAAATATTTTTCAAACCGTCTTTGTCGCGGGCCCGGAAATACTGACCGCCCGTACCGGAAGCGATCTGCTGCAGGAGCGATTCATCCAGGAAATCGGATTCCGGGTTCCTGTTCTTTTTCACATTGCCGGTATTTTCGATCACGGTGGATGGCGCGGCGCTGACGCCGATCGTGTATACTTTCACCCCGCGCGATTTGGCGATATCAAGAGCTGTCAACGGATCGATCAGCCTTGTCTCGGGCGGGTCTTCCTTGCCGTCGGTCAGCAATATGATGACTTTCGATTTACTGCTGCTTTTCGACAAGCGGTCCACCGCCGTAGCCAGTCCCTCCCCGATCACGGTGCCATCGGCCAGGTATTTGCGGCTCTCGAGGTTCCGGATCTGGCTGATCAGCGTATTGCGGTCGGTGGTGATGGGGCATTGCGTAAAACTCTCGCCCGAAAAGATCACCAGCCCGATACGGTCAACCGGGCGGTTGCGTACAAATTCCTCCGCTACATCCTTGGCCGCTTCCATCCGCGAAGGCAAAATATCCCGCGAACCCATGCTACCGCTTACATCCATGCACAAAACGATATCGATCCCCTCGCCTTCCGTCAACTGTTCCTTGTTTCTCTTTTGCGGGCGCGCCAGGGCGACGATCAGCAGGGCGAGCGTAAGCAAGCGAAGGATAAAAGGAAGGTGCAGGAAATGGTTTTTCCAGGATGAAACCCGGAATGCCTGCACGGAAGAGACCATCAGGCTTGCCTCTTTATGCCGCAGTTTCCGCGCATACACCACCGCGAGCAGGGGAAGCAGCGCGAACAACCCGAATACGGCCGGGTAAGCAAAGTCGATATGTTTTATCCACTCATACAACATCGGCCGATTTTTCAAGGATCCCGATCGATCGTTTTATCGTATCGAAGGCCATTTGATTGTCATCCCCGGTTGGCGCATATTTCGCGAATTTTACAAAATCGCTGAGACGAAGGGCCTGCGACAGTTGATGATATGCTTCAATATCAGGAAACATTCCCTTTACCTGCAGCACGAGGTCTTCGGTGGTCTTCTGCAGCGACAGTATCCCTTTCCGCTGTAATATATAATTCCGGAAAATATCCGTTAGCCGCGAATGGAATTGTTTGGCCCCGGGATTTTCCTTTTGCAGTTTCTCCAGTTCCCGCATGGCTACGGCAAAGGGATTGGCAGGCATCACCGGTATTGCCGCGGGGGCCGGTTTCTTTTTGCGAAGCAGGAAATACAGTAAAATCAGCAGCAGCAGGGCCCCGCCCGCCATATACCACCATGTATTATTTTTCCTGCTGAGCTTACTATCGATGATATCCTTGATATCATGATAATCCTGCTGCGGGTCGAAATCGGAAAACAGTACATCAACCGGAAGGGTATCGGTTGTAAGATGGCTTCCGGCAGTAAAAGCGGGAATGACCTGGTGTCCCGAATCAAAACTGGTGATGGTGTAAACAGTTTTGAGGATCGTGTTGCCGTTATCATTCAACGAATCCGTTACCGGCGCGTCCAGGAATTCGAAATGGGGAATCGAATCAATGAGCAGGCGTACCGGCGCAATACCCCGCGGGAAATTTTGCTCAACCGTCAGCGATAAGGGCTCCCCGATCAGGATCCTGTTCTTATCCGCCGAAGCGCGGATCGTCGTTCCTCCCTGGCCCCGGGAATGGAAGGAAATGAGTAACAGGATGAGGAAGCTTGCTGTTTTGGGGAGATTCATTTTATTGACAGGGTCACCTGTTTCGGCTGAGAAAAAATCGTTGCAGTATGCTGACATAATCCTCACCGGTCTTTACATGCAGCAGATCACATCCCGCCTTTGCAAAAACCGAAGTGGCGTATTCCGTTACGCGGAAAAATTCCTGCTCATAGCTGTACCTCACGAAAGCGTTGCCGCTGTCGACCCATCGGGCCGCGCCGCTCTCCGCGTCTTCCACCCGCAGCATCCCCGCATCCGGCAGGATTTTATCCATGGGATCGTAAATTTTGATGCCGGTCACGTCGTGTTTTTTGGCGGCGATACGCAGGGCGTCTTCATAATTCGCGTCGATCAGATCGCTCAGGATAAAAGCGATGCTTTTCTGCCGCGTGGAATTGGTAAAAAAGCGAAGGGCCCTGTTTACCGCCGTGCCCCGGCCCCGCGGTTCTTTGCCCAGTAATTCGCGCACGATATACAGCGCGTGTTGCCTGCCTTTTTTGGGAGGGATATATCCTTCGATCACGTCGCTGTAAAAGATCACTCCCACTTTATCGGCATTATTCACCGCCGAGAATGCGAGCACCGCGGCTATTTCGGTTGTGATATCCCTTTTGGAAGCCTGCCCCGTCCCGAAGAGCGCGCTGTTGCTGATATCCACCAGCAGCATCACCGTGAGTTCGCGCTCCTCTTCGAAAACTTTACTGTACGGGTGACCGAACCGGGCGGATACATTCCAGTCGATAAACCGGGTGTCATCTCCCGGCGCGTATTCCCGCACTTCCTTAAACGACATGCCCTTTCCTTTAAAAGCGCTGTGGTATTCGCCCGTAAACAGGTCGCTCGTCAGTTTCTTGCTTTTGATCTCCAGCAAGCGAACTTTTTTGATTATTTCAGCGGTTGTCAGCAATGCAGTTTAATAACTTGTTTATTTAACATTCAACATTTAGCATTTAACATTTACCATCCTGTTCCTACGGAACATTTATCTTCTTC
>CAYNSL010000044.1:0-10393 GCA_964399755.1 uncultured Chitinophaga sp. | reverse complement strand
AACATTTAGCATTTAACATTTACCATCCTGTTCCTACGGAACATTTATCTTCTTCAGCACATCCTCAATTACTTCCTCCACTTTCACATTTTCCGCTTCGGCTTCATAGGTCAGTCCCACCCGGTGTCTCAACACGTCTTTACAGATGCCCCGCACGTCTTCGGGGATCACGAACCCGCGTTTATTTAAAAAGGCCTGCGCTTTTGAAGCGATCCCGAGGTTGATGCTCCCCCGCGGTGAAGCGCCCCAGGAGATCAGCGGTTTTAATTTCGCGAGCCCGTAATCTTCGGGACGTCTAGTGGCGAAAACGATATCCAGTATATACTGTTCGATTTTCTCGTCCATATAGATCTGCCGGGTAAGGTCGCGCGCCTGCAGCACTTCCTGGATGGATACCACCTGCCTGATCTCCGGGAAATTTCCCTGGATATTCCTGCGCAGGATGATCTGCTCCTCCTGCATGGCGGGGTAGTCCACGATCACTTTCATGATAAAGCGGTCCACCTGCGCTTCGGGCAAAGGATAAGTGCCTTCCTGTTCGAGCGGGTTCTGCGTGGCCAGCACCAAAAAAGGTTCTTCGAGTTTATAGGTCGAATCGCCGATCGTTACCTGCCGCTCCTGCATCGCCTCGAGCAGGGCGCTCTGCACTTTGGCGGGTGCCCGGTTGATTTCATCGGCCAGGATAAAATGGGCGAACAGGGGTCCTTTCCGCACGACAAACTCACTGCGTTGCTGGTTATAGATCATCGTGCCGATCACGTCGGCGGGCAGGAGATCGGGTGTAAACTGTATCCGGCTGAACCGGGCATGAATGGCCTGTGCCAGCGACTTTATGGTCAGGGTCTTGGCCAGTCCCGGCACCCCTTCCAGCAATACATGGCCGTTGCTCAGCAATCCGATCAGCAGGCGGTCAAGCATATAAGCCTGACCCACGATCACGTGACCGATCTCCTCCCTCAGTTTATCCGTAAACTGCCCTGCCTGGCTGATGCGATCGTTTAACAGCCGGATATCTTCAGCGGTTTTCAGCATGTTGAATGATTAAGTGTCACAAATTACGAACTTGCTGTATGCAAATAATTTGCCGGTATGATGAACGGCGTAAAATCTGGCACTATTTTAGGTTATTTACGGTTGCAAAACGGTCAACAAATGCGTATTTTGTACTTTAATCAATCATTATGAAAAAGCAATTCGCCTTCCTGGCCGGCATTTTTGCCATTACCCTTTGCCTGCTGCTGGCCTGTAATAAGGATAACAACAACAATCCCACACCCAAGACCAAGACGCAATTGCTCACGCAATCCACCTGGAAATTCAAATCGGCCACCGCCAACGGAACGGATGTTTCCACCCAGGCCCCTCCCTTTGATGCCTGCAGGAAAGATAATATCCTGACCTTTACGAGCGCCGGTGGCGGAAATGTAAATGAAGGAGCCACTTCCTGCGCTCCCCCCGAAAACAACAGCTTTACATGGAATTTCGCCAGTAACGAAACCGTGCTGCACGTATCGCAGGTATTGTTTCCCGGCGGGACCAATGATTTCACGATCGTATCTTTAACGGAAACGGACCTGGTTGTTTCTTTCCCTTATAATTTTTCACCCAGCTTCACGGTTACCGTTGTGGTCACATTCCAGCACTAAGATTCAGGAAAGATATTTGCCGACGATCGGCACGCGCCGGCCCACCCCAAAGGCCTTGGGGGAGACCCGTATGATGGGACAAAACTGGTTGCGTTTGTATTCATTCATGTTAACCATGCGAAGCACCCGGTCCACAAGCGCGGCGTCAAATCCCATGGCTTTAATCTCATTGGGCCCCTGCCTTCTTTCAATGTATTGATACAATAACCTGTCGAGGATCGCGTATTCCGGTAATGAATCCGTGTCTTTCTGACCGGGCCGCAGTTCCGCCGATGGCGGTTTCTTCATGATGTTTTCCGGTATGATTTCATGATCGCGGTTGATAGCGCGCGACAAAGCATAGACCTGCGTCTTGTAACAATCGCCGAGTACGCTCAGGCCTCCCGCCATATCTCCGTACAGTGTGCCGTAACCCGTGGCCAGCTCGCTTTTATTCGAAGTGTTCAATAATATATACCCGAATTTATTGGCGATCGCCATCAGCAGGTTGCCCCGCACGCGGGCCTGTATATTTTCTTCCGCTACGCTGAAAGGCAGGTCGCGGTAGATCGGTTTCAGTTCAGCGAGGAAACTTTCATAAATATTTTTGATCGGTACAATATCATATGGATTGCCGAGATTCCTGCTGAGTTGTTCTGCATCGCTCACCGATGCGGAACTGGAAAACGGGGAAGGCATCAGGACGGCCCTCACATTTTCTTTTCCCAGCGCTTCGCAGGCAAGGGCCAGCGTTACCGCGCTGTCGATGCCGCCGCTGCTCCCCAGGATTGCCTGGGTAAAACCCATCTTGCTGAAATAATCACGGATCCCCATCACGATGGCATGGTGTATTTCCGCGGTGCAGAGACCCGGATCCAGTTCAACCGGGTTAAATTCCGCATCGGGCAGCTGAGCCGCGGGGGTGGTCACCGGCATGGTGAATTGTCCGTCATCATCAATTTCAAAAACTTCAAGCGCTTCCCGGAACAGGGGCAGTTGCCTGACCAGGTTTGAATCCCGGTCAAATACCAGTGATCCGCCGTCAAACACGATCTCGGTCTGGCTGCCCACGCAGTTGGAGTAAAACATGGGCAGTTTATACTTGGAGGTATTGAGTTTGAGGATAGCTTTCCGGTCTTCGACATGCGTGTAATCAAATGGCGATGCCGAAATATTGATCATGATATCGGGTCCTTCCTTCATCAGTTCGTCCATCGGGCAGTGACGGTACAGGGGGTTGTCGCCCAGGTTCCAGATATCTTCGCAGATGGTAACGGCCAGTTTCTTTCCCTTGAATTCCATCAGGCTCCATTGGTAGGCCGGTTCGAAATAACGGTATTCGTCAAAAACATCGTAATTCGGCAGGCAGGTCTTGTGCGCCACGCCCTTCACCTGCTTTTCATATAATAAATACGCGGCATTGAAAAGATCTTTCCCTTCCCGCACAGGGTTTTTATCCGGGGCGCCTACCAGCACGCCGATCGTGTCGGCATGTTCTTTAATCTCGTTAAGCGAAGCATTGCAGGTGGCGATGAAGTCGGCGAATTCGAGGAAATCGCGGGGAGGATACCCGCAAACGCAGAGTTCGGAAAAGACCACCAGGTCGGCGCCCAGCGCTTTGGCCCGGTTGATCCCCTCAATGATCCGGCGGGTATTGGCTTCAAAATTCCCGATATGGTAATTCTGTTGCGCGAGGGCAATCTTCATCCTGCAAAATTACGCCGGGTGCATTGAATTAATGCTAATTTTTAATGCGGTAAATTTGCCCGTACAACAATCAGGGGCTTATTTCGTTTACAATCCGATGAAAAAAAACGTTCTCTTTTTCCTGCTGTTACCGGCGCTGTTTGCCTGCAATCATAAGAAAAATATTCCGGATGTTTCCGGAATCAAAACCGAAATCCCCATCGAAAGATTTGATGCCGATTTTTTCAGGATCGATACGGCGAACATTATCACGGCACTGGAAAAGCTGCAGCAGCAGCATCCCGGGTTTTATACGGATTTCATGCAGCAGGTGCTCGGTGTCAGCGGGCAGCCTTCCGACAGCAATACATGGCTCGTTACCCGTGAATTCCTGAAAGGTTACGCGGCGATCCATGATACGCTCGAACAGAAATACAAAAACACCGGCTGGCTGAAAAAAGAACTGGAGAACGCATTCCGTTTTGTAAAATATTATTTCCCTGACTATAAAACGGGAAAAGCCATCCTGTTCATCGGTCCTTTCGACGCGCCCGGCGTGGCCTCCACCAACCAGGGTATCGCAATAGGCTTGCAGCAATTCGCCGGGAAAGATTTTTCCGTGTACCAGACCGCGCAGGCGCAGGAATTATTCCCGCTCTATATCTCCCGCCGCTTTTCTCCCGAATACATCACCGCCAATTGCATGAAGGCCGTGGTACAGGACCTGTTCCCGGATCATTCGGCGGGCAAACCGCTGATCGAACAGATGGTGGAAAAGGGAAAACAATGGTACCTGCTGGATAAATTCCTTCCGCGCGCGCCCGATTCCGTAAAAACCGGGTATACGCAACAGCAGCTGGATTGGTGTAAAGAAAATGAAGGGCTGATCTGGACCTGGCTCGTGAAGAACGAAGACCTCAATTCCATCAACCCCACCGTTATCCAAACCTATATCGGCGACGGGCCCTTTACCCAGGGATTTTCACAGGAAGATTCTCCCGGCAACCTCGGTCCCTGGATCGGGTGGCAGATCGTTAAAAAATTCGCGGCGGAGAACCCGGGCCTGCAGCCGGGTGATATCATGCGCACGGATGCCCGGAAGATCCTGGACCAGGCCAAATACAAACCGAAATAATGTCTAATTGTTTTTGAAAGGCACGAACATTTCAAAAGCGGGAATGTTCACCAGGAACATTTTCTTGTTGTGCAGGTTTTCCATCTCGTAGGTGCCGTCCATACGCCCGATCTCGGTGCGAAGGTTGCAACCGCTTACATACTGGTAATTCTCGCCCGGCTGCAGCGTGGGCTGTACACCGACCACTCCCTCGCCTTCCACTTCGCGGTAACTGCCGTTGCTGTCGAAGATATGCCAGTGGCGGCGGTGGAGTTTAACGGGAAAGGCATTGTGGTTCTCCAGCGTAATGCGGTAGGCAAACATGAATTCGGATTGCAGCGGGTTGCTGTAATCAGGCTGGTAGAATGTTTCTACGCTCACTTTAACGCCTTCCGAGATCATGCTGGTCATGCAGTAAAAGTAATCAAATTGCCGGATTCCTTCAACCTCCTTTCATATTATTTACTGGCAAAATCGGCCCGCAGCACGTAATTTTGCGACGCTTAGTAAAAATACTTTTATGAAGATTGCTGTGGCAAAAGGAGACGGGATCGGTCCCGAGATCATGGAAGCCGTACTCAGGATTTTCAACGCCAACCAGGTACCGCTCGAATATGAATTCGTGGAAATGGGAAAATGGGTGTTCGACAAAGGTTTTAACAACGGGATGACGCCCGCCGCGCGGGAAACCATCGAATCCCTGGGCCTGCTTTTCAAGGGCCCCATGGAAACACCCAAGGGCAAGGGTGTGAAGAGCATTAACGTAACGGCGCGCAAGACCTGGAACACATTTGCCAACAAAAGGGTATTCCAGAGCCTCCATGGCGTAGACACCGTATTCAGCCGGGCGGGCATACCCATCGACATCACGGTTGTCAGGGAAAACATCGAAGACACATATGGCGGCATAGAACACATGCTCACCCACGACGTGGCCCTGAGCCGCCGCTTCATCACCCGCCCCGGGAGCATGCAGGTGATCCGCTATGCATTCGAAACGGCGCGTCAGAAAAAAGCAAGGCGCATTACCTGCGGGCACAAGGCCAATATCATGAAGATCACGGACGGATTATTCCTGGATTGTTTCTATGAAGTGGCGAAAGAATATCCCGAACTGAAAGCCGATGATGTGATCGTGGATGATCTCTGTATGAAACTGGTTACCCGCCCCGATCTGTTCGATGTGGTGGTGCTGACCAACCTGCAGGGCGATATTGTTTCGGATCTCTGCGCGGGGCTGGTGGGCGGACTGGGATTCGCTCCCTCCGCGAATATCGGCGATCATATTTCCATATTTGAAGCGGTGCACGGAACGGCGCCCGATATCGCGGGAAAGAATATCGCCAACCCGACGGCGCTCCTGCTCAGCGGTCTCGCTATGCTGCGGCACCTGGGGCTGACAGCCAACGCCGCCGTGATTGAAAACGCATTGCTTTATACCCTGGAAAAAGGCGTGCATACCGGCGATTTCGGTGATAAATCCATTCCCGCCGTCAATACAACCGCTTTTGCCGACGCGATCATCGCCAATTTCGGCAACACGCCTGAGCGCGGCGCCAGGGAGATCATACCCAACAAACCCGGAACCCCTGCCCCGCTGAAACTGGAGATCAACCCGATGATGGTGTCGAGTGAAACGCAGCAGGAAATGATCGTAGGCGTAGACCTGTTCATTGAAAGCGACGAACAGCCCTCTGCCATCGCCAAAAAATGCCAGCGGCACGCGGGCGTGAAATTCAATCTCATCAATATCAGCAACCGCGGCACACAGGTATGGCCAACCGGTTCGGTATACACCAACCTGGTAAACCAGTATAATGTTCGTTTCGAAAGCATCAACGACGAACCCCTGAACCAGCAGGATGTGATCGGTCTTTACGTGAGCATGAGCGGGAATTTCAAGATCTGCTCTTTTGAACTCCTGAACATGTGGGGGGATAAGAAAGCCTTTAGTTTGGCACAGGGACAGTAATTAGTTAGGAGTCGGGAGTCGGCGACCAGTTTAGTGTTAACACACAAAAAAATGAGCAAGAAGAACAAGCCGGATAAATTCGGTTTCGTGTACAGTACGGATGCTTCCTTCCGTTTCGAAGAAGAGCGGCCGGATGCGGAGACATTACCACCCGCGCAGCAGGTTTTGCGGATCAGGCTCGACAGCCGCAACCGGGGCGGCAAAGCCGTAACGCTGGTAGAAGGATTTATCGGCAAAAGCGATGACCTGGAAAGAACCGGAAAAGAAATTAAATCTTACTGCGGTACCGGCGGATCGGTTAAGGAGGGGGTCATCATCATCCAGGGCGACCAGCGGGATAAAGTGATGCAATGGCTGCATAAAAACGGTTACACAAAAGCAAAACGTTCCGGCTGAATATCACGCAGGGTCCGGTGACCCGCCCTGCCCGTTTATGAAAAAACTCAGCGCGCCGCTGGGGCATTTTTTTACCTGTTCCGCGATTTGTTCCGTACCGGCGCCGGCCATGTTAATCCAGGGCCTTTGCTGCGTATTAAAAACTTCCCGCAATCCGCGGACACAATTTCCGGAATGAATACAAAGATCCGGCTTCCACAGTACCGTGATCTCCCCATTTGAATAATGAATGACTTTCTCTTTCATAAAATAAAATTTATTATTCACAGGCACCCCAGCCTCCTGACTTCTTACTACTAACTTACACTATCGCCTTTAAACTCAGGTCCAGGCTCCTTGCCTGGTGCACCAGCGCGCCCACGCTAACGAAATCAACACCGGTTTTCGCATATTCTTCAATGTTACCCAGGTTGATGCCGCCGCTTGCTTCCGTTTCAAACAGTCCACTGATCAGTTCCACCGCGACGCGCAGTTCCGCGGGTTTGAAATTATCGAGCATCACCCGGAACACCCTGCCCCTGCCGGCTGCCATTACTTTTTTTACATCATCAAGGCTCCGGGTCTCCACTTCGATCTTTAACCCCGGTTTTTTTTCCTGCACATAATCCCAGGCCCGCCCGATGGCTTTCTCGATCCCCCCGCAGAAATCAATATGGTTGTCCTTGAGCATGATCATATCATAAAGTCCGAATCGGTGGTTTACGCCTCCGCCGATCCTGACCGCTTCTTTTTCCAGCAACCTGAAATTCGGGGTTGTTTTACGGGTATCCAGCAAACGGGTGGCATATCCCTCCAGTTTTTCCGTGTATTGCCGGGTCAGCGTGGCGATCCCGCTCATCCGCTGCATACAGTTCAGCACCAGCCTTTCGGCCCGCAGGATGGTATGCACCCTGGCTTCCACTTCAAAAGCATTCTCGCCATACTGCATTTTGTCGCCATCATTTTTAAAAGCCCTGAGCCGCGAATCCGGCTGGATATAATGAAATACGGCAGCGGCCACTTCCATCCCCGCCAGGATACCGTCTTCTTTTATTTTCAATACGGCTTTTCCCCGGGCGCCGGGGGGAATACAGGCCAGGGTGGAATGATCCCCGTCGCCGGTATCTTCCCGCAGGGCTTCGTCAATCAGGTGATGCAAGGGTTCTGCCGGTATCATACGGACAAAAATACTATTTACGGTTCGCTGTACCGCAAAACAAAACCCCGGCGCGGGCCGGGGTTCAGCATATAGGAATGATATTAATTATTCAATCGGCTGGAACCGGATATCCCTGATCACCTCCCGGTTGTTTTTCATCTTCATAAAAACATTGGTGCGGAAATTACCCGCGCTGGTTTGCAGGGTGCCGATGCAGAAATGACCGCCCGGCGATTCACCCTTATGTTTCAGCTCGAATCCCTTCACCCCGTTGTTGCTGAAAAAATCCTTTACGATCAGCTGGGCCTGCGCCTTGCTGTAGCTATCGCTTTTATCAGGCAGGGTGAGGTCGATATTATCGTCGAAAAATTTTGACAATTCAGACGAATTACCCGAGCGAAGGGCGCCGATCACCTCGTCGATACTGCCCTGCATCAGCAGGGAACCTGCCAGTAAGAGGCCGGCGAACAGGGGGGTAAACAGTGCTTTCATAACAAAGGTTTTCACTGGGGTATTAATCTAAAAACATGCCACAGTCCGGGTTTATTTTAACAACCACTAAAATACTAAAAACCAGCATCTTTTCCCGGGTCAGGGCTGGCAAATAGGCATTTTGGATGTAGTTTTACAGGGCGGGAAATGCATTCTTACCTGAAAATGAGTGTATTTGTACGCTTATTAAAACTCAGATAAAAAATGGCTACAAAAAAGGTAATCCTGATCATCATGGATGGCTGGGGATTGGGAAGCGTTGCATCGGCCGACGCTATTCGGCATGCGGATGTACCTTTTACAGGATCATTGTATCATAAATACCCGAACACAACCCTGGTAACCTGCGGCGAAGCGGTTGGCCTGCCCGAAGGTCAGATGGGTAATTCGGAAGTCGGGCACCTCAACCTCGGGGCCGGGCGGATCGTTTACCAGGAACTGCAAAGGATCAACGTGGCGATCCGCGACGGGCTGTTCGCAAATAACGAAAACTTATTATCGGCGATCCGGTTCGCGCGGGATAACCATAAACCGCTGCATTTACTGGGACTGGTGAGCGATGGCGGCGTGCACTCGCATATCAACCACCTTAAAGCGATTCTCGATATCTGCCAATCCGAACAACTGAAAGATGTATTCATTCATGCGTTTACCGACGGGCGCGACTGCGATCCGAAAAGCGGGCTTGGTTTTATCAGAGAATTACAGGAACATTTGAACCGGACCGTTGGTAAGATCGCAACCGTAAGCGGAAGGTATTATGCCATGGACCGCGACAAACGCTGGGAACGCGTAAAGCTGGCCTATGACGCCCTGGTGAACGGCACCGGCGCCAAAGCGACCGACGCCCTGCAGGCCGTGGAAAATTCTTATGCCGCCGGCATCACCGACGAATTCATCAAACCCACCGTAATCGTGGATGAAGGACAGCAACCGCTTGCCCTGATCAAAAATGATGATGTGGCGATCTGTTTTAATTTCCGCACCGACCGCTGCCGCGAGATCACCCAGGTGCTCACGCAGACCGATATTCCCGAAGCGGGAATGCACCGGCTTTCCCTGCATTATACCACGATGACGGAATATGACCAGACCTTTAAAAACGTACAGGTTATTTTCAACAACGATAACCTCGTGAATACGCTCGGCGAAGTACTGGAACAAAACGGGCTGCGGCAGATACGTATCGCTGAAACGGAAAAATATCCGCATGTCACTTTCTTTTTCAGCGGCGGCCGGGAAGTACCCTTTACAGGCGAAAAAAGGATCATGATCGCTTCCCCCAAAGTGGCTACCTACGACCTGAAACCCGAGATGAGCGCCTATGAAGTGACCGAAGCGCTGCTACCGGAAATAAAAAACCAGACGGCCGATTTTATCTGTCTCAACTATGCCAATGCCGATATGGTGGGACATACCGGTGTCTGGCAGGCCGCTGTTAAAGCGGTGGAAACGGTTGACCGCTGCGTGGAAAAAGTGGTGACCGCCGGGCTTGAAAACGGGTATACCATCTTGCTCACGGCCGATCACGGCAACGCCGACTTTATGATCAACGAAGACGGCAGCCCCAATACGGCCCATACGCTGAACCCCGTTCCGCTTTTTATCATTGATAATAACCCGAAGGGAACAATCAGACCGGGCAAACTGGGTGATATCGCGCCCACCATACTTACCCTGATGGGTCTTCCCGTGCCCGCTGAAATGACGGGCACCGTTTTAATCAAATAACACGTAATTTTATTTACAACCAAAGTTTGTGATCTTATGATCCGGAAAATCCTCCTCGTACTGCTGGCGGGACTTATTGTGATCCAGTTCTTCCACCCCAAAAAAAATAAATCGGAAGGGCCGCAGGCCAATTATATCGGCAATGCTTTTGCGATTCCCGATGACGTGAAAAATATCCTGGCAAAAGCCTGTTACGACTGCCACAGCAACAATACCCGTTATCCCTGGTATGCAAAGAT
>CAYNSL010000043.1:13565-24476 GCA_964399755.1 uncultured Chitinophaga sp. | reverse complement strand
GCCGTGCTTTCGAAAACATCGATGACCGCCTTGTCCACTTCGGTTTTTATCTTATGATACTGGGTTTTGGTATCCACCATCTGGATGGGTCGCATGGAAATTGGTTTAAGTCAGAACGGTCAGATCAGTCATATTGGTCATATCAGTCATATCAGTCATATGGGTCAAATCTGCGTAGTTTGTCGATTACTCTTTAGAAGGCAATTGACCTATATGACCTATATGACTTATATGACTCAAATGACCTATATGCCTCCTTCTTAACCGTCAAAAATAGTAAAATACAGGGGCATTTAACCCAATGCTTTTACATTTGTCCCTGATTTTAAAGACCATGTCGCTTTTTTTTTATAATATTTTTCTGTTTTTTTTCCGGTTGGGAACGGGTATCGCGTCCCTTTTCAACCCCAAGGCAAAAAAATGGGTGGCGGGCAGGAAGCATATTTTCCGGCGGCTGCAGGAAGCGATTCCGGGGAGTGAGAAGATTGTCTGGGTGCATTGCGCCTCGCTGGGTGAATTTGAGCAGGGAAGACCGGTGATGGAGGCCCTGAAGCAGCAATACCCTGAATACAAGATCCTGCTCAGTTTTTTTTCTCCTTCCGGTTATGAAGTGCAGAAAAATTGGGCGGGGGCCGATTGGGTCTTTTACCTGCCCGTTGACGGCCCGCGCAACGCGAAGCGTTTCCTTGAAATTGTACAGCCGGCGCTGGTGATATTCGTGAAATATGAATTCTGGTATTATTATCTCAAAAAGATCAGCTACCGGAAGATCCCCGTATTGCTGATCTCGGCGCTGTTCCGCAGCGATATGTCATTCTTTAAATGGTATGGCGGGCTGCAGCGGAAAATGTTATCGCGATTCGATCGGCTCTTCGTGCAGAACGCTTCCTCCAAAAAATTACTCGACGGGATCGGTTTGGCCCCGATCACGGCCATATCGGGAGATACCCGTTTTGACCGCGTGCTGGGGATTGCCGGAAATTTTGAGCCCGTTCCGGGTATCGAAGAATTTATTGGCGGCGGCAAAGCGATCGTTGCCGGCAGCACCTGGCATGAGGACGAAAAAGTGCTGGCAAGAACCATGACCCTCCTGGATGATCCCAACCTGAAACTGATCATCGCCCCGCATGAAATAAGCGAACATCATATTCATGAATTACAAGCTCAGTTCCCGGGCGCGATTCGCTATTCGCAATTGACAGATCCCGGTCAAAGCGGAACGACCGGCATCCGGCATCCGGTACCTGGTACCCGGCCCCCATCCCCGCCCTGCCTCATCATCGATAATGTAGGCCTGCTGGCCAGGTTATACCGGTACGCCTTTATCACTTATGTCGGGGGCGGTTTCCGCAGCATGGGCGTACATAATGTACTGGAAGCGGCCGTGCATGATAAACCCGTGCTGATCGGTCCCTTCTATAAAAAATACAGCGAAGCGGTGGAACTGGTTAACGCGGGCGGGGCTCTTGTTGTGCAGCATGAAATGGAAATGGCCGATACGGTGAATGCCCTGCTGGCTAACCGTCATGGATTATATGAACAGTCGGCCAAAGCCGCGGGAGGGAATGTGAGGCATCATGCGGGTGCCACCAAAATCATAACGGGATATATTCAGGAAAAACGCCTTTTGACAAGCTGATAAAAAAGCTGCACGGTGGGTTGATCCGTGTTCCAGCCCAGTTTTACCTGCAATTCGCGGGTGATCCAATACTCGGCCTCCGCATATATATTGAAGCTGTTGATCGTTTTGATGCAGCGTTCGTACATATTTTCATCGCCCCTGAACAGTTCATTGATAAACAGGAAGCGGTCGTTGATCCCGATGGCTTTGCGCAGGTCTTTCACCGGCGTTTCCTTGAGCACTTCCAGCAATTCGGTCTTGCCCTGCTTGTGTTTGTCGTTCAGCGATTCAGCGGGAGCGCCCCTATCATTCACTTCCCGTTCGCGTGATTGCTGGGATAGCGTGGGAATTTCTGTCATGGGATCGAATACCATATCCAGCTGCCCGTTTTTCTGCACCACGGAAACATTCCCTTCTTCCAGCAGCAGGGTCTCTTTTGTTTCCCGGGTCGCGGGCGGCGTATCCGCGGGTTTGGGGGCATATTTATCCCAACCCGGCGTTGCCAGCGTTGTGGTGCCCGGCGCCGCGGGCAGGATCACCGCTACTTTAGGGGTGCCCAGGCTTTGACGGCCGGCCGTATTCATTTTCGTAAGTTCGAACTGCAGCAACTGGACCGTACCCAGGAGCAGGGAAGTATCGGTTCCCTGGTCAAACTGTTCCCTTAATTTGCGAATGAGCGCTTCTATTCGTTCCATTGTGGTAATTTTGTGAGTTGAAAATTCAACCGTTAAACGGTTAACGAAACCTGCCTTCTGAAATTACAAACATTCTGCCAATAAAATTAATATCATTGCCTTCTTAATAAATCTTAACAATGTTTATTGAACCCAATACCAGCGGTGAGCGCCGGGGGAGTATCGAAGTGATCTGCGGTTCGATGTTCAGCGGGAAAACCGAGGAACTGATCCGCCGCCTGAAACGTGTAAAGATCGCCAACCTGAAAGTAGAGATCTTCAAACCCGCGATCGACACCCGCTATGATGAAGTGAAGATCGTTTCGCACGACGCGTCCGCCATTCAATCCACCCCGGTCGATCATTCGCAGAAAATACTGCTGATGGCGCAGGATGTGGACGTGATCGGGATCGACGAAGCCCAGTTCTTCGACGACCAGATCGCCAATGTATGTGATGAACTGGCTTTCCGGGGCATACGGGTGATCGTGGCGGGGCTGGACATGGATTACCTGGGCAAGCCTTTCGGGCAAATGCCCTATATCATGGCCAAGGCCGATTATGTGACCAAGTTACATGCCATCTGTATGCAATGCGGGAATATCGCCAACTACTCTTACCGGAAGGTCTCCAATGATGACCAGGTCATGCTTGGGGCGAAAGATGTATATGAACCCAGGTGCAGGAATTGCTACAATAAATAAAGGACACCAAACCCGACTATCACCCCCTGGTGCCTTTAGCAATTTATGAACCCGGAGCATCCCCTTGTGCTTTCGGGCCCAATCCCAAATCCCTGATTCCAAATTCCTGTCAAAAGCTACCTCGCTTTCCCTTTAATCTTGCTCTTTCCTACTATATCAAAACTCTTCCCCTCTGCTTCCGCGGTGATTTTCATTTCCTGGTCGGCATTGACCACCAGTCCAGACCGGCTGTCGACCACGATCGTGCCGTTCACTTCACCCTTTAGTTTCATTTTGCCCTGGTCGGAATCGATCTTGGTTTTCTCATCCAGCGTTACCATATCACCTTCTATTTCGGTGACCTTGTAAGTGGAATTGTATTTACCCGGGAGTTCGCCGCTGATATCGGAGCTTTTCTGCCAGCTGTCACCCACTTTTACTTCCTTATTGGGGAAAATGTACCAGAACCGGTCCAGCTGTCCCCCGATCTGTTCGCCGTTAAACTGCTTATTGAACTGGCTGATAAGCTGCGCCCTTTCCGTGGAATCAATTTCCAGTGAATCGGCGATGGATTCGCCCATATGCTCAAAACCGCTGACCTGTACCACTTTTCCTTCGGGGTTTACTTTCATGGAGAATTTTTTCCCCTTGATCGCCCCGAAGAGTTTGCTCATCATCCGGGTGGGATCGCCCGAATTGCCCGAATCGTCTGCTGCCGGTACGGGCTTGTCGGTATCGATCTCAATCGTAAACCCGCCGGCCCCGGTTTTAATCTTAAACCGGTCGATCGATGTATTAATAATGCGCATTTCACCTTCCTCACCTTCCACATCCATGGAATAATAGGTGGCCATATCCATCTGTATCTTCTGACCCATGATCTCCTGGTCCATGTTCATCGTCATTTCGTAATCATAGCCCTTCCCTTTCTCCAGGTTGAATTTCAGCATTTTTGTAGCCGTGGAAGACTTTGATGACTGGCAGGATTCGAACCCGGCCCCGATAAGCAGTAAGAAAAATGCGAGGGCGGGGGAAAATATTTTTTTCATGAAGGGTTATTTGCGTGCAAATTAGAAAATTCCGGGGCAGGAATGGCAAACGAATGAGTATTTTCGCGATCAATCCTTCGTTATCGGAACACTCAGGCATATATTCACCCTC
The DNA here is from genome assembly GCA_964399755.1 of uncultured Chitinophaga sp. GTDB lineage: Bacteria > Bacteroidota > Bacteroidia > Chitinophagales > Chitinophagaceae > JJ008. The sequence continues at coordinate 20,337 of CAYNSL010000043.1, read as the reverse complement.
TTCAAAAAGGACCTGCTGCTCGAAATCAGGCAGCAATACAGTTTTTACGGTATCCTCCTGTATATAGGCGCCACCATCTTCGTGCTATTCAATGCCGTGGAAGAACCTGAAAGCAAGGTATGGAACGGGTTGTTCTGGGTGATCCAGTTATTCGTTTGTATCAACGCGGTGGCCAAGAGTTTCCTGCAGGAAAGCCGGGGCCGGATGCTTTATTTTTATTCGCTGGCCAGCCCTGCCAGTTTTGTACTTGCCAAGTTATTGTTCAATTCGCTGCTGATGCTGGCCATGAGCCTGCTGAGCCTGCTGCTGTTCGTGCTTTTCCTGGGTAATCCCGTTCAGAAATTCGGCCCCTTTATCGGGCTGGTTTTGCTGGGCGGCTGGAGCCTGAGCCTGGTCTTCAGTTTCCTTGCCGCGATCGCGGCCAAGGCGCAGCAAAATGCGGCGATCATGGCCGTTTTGGGGTTTCCCATCATCATCCCGCAGTTATTATTATTAATGCGGCTTTCCAACGCCGCTTTTGCGCCGCTGCTCACGATCCCGATGAGCACGGTTTTGCTGCTGATTGTGCTCGACCTGCTGGTCGTGTTACTGGCGGTCATCTTATTCCCCTTTCTGTGGAAAGACTGATGGGCGGTTTCATTGAAAACAGCTGAAGCATATACCGGCCGGTAATATGCCATGGAGCCGCCGGTTACCGTTTCTTCAATCACTTTTCTCTATTAACTGAATTGCCCTATTTTTGTCGCTCATTTACCCGCCCTGCGGGGCTCAATGGATCTCATTGACAGCTGAAAAAAACTATATGCAAAAGTCCTGGTGGAAGATCCTGAGCGTACTCCTGCTTGTCTATACTTTTACCGCCGGCTTGCTGACGGCCGTGCCGCGCCTGGCCCCGTTGCAGGAAACCATCCGCAATCTTTATTTCCATGTGTGCATGTGGTTCGCGATGATGATCCTCTTTACGGTTTCCGTCGTGAACGCTGTGCGCTACCTGCGGGGGTTCAACCTGAAATATGATATTTACGCCCGTCATTACGCCACGGTGGGGATCGTTTTCGGCATCCTCGGTTATTCCACCGGCGCGATCTGGGCCTCTTATACCTGGGCCGATCCGAACAAACCCGCTTACCAGTCTTTCGGCACCATCGCGCGCGATCCCAAACTGATCGGCGCGGCCATCGGGCTGCTGGTGTATTTTGCCTACCTGATCCTGCGCGATTCGATACAGGATACGGACAAAAAAGCCCGGATCAGCGCCGTATATAACATTTTCGCCTATGCGCTTTTGTTTCCCTCGATCTGGATACTCCCGCGGATACTGCCCAGCCTCCATCCGGGTAATGAGGGCAACCCGGCGCTCGACGTGAAAAACGATATCAGCGGTTCGATGCGGATGGTGTTTTACCCTGCCGTGATCGGCTGGACGCTGCTGGGCGTTTGGATCACCACGCTGAAGATCAGGCTTACATTACTGAAAGAAAAAAAGTTATTATCGTCATGAAACTGCTCAAGACCATTACCACCCTGCTTGTCACGATGCTTACGTCCACCTGTCTTTTTGCGCAGCAGAAAAATGTGGAGATGGCCGACCTGATGCGGAGCAACGGCCGCATCTACGTGGTCGTGGCCGTGATGCTGACGATACTGGCGGGGCTGATCCTTTATGTGGTGCGCCTCGACCGCAAACTCAGCCGGCTGGAGAAAGAAAATAAATAACGATTGATCACCTGCTTAACGATTGCTAACAAAAAAAAGAACTCATGTCAGACAAACATTACAGTTTTTTTGGCTCCGTTGAAAAAAGCTTTGACAAGGCAGCCAAATTCACAAAATGGGACAAAGGCGTCCTTGAACAGATCAAAGAATGCAACGCTGTTTACCAGATGCGGTTCCCGCTGAAAAGAGATGATGGCACGATCGAAGTGATCGAAGCCTACCGCGTGCAGCATTCCCATCACAAAACGCCCTGCAAGGGCGGAATCCGTTTCGCTGCCGAGGTGAACCAGGATGAAGTGATGGCCCTCGCCGCGCTGATGACCTATAAATGCGCGATCGTAAATGTTCCCTTTGGCGGCGGCAAGGGCGGGATCCGGATCAATCCCCGCAAATACACGCCGTATGAACTGGAAAAGATCACCCGCCGCTACACGGCCGAACTGATCAAAAAGAATTTTATCGGACCCGGTACCGACGTCCCCGCTCCTGATTACGGCACCGGGGAGCGCGAGATGTCCTGGATCCTCGATACCTATTCGGCTATGCATCCGGGTGAGATCGACGCGGCCGGTTGCGTAACCGGCAAACCCGTTACCCAGGGTGGTGTACGCGGCCGCCGCGAAGCCACGGGGCTGGGCGTTTACTTCGGTCTGCGTGAAGTTTGTAATATGCCCGATGTGATGGAGCGGCTGGGCCTGACCCCCGGCGTGGATGGCAAGCGGGTGGTGGTGCAGGGACTGGGCAACGTGGGTTACCACAGCGCCAAATTTTTCCAGGACGGCGGGGCGAAGATCATCGCGCTGGCCGAATACGAAGGCGCCATCCGGAACGACAAGGGCCTGGATGTGGACGCCGTATTCGAGCACCGCAAAAAGACCGGTTCGATCCTGAATTTCCCCGGGGCCACGAATTTTGAAAAAAACACCGACGCGCTCGAATATGATTGCGATATCCTGATCCCGGCCGCGCTGGAAAACGTGATCGACGGCGACAACGCCCCGCGCGTAAAAGCGAAGATCATCGGCGAAGCCGCCAACGGCCCGCTGACCCCTGAAGCGGATGAAGTGTTTGCCCAAAAAGGCACCCTGGTCGTACCCGACATGTACCTCAATGCCGGCGGCGTGACCGTTTCTTATTTCGAATGGCTGAAGAACCTGAGCCACGTTCGTTACGGCCGCCTCGAAAAACGCTTTACCGAAAACCTGAACGCGCATATCCTCGGCCAGATGGAACAGTTAAGCGGGAAAAAAGTGAACGAAAACGAACGCGAGTTCATCATGCACGGTCCCGATGAAGTGGACCTGGTGTACAGCGGTCTCGAGGAAACGATGATCAATGCCACCCATGAAGTGATGAACGCCTGGAAAGATAATCCTTCCATTCCCGATATGCGTACAGCCGCCTATGTGGTGGCGATCAATAAAGTGGGAACCAGTTATGCCGAATTGGGCATCTTTCCCTGATACCCTGACCAATTGCTTAGCGAATCCCACCCCTTCCCGGTGGGATTTTTTATTTCCGGCGCCCTTTTTGGCCGGCACCCTGCTCTTTCAGGCAACCTTAACAGGCGCTTTGCCATCTTCAACCCTGAAAACAGTAACTTCGCAGCCCCTGCCGTAACCGGCAGTTCTAAAAAAATAAACCATGAAACAATTCTTCTTTTTATTCATCGCAGGTATATCCTTATCTGCTTCTGCACAAACCACAGCATCCGGCGGCGATAACAATATTACCGCCGAACAAATCGTCGCAAAATACTCGGAAGGCATGGGCGGACTGGACGCATTTCTTAAAGTGACCACCGCAAAAATGACCGGTGTGGCTACCATACAGGGAATGGACCTGCCGCTGACGATGCAGATCATCAATGGTAAGGCCATGCGTACCGATGTGGACGTAAACGGTCAGGCTGTTGTTAATGTGTACAAGGACGGCAAGGGCTGGAAGATCAATCCTTTTGCCGGCGCGGAAACCGCCACCGATGTTACCGGAGTTGAACTGGCAGAATTTAAGATCCAGGCCAGCCTGGCAAACAGCCTGATGAATTACAGCAACCTGAACAACAAAGTGGAATACAAGGGCGAAGTATCCGTAGAAAGTATTCCCTGCTATAAATTGCAAATGACCGCGGGCGATGATGGCCGGGTCATTGATTTCTATATCGACAAAAATAATTTTACCCTGGTAAAATCGGTCGGCACGCGTGAACTGATGGGTCAAAAAACGGAAATCGAAACGCTGTACAGCGACCTGAAGGAATTTGCCGGGCTGAAATTCTTCATGACCCGCACCCAGCAGGCGGGCGGGCAGGTTTTCCAGGTCATTTCACTTTCGAATATCGAACTGAATGTGCCGGTGGATGAAAAGATTTTTGAAAAATGATCTGATAAATCACCGCCACGTTGAAATTGATGCAGAGACGCAACATATTGCGTCTTTTTTTTGATGCTACAGAGGCGAAAAAATCGGAGACGCAACATATTGCGTCTCTACGCGCTTTCATAAACCGGGATTTCGGTGATCTCCTCCAGCGACTGTTCATTCCTTCTCCATCCGAAACAGCGGCGCCCGTTGGTAATAATAAGGTATTGAACGGGTACGCCCAGGTTGTAGCGTAATAACTGGTGGAGCACTTCCTCATCCAGTTCCACCTCCATGGACTTGCATTCCACCATCATCCAGGGCCGGTGACCGCGGTCGAATACCAGCAGGTCAAACCTTTTTTTCAGTTCTCCCAACGAGATCTCTTTTTCTACTGCCACCATCGCCGCGGGATAGGCGAGGGTCTGCACCAGGTACTGAATAAAATTCTGCCGCACCCATTCCTCGGGGGTAAGGACAACCCATTTCCGCCGCAGGGGGTCGAAGAGCCATTCCCTCCCGCCTTCCTTTTTATACCGGAATCCGGGTTCGGGATATTGCACTTGCACCATGCTTCAAAAGTAAATGATTAAATTCGCCCTCATGAAGACCAAAGAAGAAATAGTCAAAAACTGGCTGCCCCGCTATACCGGGGAGCCACTGGAGAATTTCGGGGAATACATACTATTAACGAATTTCAGCAACTATGTAAACCTTTTTGCCGAATGGAACCAGGTGCCCGTCGTAGGCAAAGACCGCCCCATGCAATGCGCGACCGCGGGCAATATCACGATTATTAATTTCGGAATGGGAAGTCCCACAGCGGCCACCATCATGGACCTCCTCTCTGCCATACATCCCCGTGCCGTTCTTTTTCTCGGGAAATGCGGCGGGCTCAAGAAAAGAAATAAGATCGGCGACCTGATCCTGCCCATCGCCGCGATCAAGGGAGAAGGAACTTCAAATGATTATTTCCCCTCAGAAGTGCCCGCCCTGCCGGCTTTTGCGCTGCAAAAGGCCGTTTCCACCACCATCCGCGATTATTCGGTTGACTACTGGACGGGAACGGTATACACCACTAACCGGCGCGTGTGGGAGCACGACGAACCCTTTAAAGAGTACCTGCAGAAGATCAGGGTTTACGCCATCGATATGGAAACGGCGACGATACTCACCGTGGGTTTTTACAACAAGATCCCGACCGGCGCCCTGTTGCTGGTAAGCGACCAGCCCATGATACCCGAGGGCGTGAAGACCGAAGAGAGCGATAAAGTTGTCACCGCCCAGTTTGTGGAAACCCACCTGAAGATCGGCGTCGATTCGCTGAAACAACTGATCAATGAGGGCATGACGGTTCGTCACCTGAAATTTTAAAGCTGCGACATGCGTACGTTCACCCTGCCCGCCCTGTTATCCATCCTGTTCCTTTCTGCCGGCGATTGCGGCCAGAAAAACGGGAGCAAAAAACCATTCAAGGGAAGGCTGGAAGTGGCCGGGATCTGTATGAATTATACCATTGCCGTACTGGATGAAAATATTGTCGATTCCCTGGTAGTTGAAAACTGGACCGACGAAGTGACGGGCAAAAAATATGAAAATGTTTTCCGGCTGGGCAATCCCTGCGATTTTCCCGCATCCCTGAAAGCCGGTGATGAGTTTTATTTCACCATCGATACCGCAAAAGGCCGCGATTGCGCCGTGTGCATGGCCTACTACCCCACCCCTTCCAGGTCTATCCGGATAAAAGTCGTGGAAAAATAATGCTGCCCCTGCTGGCGATAGAGAACCTGACGGTAGACTTCGACACGGAGTCGGGGATGGTGCGGGCCCTGAAAGATATAACGTTGTCGGTTAACCGAAATGAAGTCCTTGCCCTCGTGGGCGAATCCGGGTCCGGCAAATCGGTTACATCATTATCCATCCTGCAACTGCTTCCCGCGCCGCCCGCGCGGTACACAAGCGGACGAATACTGTATTCGGAAAACGGGGCGATGGCCATCGACCTGCTGCAAAGAAACCGCTACGAACTCCAGGATATCCGCGGCAACAAGATCGCCATGATCTTCCAGGAGCCGATGACCTCGTTAAACCCGGTAATGACCTGCGGAGAGCAGGTATCGGAAGCCATTCGTTTGCATAAGGGGCTGGATCCTGACGCCGCCCGGCAACGCACCCTGGCATGGTTTGAAAAAGTAAAGCTGCCCGATCCTGCTTCCCTCTATCACCGTTACCCGCACCAGCTGAGCGGAGGACAGAAACAAAGGGTGATGATCGCCATGGCCATGTGCTGCGAGCCCTCCCTGCTGATTTGCGATGAACCCACCACCGCGCTGGACGTTACGGTGCAGCGCACCATCCTGCAACTGATCAGGGAACTGCAGCAGCAATCAGGCATGGGTGTTATTTTTATAACGCATGACCTTGGCGTAGTGGCGGAAATCGCCGACCGCGCGGTGGTCATGTACAAAGGAGAGATCGTTGAACAGGGGACGGTGAAAGATATTTTCCTGCAACCGCAGCATCCCTATACCCGGGCCCTGCTGGCCTGCCGGCCCGTGAACCACGAACGCGGTAAAAGATTGCCGGTAGTAAGTGATTTTATAGACGGAAACCTGAAGGCGGAGGTAGGAAGTCAGAAGTCGGAGGTAGGAAGTCAGAAGTCGGAGGTAGGAAGTCAGAAGTCGGAAGAAGGAAG
>CAYNSL010000043.1:0-13465 GCA_964399755.1 uncultured Chitinophaga sp. | reverse complement strand
CGGAGGTAGGAAGTCAGAAGTCGGAGGTAGGAAGTCAGAAGTCGGAAGAAGGAAGTCAGAGCGGAACGATCAAAGACAAAATTTTATCCAGTAATGATCAGACCTCCGACCTCAGACCTCCGACTTCAGACCTCCGGCCTCAGACCTCCGACCTCCGGCCTCCGGCCTCAGACCTCCGGCCTCAGACCTCCGACCTCCGACCTCCGGCCTCAGACCTCCAACCACCGGCCTCTCTTCTCCTCCGTGCAGAAAAACTTTCCGTTCATTTCCCCGCTAAACGATCCTTGTTTGGCAAAGCGCGTACGTATACCCGGGCGGTTGATGATATCAGTTTTGAAGTATACCAGGGTGAAACGCTGGGGCTGGTCGGGGAATCGGGTTGCGGAAAAACGACGCTGGGCAGGACCCTGCTGCGGCTGATTGAACCCACGTCGGGAAAAATAATGTATAAGGGCGCCGACCTGGCCGGAAAAAAAAGACAGGAACTCCGGTCGCTACGGAGGGAAATACAAATTGTTTTCCAGGATCCCTATTCATCGCTGAACCCCCGCATGACGATCGGGTCGGCCATCGAAGAACCGCTGCAGGTGCATGGAATGGAACCCTCTAAAAAAGCCCGAAGGGAGAAAGTGGAAGCCTTGCTGGAGAAAGTAAACCTGCTGCCCGAACATTTCAGCCGTTACCCGCACGAATTCAGCGGCGGGCAGCGGCAGCGCATCGTGATCGCACGCGCACTCGCCCTGCGGCCTTCCTTTATCGTTTGCGACGAATCCGTATCGGCGCTCGACGTAAGCGTGCAGGCCCAGGTCCTGAACCTGCTGAACGACCTGAAAAAAGAATTCGGATTTACGGTGATCTTTATTTCGCACGACCTGTCCGTAGTGCGTTATATCAGCGACCGGATCATGGTGATGAACAAGGGAAAGATCGAAGAGAGCGGCCCCGCCGATGAAATATATTATCATCCCAGGTCCGCTTATACAAAGCAACTCATCGCCGCCATCCCCCGGGGTATTTCCGCTACCTGATCAGCTTAATCGGTGTAATCAGGAATGCCCGGGCGGTCGTTTTCATTGGTATAAAATTCTTTTGCGCTTTTGCGGCGGGAATACAGGATCTTCCTTAACGCTTTTTCCAGCTGGGCGCTTAGCGGTAATTCTTCCTTTATCTTGATATCCGAAAGTTCGGTAACATGATGGGGCTGGTATGCGGTATATTCAAACAGGGAGGAACGGGATCCCGCGTCTTCCGTTTGCAGGCTGTCTTCAAATTGATATTGCCCGGAATCCAAAGGCACCAGCCCTACCCAGGCCAGTTTCCAGGCCAGGTCATCCTTTTTACTCTTGTATTTATAAAAATAAACAAAGCCCTGCCTGTACCGGATACTTGTCTGGCGCCGCTCGAGATAGACCAGGGTATCCGGTTTATTATAGGAAGACTCGTTCATGAGCTCACTGCGGCCGAGATCGAAGTGGTTGTTATACCGCGCCGGGAAATATTTCAGCCGGCCACTTGATTTCAGGTCTGTATACAATTCGTACCGGTAATCATCCATCGCCGCGAACCCGTACAGGAGGCTGTCCGGAACGGGTTTGTCGTTTTTGATCAGCAGCAGCAGGGTGGCATACCGCAGTTGTTTGTCATCCGATCGCAGCATTTGCCCGATCAGGGGCATTACCGAAGGATTTGATTTTTCAAAGGGAAGCAGCAGGGTGGCGTAAAGACCCAGATCGGTATTCCCCGCGTCTTTTTCATCGTCATCATAGGTATAGGGCGACTTCTTTTTATCCGTTTTGCTCTCTTCGGCCTTTTCAATGGATCTTTTTTTCTCGGCAATGGATTGCTTTTTCAGTTCCTGTTTCGCGGCCAGCAGGAAACGGCCTTCGTAAGCGGAATAATCCGCCGGACCCACCAGTTTCTTTTCCACCAGCTTTGCCAGCAACCGGAGGATACTGTTTTCATAATCGTCAAGGTTCAGCAGGGGCAGCAGCACAGGCAGGATGGTCCTGGTCAGTTCGAGGGAATCAAAAAGATTGTCGAGGAAACGCCCGTTACTGTAATCCTTACCGGTCATATCTGTGATCCGGCTGATATGTTCGGATACATAATCAGCCGCGGGATAATCCAGCACCGGCGGTTCGGCGGCGATGATATCGCGGAACAGGCCGTATGCATAAGCGTTCTTATGCCGCAGCAGGTTTTCCAGCGCCGTATATTGCAACTGCACGGTATCATCGAGGTTGTAATAAAGTTGCTTCAGGTAATCGGCGGCGGCGGGTGTGGCCATGCGGCCCAGTTTCCCGATCAGTGCGGTCTTGGTGTCGAGGTATTTCTTTTCCTTCCAGTTCAGTGCGCTAATGGCCGCCTTTAGTGCGGGCAGGTCGGCGGAATCCAGCGCTACCTCATCGATATGTTTGAGGGCGCGGTTATGCAATACACTATCGGTGCTCATCAGGTCTGCAAAGAAAAGTGCTGATTTCTTTTCAAAAGGATTCACACCCCTGAGCGAATCAAAAGGCCTGAAAGTTTCAAAAAATGATTTGATAAACGCGCTCGGGACGCTCAGCGTATCCGATTCGGTTCCCAGCGCAAACCCGATCCCGTTGCGGTACATCACTTTGGTCCAGAGCGTACGGCTGCTGCCGGTATCGGTTACGATCGCTTCCCAGACTTTCGTTTTATCGGGCCATTCCGTTTTGAGCTGCCGCCGGTAGATCAGGCTGGTATCCGCGAAATAAGAAGATTTTTGATCTTTTTCCAGCGCGGCGCTGTCGCGGGTATAATAATAGCGCGGCGACCGGAAGAAGGAAATGAATATTTTCTCACCGGTGCTGTCATTCGCAACCGTTTTACTTCGGTAGGTGCCGCCTTCCAGCTGGTCTTCCTCCGATTCCGTTTCTTCATCGTCAATTGTAGACCAGCCATACCGGGGAATATTCAGTCTGATCTTTTGCGGTTCGGGGAAAACGGGTGAATTCACCGTGAAATAAAGTGAGGTGTCCCTGCGGGGCCGGGGATCCCCGTATACAAAAGGACGTATGGAAAAGGAATTCAGGAAGCGCAGCATACCGCTTGTTTCTGCGGGGCCGCGTGTCAGCAGGGTATAATAATGCGGGCCCCGGATGATATAACGGGCAAGGATAAGCGCTCCCGACTGATCGCGGTATTTTACATCCAGCGCCGGGTATCCCTGGTATTGAAATGGCCGGCGGTCCAGCGTGCTGTCGATAAAGGCTGAGGACCGGAAACTTTCATCAAGCAGTCCCAGGTCAAACGTATCTTCTCCCAGGAAATGATAATTATGGATATCGGTGCGGATCACACGGTAATGGGTAGCCGAAACCGGGTCGGTCGCGTCCCAGATCCGGTTACCGTCGTTTGCCGCAAGCGGTTCATGGGGAAACTCGGCGGCAAAGCCGCCAAATACGGGGGCGTATTTTTTCCAGGCGCCTGCGGGATCACCATTGCCTGCCGTGTATTCGCGGAAACGGATGCTCCCGAAAAACTTATCAGCTTCGGGGCCGCTTTTGATATAATCCCCGTTACCGCTCATTTTAAAGACAATCACTTCAAAAGGCGTGATGAAAATATGGTAGCGTTGCAGGTCGCCCCGCCGGGTGCGGTTCATGATGTCGAAGCCTTTATACCCGTTACGAATGATCTTTGTTTTGGAAATGATCTTACCCGGGATATTCTCGTACAGCAGGCTGTCGATCGTGGCCGCCACTTCATCCGCGCCCTGTCCCCAGAGCCAGGCATGGGTGAGAATGCGGGTGACCATATAATAACTGCCGTTCGACATATCCGCATATTGCAGTTGTCCCGCCGCAGCGGCATCGCCGTTCTGGTAAAATTTACCGGGAATGTCCACGCTGAAAAAACTGTCATCCGCCGTTTGGGTGTTGAAATTAACCGGCACCCTGATCTTGTCGACGAGGTCTTTTTCCCGGCTGGCCCTTTCCCCCATTTTTACGGGACGCAGGCGGTATCCCATTTTGCGCAGCCATTCGATCACGCCCCTGTCGCCGGGCAGGTGGGCCGCCCCTACGCCCACAAACAATGATTTACCGGAACGCAGGATGGAATCGATCGACCGGGCCTGGATCTCGTTGCGGCGATACAGGAATTTCTCATCAAAGGCCGCGGAAAAACTGTTGTATTTATTGATCGAGTCGAGGAGGTCCAGGTTGCCCATCCGGTAAGCTTCCTGCAGTTTATCGGTTGAATAATCATCGTCCCAGTCGCCGAAACTCCGGTCCTTTTTGGTTTTATCACGGGCCGCGTCCTTATAGGCTTCGGCCATCAGGCGCATGCTCTCCCCGTAATTTTCAACGCCGCAGACCGTTTTGGACCATTTCTTCCCGCACTGGAAAATATACATGTCGAGATAAGTGTCTTCTTCAAAATCACTCGCGCCATTACCATAGCTGCGGTACAGCAGGTTATTGATCACCGAGGGATTGCTGGCCAGCGCCTTTTCAATTTTGATATCATACTTGAAATACCGGAGGGTATTGATGCTGAGATAATCGGCCGGCATCGAGGTATACGCGTCATAAAAACTCCCGTCACCGCTATAATCATTGCCATCCAGGTCATACCGGCTCATATCCTCCTGCCAGGTATCGGGATTGGTTTCCAGGGCCACTACCTGGGCGCCCCGTAGCGCGATATAAAAAGAGTCCGGCAGGTGAAAGGCCAGTTTACTGCTCACATGCATGGTACCGATGAGGTAGGAGGGCTTTTTCATACCCCTTCCGCTGATCTCCCATAAGAGGCTGGGATATTTTTTTTCCTTTACCAGGGGCTGGGCCTGCAATGCGCTAACGGTAAGGAAAACCAATAGAGAAACAAGGGATTTCAGCATGTTGGAAGCGGGAGAATTTAATAAACAAATGTAAGATGCGGGTTGCTGATAAAAAGCATAAAATTATTCTGAAAACCAATGTTTTGTTATTCCAACCACCCGTTAAAAATCAGGCATGCTTCGGGGTATCAAAAATAAAACGGGATTTTGGCCCGGTTTGATGTACCTTCGCCCGCTTAAAATCCAGTCGTTCTGACCAAACCCGGCGCCGTAAGGCCGGATTTCTCCCGATCATCCGGGACGGAACAAAAAATCGGCATCTGCCCGGTTTGCGTCATGAGACTCTTTGCATTAAACCCTACATACTCATGAAGCTTTCACAATTCCGGTTCGACCTCCCTCTTAACCTTATTGCACAGAATCCGGCCAAAAGACGCGAAGACGCGCGTATGATGGTGGTACACCGCCATACCGGCGAGATCGAAAACAAGCATTTCCGCGATATCATCGATTATTTCAACGATAAGGACGTGTTTGTCGTGAACAACACCAAAGTTTTTCCCGCCCGGATGTACGGACGCAAGGAAAAAACCGGCGCCAAGATCGAAGTGTTCCTGCTGCGCGAACTGAACCGGCCCAACCGGCTCTGGGATGTGATCGTTGATCCCGCGAGAAAGATCCGCGTGGGCAACAAATTATATTTCGGCGAGCAGGAAGACCTGGTGGCCGAAGTGATCGACAATACCACCAGCCGTGGCCGTACCATCCGTTTCCTCTGGGAAGGCAGCGAGGAAGAATTCAGGGCGGTGCTGGAAAGACTGGGTGAGACCCCGCTTCCCAAATACATCAAACGCAAACCCGACGAGGAAGACAAAGAGCGCTACCAGACGGTTTATGCCAAGCACGAAGGCGCCGTGGCGGCCCCGACAGCGGGTCTGCATTTCAGCCGTGAACTGATCAAGCGACTGGAGATAAAAGGTATCCGTTTTTCCGAGATCACCCTGCATACGGGACTGGGAACCTTCCGCCCCATTGAAGTGGAAGATCTCAGCAAGCATAAAATGGATGCTGAATATTATCATATCGATGAAACGGCCTGTAAGATCGTGAACAGGGCCAAGGAATACGGTCACCGCATCTGCTCCATCGGCACCACCACGATGCGGGCCATGGAATCATCCTTCACTGCGCAGAAACTGCTGAAACCTTCGGAGGGCTGGACCAATATTTTCATCCATCCCCCCTATGAATTCAATATCGCCGATTCGCTGGTCACCAATTTTCACCTGCCCAAGACCAGCCTGCTGATCATGACCTGCGCCTTTGCCGGTTATGAACTGGCGATGGAAGCCTATAAAAGGGCGATCAAGGACAAATACCGCTTCTTCAGCTACGGCGATGCTTTACTGATCATTTAAATCCGCCATTGCGGCAGGACCATAATAAAAACTCCGGGTGAAGAATTCAATCACCCGGAGTTCGAATTTTATAGCCGCACTTAAAAAGCTGCCAGCGCTTCCCGCTTGACAAGGTAAAAAAGTATTAAAACCGCTTCAGGAAACAGGAACTATTGCTCATGCCCAATTGCCCATTGCCTAGTGCCTATTGCCTGTTGCCCATTGCCTATTGCCAATTGCCCATTGCCAATTGTCTTTCCCCTTATTTAAACTTCACATTCAGCGAAATGATATCAGATGAGAGACCATTGCTTCTTGTATAGTGCCCGTACCGGAGCTCGAGCATATTCCAGCGGTGGATCCCAAACACCCCCTTTGGCGGCGCGATGCGGAAACCCGCCCCGTAAAAATTGCTGTTGAACCCGGACAGGTCGTAATTACTGGTGTAATACTGGTCGGCGGCCGTATGCTGGCGGATGGCCTTGAAATAATCCACCGCCGTTTGGGTATAATACCGGTAAAAAGGCGTTACCGAAAAGAAGGGAGAAACTTTTACCGAAGCTTCAAGCTGAACGGTATGCGCGTTCAGTCCCCAGTCGTCATTGTAATACCGGTAAAAACTGCGCAGCACCACTTTATCGCCCAGGAAATAATTGGCCCGGAAACCAAGTGGAATCTTCAGCCGGCTATCCGGCAGGTTTTCGACGTGCACGGAATTATCGGCAAAATACACCCGGTGAAACGGCAACCCGAGATAGCCCTGCTGCCGGATCAGCTCGGCGATAAACATGATTTGCAAACGCTGGTTGACGATCTGCGAATACGAGAGGGTGCCGCTGTAAGAATTACGCGCCGTGGACGCATAATCGCTTTTATTCCGTTCTCCTTCACGACCGGCAATATTGTTGGGATATCCCGGTTGCAATTCGATCGGGTAGATCAGGCTTACCTGGTCGAGGTAGACCTGGGCTTTAGCAGAGAATTCCCCGTTTTTGTTTTTTGTTTTTTTAGAAAAGGAGACATTGGCGCCCTTCGAAACATAGTCAAACTCGTTGGAGAAGGAAAGACCGGCGCCGACCGTGGATCCTTTTTCCTGGTTTTCCATCGACCAGTTTACCGAGGGGTAAAACCGGGTATCGGGATAGGAAGCCGAGGAAATAGTGCGGGGATCGATCTTATCCATCGAGGCCGAGGTGTAATGATCGATACCGATTTCCAGTTCAAAACTATGTTTCCGGTTCTTCCGGTCCCATTTGTTCAGCTTCACGTCTATCACATTGGCGATATCCGTTAGTTTTTCGGTGCCCGATCCGCCGGTAACGGCCGAATTGTTCCCGTCCTGTTTATAATAACTGGATACCAGGTTGGCTTCTTCGAATGTAAGCTTCCGGCTTTTATACTGGGTGCTGTCCCTGGGGGTGGTTTGCGCGAAAGTTGAGAAGAGGGTAAGAAATATTCCTACCACGGATAAGCAAATTCGTTTCATTGGTAATAGTTAGGTTTACAGAATCAGTTACAACCGCATCCGCCGCCGGTCTTGCCGCCGTTGGCGCCTGAAGCCCCTTCCCGGTAGGTCTGGAAGCTCATTTCGGTTTTTTCAACTTTGCGGCTACCCAGTGACATTTCGCTGTCATTAATTTTGTTTTTTTCGTATTCCTTTACCGTGGTGCAGGAACCGAGTACGACCGCGGAGGCGAGGGCCGCTGCCGTGATTCTTTTGATGCCGGTTGTTTTTTTCATTTCAGTTTTATGTTTTTTGACGTGTAGATTTTATCGTTTTCGTCTACGATAATGCAGGCCAGTCCCCGAACCTGGTTTACCATGTTGAGTCCCACTTTTATTCCCATGATCATAACCGGTGTAGCCATGGCGTCGGCGATCTCGGCGTTCGGGCTGATGATGGTCACGCTCTTGATACCATGCACGGGCAGCCCGGTCTTCGGATCGATGGTATGCGAATATCTTTTGCCGCCGATCATAACGAATTTTTCATAATTACCGGATGTGGCGATGGCCATATCCGTGATACGCAGGTAGGAGAAAGGATTTCTGGCCGCGTTGGGATCGGCGATACCGATGGTCCATTCGGTGCCGTCGGGTTGCCGTCCCCATGCCGTCAGGTCGCCTGAGGCATTCACAATTCCGCTCCGCACGCCCCGCGCCTGCAACAGTTGTTTTGCCTTTTCTGCGGCATAACCCTTGCCGATACCGCCGAACCCGATGCGCATGCCTTTTTCTTTCAGGAAAACGGTGCATTTGCGTTCATCGAGGATCACGTTGCGGTAATTGATCAGCCGTACCATTTGCCGCGCCAGTTCCGGATCGGGCAGCGCGGTCATATCCTTGTCGAAATTCCACAGGCGTTTGTCCACGGAGCCGTAAGTAATGTCAAAAGCGCCCTGCGTTATATCAGAAATACGCTTGGAACGGGCGATGAGGTCAAAGACTTCGCGGTCAACTCTGACCGGTTTTACCCCGGCTTCGCGGTTGATATGATTGGTCTGGCTGCTGTCGGCAAAAGTGGTGAGTAATTTTTCAATCCGCCGGATCTCTTCCACGGCGGCATCAATATGTGCGTTCGCTTCTGCTTCATCGCGGCCGACAACCGTTAATTCGAACCGGTTGCCCATTAGTTTGAGCACTCTTTTGTAAGTGGTAAGCGCCTCCGTGAGGGTCTCAGTTTCGGGCATCCGTATAGGCTTTTAGCTGGGCGACAAATTGTTCGGGACTGCAATTGGGATACCCCTCCCATGTTTTAAGCACATGTCCTTTCACATCCAGCAGGGCGGTCAGGGGAAAGCTACCGTTGGGATTATATTTATCCGCGAGTTTTTCGTTCTTTTTCAGCTGATCTTTGGGCAACTGGTTTTTTTTCAACCGGGGAAAATCGGCATTTACCAGCACCAGGTTTTTTTCGGCGAAGCCCCGGAAGCTTTCCGATTCGAAAATTTCTTTTCGCATCCGGATACAGGGGCCGCACCAGTCGGACCCGGAAAAATTCAGCAGGATCATTTTATGCTCGTCTTCGGCCTTCTTTTTCGCCGATTCCATATCATTTTCCCATCCCGCCGATGTAAAAAGGAGCATACCGGTAAGTAAAACGGAGAAAAATCGCATAAGGGTTGTGTGATATTACGATAAAACTAACGAGCCAATTCTTAAAATAGTGTAATCAATATTACATTAACAAATGATTATTTCAAAAAGACAAATGGGTCCTTAATCCAGCCCGAACATACCCTTATTGAGCTGCTGGAGCATTTTCACCTTATAGGATCCGGGTACCAGCAGGGAAATATTATGCGGGCTGCCCCCGTAACTGACCATCCGTACCGGGATATTCATGATGGAGCCGAAGAGTTTTTTAACCATACTCTCGGTTTGCGAAATCTGGTTACCCACCACCGAAATGATGGCCTGGTCCTTATCCACTTCCACGGTGCCAAAGGGTTCCAGTTCCCGGAGGATATCCGCCAGCCGGGCATCGTTGTCGATGGTCAGCGATACGGCCACTTCCGATGTGGTGATCATATCGATCGGTGTACGGTATTTCTCAAAGATCTCGAAGATCTTACGCAGGAACCCGTAGGCCAGCAGCATGCGGCTGCTCTTGATGCGGATCGCGATGATATTGTCCTTGGCCGCCACCGCTTTCACCCCCACCGATCCCGCTTCACCGGTAATGGTAGTGCCTTTCGCTTCGGGTTGCATTGTATTGAGCAGCTTTACCGGGATATTAAATTGCTGCGCCGGCCAGATGGACGCCGGGTGCAGGATCTTGGCCCCGAAATAGGCCAGCTCGGCCGCCTCGTCAAAACTCATCTGTTCAACGGGCAGGGTTCGTTTCACCACCCGGGGATCATTGTTGTGCATCCCGTCGATATCCGTCCAGATCTCGCAAACCGATGCGCCGATGGCGGCGGCGATCAGCGAAGCCGAATAGTCGCTGCCGCCCCTTTTGAGGTTATCCACCTCGCCGCGGGCATTGCGGCAGATATATCCCTGGGTAATGAAAAGTTTTTTGCCTTTATACGATTTCAGCAACTGGGAAAGTTTGACTTTGATGCTCCCGATCTGCGGTTCATCGTAATGATCGATCGTCATGAATTCAAGCGCCGGCAGCAACTGGTGGGCGATGCCTTTTTCTTCGAGACAGGCGCTGAACAGTTTGGTGGACAGCAATTCGCCCTGCGCAAGAATATCTTTATTCAACGCTTCACTGAAGGAGATCTTGAGAATGATATGCAGGAATTCAAAGTGTTCCGCCACGATGGCTTTGGCGCGGTCCAGTGTTTCGCGTTTGGCCAGCAGGTGGCCGATGAATTCCTGGTAGTGGGCTTCCAGTTTTTCGATGGATTGCCGGGCGGCCTGGCGGTCGCCCCGCGCGATCTGCTCGCCGATCTCCACCAACGCGTTGGTGGTGCCCGAAAGGGCCGACAGGACCACGATCACGGGTTCTTTTTCACGGGTAACCAGTTCCGCGATATGGTGCATCCGTTCCGGTTTGCCCACGCTGGTGCCGCCAAATTTCATGACTTTCATAATGAATTTTTATCCGGTCGTTTTAAATGATTAAGCATGCGGCAAGCAAGCGCAAAGATAAACGGAGGGGTATTAACCCGGAAATTAAAGCTTCGTATACTGGTAGAAGATCTTCAGACCGGCGTTATCCCGCGCGATTTTCGGCAACCCGTTTGACCCGTATTGATAGCTCAACGGATAAGGACCCGACTGATCAGTCCAGTTCGTAATATTATTGGTAGTGGGCAATGCGAATGATTCAAGCGGGAAATCCCCGATATCGCCGTTGGCAGGCATCGGGTACGGCAGAATCAGGTTCTTAAGGGGATTGGGTTTAGCATCATACTGTACCGTCGTCGTTACAATATCCCATGGAACAGGGATCCCGATCCAGAGCGAATCGGTTTCCTGCAGCAGGTTACCGGCCTGCCAGTTGACCACGGTGTACACGGTATCGATGTTTTCCCCGCCGCCGATGCCGGGCGACCGCTCGAGGATCTTATAGCGGTTGGCGCTGAGCTTGATAATATCGTCGACGATATAGTCCGCGGGCCCGCCGGTAGAGTCCCTTGTGATCGAATTATTGCTGTAGGTATACCAGGTGGTATCCTTGTAATCATTGGCCGGTGTAGTGAGATCCTTGTAATCGCGGATGATATAATCCGGGTAAGGGTTGCTGCCGGTATATTTATACGTATAGGTTTCCAGGAGCAATACCCCGGCCGTTCCTGAATTATAAACGCTGCAAACATACCCGCTGATCCGCTTGCCCCCGTCGTAGGTAATATGGAATTTGAGCAAACTGTCCACCCCCGCGGTATGCGTGGTATCCAGCACATACATGTCCATTACATTGATACTGTCGTTTTGCACCTGCCCCGGGAAAGTTCCGGTAACTTCTTTCTGGCAGGAAGCGAGAAACAATATTCCGATGGATGAAATAAGCACCGGCATGGACTTGCAGGAAATTCTCATGAAGAATTCAATTAAAGGGCCAAGATATTGAAAATTTTCCGGCCAGTCCCTTCAGGTCGTCAACAACCACATCCAGCAGGGGTATCCCCTTTTCCATTCTCTGTTTTTCCATTTCCCTTTCGGGATCGCCGGGCACGAGTACTTTGTTCTCACCCGGTATTGTACGTGCAGTACGGAACCCATTTATCCAATGATCCATATGTTGTTTGAATTCCGCTGCCGGCCTGAACGCGTCGATACGCATGGCGCCAAGAAAATGACCGATCCCCTTCCCGGGTTGTTGCGCGGGCATGGGAACATAAGCCGGAAATGGCGGTACCCATGGCGCGTAATTGGCGCCGCTGAGCAGGGCTGAAAAAATATCCACGATCGCGCCCAGCGCATAACCCTTATGACTGCCATGTTCCCGGTCGCCGCCGAGGGGCAATAATGCGCCGCCCTGTTTCAGGATATGCGGATCGTTGACAGGACGACCGTCTTTGTCCTGCACCCACCCATCCGGCGTGGGTTTATTTTTCCGCTGTAGTATTTCCAGTTTACCATTGGCTGCGGTGGTCGTGGCCATATCGGCCACGAAGGGCGGCTCGGTTCCTGCCGGTGCCGCCACGCAGATAGGATTTGTGCCAAGCATTTTGTCGATGGAAAATGTGGGCGCCACCAGCGGACTAGCATTGGTCATGGCTATGCCGATCATATCTTCTTCCAGCGCCATCATTGCGTGGTGCGCGGCGATGCCGAAATGATTGCTGTTTTGTACGCTCACCCATCCTGTACCCGCTTGTCTTGCTTTTTCGATGGCCACCTGCATCGCAAACGGCGCTACTACCAGTCCCAGCCCGCTGTCGCCGTCTACCACGGCGGTGGAAGGAGATTCGTGAATAATGGCGATAGCGGGTCTCGCGTTCACCCTTTGTACTTCCCAGAGCCGGATATAACCGCTGAGCCGCGCCACCCCATGCGAGTCGATACCGCGGAGGTCGGCCGCCAGCAGGGCCCTTGCAGCCGTATGCGCATGTCCGGCGCTGCAGCCGATCTTCTCAAAAACTGAACAGGTAAACGCAAACAGTGTGGTATAATTGAATATTTTTTCGGGCATGGGCAAAGAAACAAATAAAAATGCCCCGAATTTTCCGGGGCATTATAAAAAAAGGGGTTCTTTCATCAGAATGGCAGGTCATCCACCGGTTCGCTGATATCGCTGGCCGAAGGTATGCTGCTGCCGCTGCCGCCTGAAGCGGATGCAGCAGGCTGCTGGTAAGCATTTCCGCCACCGCTGTTATCTGCTTTCGATCCCAGCAACTGCACTTCACGTACCCGCAGCGAAAGTGAGGCGCCCGGTGTTCCGTCATTCCGCTGGAATGAACGGGCCTCGGGTTGACCTTCCACAAATACCTGCGTGCCTTTTTGCAGGTAGGGCGAAATGGCGGTCCTGTCCGTCCAGTACGCGCAGTCCACCCAAATGGTCTTCTCCTGCAATACGCCCTGGCTGTCTTTGTACTTTTCGGAATGGGCTACCGTAAAGTTGATCACATTTTTCCCATTGACCGTGTTCACGACACAGTCCTTGCCTAAGCGGCCAATCACTTGCATTTTAATCATAGTGCTCAAATTTTAAGTTCGTAAATAATTAAAGGAGGTGAAAGGTACGATTATTTCCGGGGCGCCGGGAAGGGGTGAAAAACTGTTGATAAAAAAAACGGGCCGCTGCAACCGGCCCGTTACTCAACCCTGACACGAGATAAACCGAACAACGCTAAAAGAACTG
>CAYNSL010000042.1:0-24822 GCA_964399755.1 uncultured Chitinophaga sp. | reverse complement strand
CCGATGATCGAAGCCGCGCGCAAAGAAGGTATCGAAGTTACCATCGACCAGTATCCCTATACCGCCAGCAGCACCAGCATCAGCACCCTGGTACCCGACGAGATCCTGGCCGACGGGCAGGATTCCATCAAAGCCCGGTTGCAAAGACCTGAAATAAAAAAATACGTGATCAGTTCCATGCTGGCCCGGCTGAAAAAAAGAAAACTGAAACATTTCAGCTACGCGGTGGTGGCCTACTATGCCCCCGATACTGCCTACAACGGCAAAAGCATCGAACAGATCAATTTGATGAAGGGCAGAAAACACAAACGGAAATACGAAGCCGAAACCATTATTGATATCATGATGAACGGCGGCGCCAGCGCGGTATTCCACGGCATGAGCGAAGAAGATATCAAACGCATCATGCAGTATCCTTTCAATATGTTTGCCAGCGACGCCACAATACGGACCTTCGGTTCCGGGATGCCGCACCCGAGGGGTTATGGCACCAACGCGCGGGTATTGGCGGAATATGTACGCGACCAGCACGTCCTCTCGCTCGAAGAAGCGATCCGGCGGATGACATCATTGCCCGCGCAGAAATTTCAGTTAAAAGACCGGGGCCTCCTCAAAGAAGGCATGGCGGCCGATATCGTGGTCTTTGACGCACAGGAAGTACAGGATGTTTCCACCTACGATAAACCCCATGCCTATACAAAGGGTTTTCATTATGTAATCGTCAACGGTACGCTGACCGTTGACCATGAAAAACATACCGGCGCCCGCGCGGGGCAGGCCCTGTACGGACCGGGCATTCAGCATCAAAATTAAAACAGGCGGCTCGGCAACTTATGTTAACTTGATGGTTCAAAAACCAACAACCATCATGCAGCCTGTCAGCAGCCTGGTACCCCCGCCCAGGTCCAGGGTTTTATCTATTGATCTCCTGCGCGGAGTCGTGATGATCCTCATGGCGCTGGACCATGTGCGGGATTATTTTCACGCGGACGCTTTCCTGTACGATCCGCTGGACCTTGACAAAACCAGCCCGCTGCTTTTCTTCACGCGCTGGATCACGCATTATTGCGCCCCGATATTTATGCTCCTGGCGGGAACATCCGCTTTTCTAGTGGGCGAGAGAAAAGGAACCAAAGCACTTGCTTCCTTTTTATTCAGGCGGGGACTGTTTCTCGTGATCATGGAATTTACCGTAATCAATTTCGGCTGGTATTTCAATATCCGTTTCACCTCCTTCGATTTTATCGTAATCTGGTCGCTGGGCATGAGCATGATCGCGCTGGCCGGAATGGTGTACCTGCCTAAAAAAATTATCCTCGCGATCGGGATCGTACTGGTTGCCGGGCACAACCTGCTCGACAATGTACATGTGGCAGGCCGGGGCGCCGGTGCTTTTCTCTGGTCCCTGCTCCATGAGCCGAACGGTTTTAAATTCGGGAGCAAGCAAATCTTTGTCGGTTACCCGCTCCTTCCCTGGATCGGCACGATCGCGCTGGGTTACAGTTTGGGAAGCCTGTATTCCAAAACCATGGATGCCGCCAAAAGAAAGAAATACCTGCTTTGGCTGGGCGGCGGCGCCATTCTTCTTTTTATCATACTCCGTTATATCAATATATATGGCGACCTGTTCCCCTGGCACAAACAGGGATCGCCCCTGTACACTGTGCTGGCATTTATCCGCGTCCATAAATACCCGCCCTCCCTCGATTACCTGCTGATGACGATCGGCCCGGCCCTTGTCTTTCTCGCCATGGCTGAAACAAAACTGAACCGGCCTGGAAAATTTATTTCCGTATACGGCCGCGTACCGATGTTCTATTATATCCTGCATATCTACCTGATCCACCTGCTTGCCATGATCGCTACGAATTTCTGCGGGCACCAGTGGACGGATATGATCTGGACTTCCTGGGGCAGCAACCCTAACCTGGGTGGTTATGGATTTTCGCTGGCCGTTGTATACGGCGTTTGGGTTTCGGTGATCCTCCTGCTGTACCCGGTTTGCCGCTGGTACGACCGGTATAAAAGCAGCCACCGGGAAAAATGGTGGCTGGGGTATTTATAATACCGCGACCCGCCCATTTACAATTGTTTCAGATAACTGAGCTTCACGATCACGTGATCGTCGGTCTGCCGCTTCAGCTGCGCGTTGTCAAACCCGCGGTGATTGAACACCACATAGAGATAAGACAGGGGCCGGTATTCCCAGGAAAGACGGATATTGTAATTGCTGAGATCGTTGAGCGAATTTTTCTGGTAGAATCCCACCAGTTGCAGCCGCGGGTTCAGCGCCAGCCGCCCCGTGAGACTGAACAGGTCGGCGGTCAGCGACTCCTTGTTATCCCCCACTTTTTTAAACTGGTTTCGGTTAAGCTGCGCCGTTAGGGAGAAATGCGGGACCGGTGAAACGCGGATGGCAATGCTCCCTGCATTCAGCCTGCCGTTGAAGTAAGAACCAATGTCGACGTTGGAACTGATGCCGACGATCGTGGAGGGATCGCTGCTGTAGTAAAACGTGTGCCGTACATAATGATACTTCCCTTCCGAAATCATGATACCCAGCGGGGCGAAGGGTTCCGTCAGCCGCTGGAAAGTGGGATTGACCAGGTAACCGAAATAACCGCCATCCTGGAAGTTCAGCCAGAGCGGGTTCATGTTGACCTGGCTTTCCAATAATTTTCCCGTGGAAGCTTCGTGATAAAATTCAGTCAGCAGGCTCGGTTCAAAGGCGCGGAGCCATTTGCGGAAAGGCAGGTTTTTTCCGCGGTAATACCAATAGATCCCCGGGGTGGTGCCGATCACATTGCTGCGGGAAACAAAACCCATCGCCGGGTCGAAATTTTTGGAAACATAAGTTTGCGTCCACCAGATCTTCCATTGGTTGTTCACAAAATAATATTGTGCATACCCCGCGAAACCATCCCGGCCTCCTTTGTTATTATTGGAAGTGATGAACATGGTGCTGAGTGAATGTGATTCGCTCAGCCGGAAAAAACCATCCAGCGCCCCGACGATATTGGTGCCGTTGGTATTGTTCCGGATCGTCACCAGTCCCCCGATACGGTTTTGAAGGCCCAGGTTTTCCGAGTAACGTCCCACAAAGAAATTTGTGCCCGGTGTGGTGCCGGCCGCGCGCTGCCGCATGACCATGGCGCCGAAATTTCTTTTTAAGGAACGGTACACATAACGGCCGCCGGCATCCAGCGGGATCGGGTTACCGGCATCATCCAGTCCGATCCGCCTGCTGAAAAACGGGACGATGCGCATCGATCCGCCCGACATATCATCGGCGGGCCCCACGCCCGCCCCAAAAAGGGATGCGTTTTCGAGAAAGAACTGCCGTCGCTCCGGAAAGAAAACCGAGAACCTGGTTACATTATTTACCTGGCGGTCGGCATCAGCCTGCGCGAAATCGGTGTTGAAGGTCAGGTCCAGTATTTTATTGGGGCTGATGGCCCATTTGATATCGCCCCCCGCCCTGAACTGGTTTTTTTCGGGCTTCGTGGAAGCAGGGAAATTTTTGTAGTGGTCATACGCGGCTAATAAATAAGGCTGGACCCTGATATTGGTCCGGGGCGGTGGCGGTTTCAGGTTTTTCAATATCCCGGCATAAGCCATGCGGGTAAAACTGAAAGATCGGGGATAGGGTGAAAACGCATCGATCTCGTTAGTCAGCCTCCTTGTACGCACGAGGTTAAAACCCCAGTGCTGCAAACTATCGGCCGACTTCGGGTAGCGCATCGTTTGCCAGGGAATCGCCATTTCCGCTATCCAGCCTGTGTCGGTCCGGGTGGTCCGCACTTTCCATAGCCCGTCCCAGTCGAGATCGGTTAATACATCGTCAAAGACCAGCAGGTCGCGCTGCACGCCGTAAGCGTTGGTCATAAACGACATGGCGTTGCGGTGATCATTGAACCCGTCCAGCGCCACGGCCACAAAATCGTGACTGCGTATACCGAAATCCCTCCTGAAATCGGTGGCGCGGATGGCTTTCTTCCCCCCGGAGTCGTACGCGATGACGCCTACATAGAGGTATTGGCTGTTGTATAAGATCCTGACGGTTGTACGGTAATGCGGGAGCGCTCCCTGTTTGGGTTCAATCTGTATTAGATCTGAGCTCGCGATCGCGAGGGACCATTCCGCTTCTTCAAGGCTTCCGTCGATATGCAGGGAACCGGGTATTCTTACCGCAGTGATCTCTTTTTTCAGGGAATCGGGTTTGAATACCGAAGCGTCCTGCGCGAAACAATGAATAGCGATCAGGGGCAGGGCGAACAGTAAAAATCTCATCGGCCGGAAAGTTTCGGTCCGACAATATAAGAATTGCCCTGCTAAATGCGGTTGATAGCAATATATGAATGGCCGGCCTTACGTGACGGGTGGTAATTCCCATCCGGCATCCGCGGAACGATTATATAATATTATCACCCGGCATGTGACCGGTCTATACCACCACTTTCAGGATCTCGCGGTGACCGCTTTGCACATGTTCCTTGAACCGGGCATACCAGGCCTGCCATTCGGCGCGGGGCATGTCTTTGGCCATTTCATTCTCGAAATCGGCCAGGGTGTCGTACCCGCTTTCAAAGATCAGGCGGTAGGCGTCGCCGGTAAAATCGCTTAGCGCCCGGTTACTTTTCGTAACGGGAAGCATGCCGTTTTTCAGCGCTTCATCCATCAATGCCTTTGCCTCGCGGTAATGACCGTACCGGAGGTGAAAAATGTCTCTGACGATATACATATAAAAGTATTTAGCTGAAGAAGGGCGAATTAATAACAGGGAAGATTAGCGGGGACGGAAAAGGAGTATACAATTTACGTATAAGGTCTAAATACTGCAAAAGCTTCCGGAAATTTTGCGTCATAGCGGGAATTTCCCGGTAATTTCATAGATTAGGTATTCATTTCAATCCCAACCCGCCGGGTTCCGTTCTCTTGGATATTTTACAGCCATTAAAACCAACCAATGACACAACTTGCACCTGTACAGGCGAAGGAAAGAGAACTGTTTATGGATGTGCTGCGCGGCTTCGCCATCCTCGGCATCTTTATCGCCAACCTCGGCAGCGGATTCAGTTATTACCAGGAAGAAGCCCATCGAACCGGTCCCCTGCTGGTCCCGGGATGGGATCACAAGATGACCATGCTGCACCATATGTTCATCGAGGGAAAATTCTATTCCATATTCAGTTTATTATTCGGCTGGGGGATCGCCCTGCAGATCAAAAGAGGAATGGCAAGGGGCGTTGACGCCGTGCCCACCGTGCGGAGAAGACTGGCCTTTATGCTGCTCCTGGGGTTCATCCACCTGATGATCTGGCCCGGCGATATCGTTTTCTTTTACGCCCTGCTCGGGTTCCTGCTTCTGCCCCTGCGGAAATTTTCCAACAAAACCCTGCTGATCACCGGGGTGGTGCTGATCCTCTCGCCCATCCTGCTTTATTTCTTAAAAATGACCTGGCCGGAACTTAATTATCCGGCCCGGAAATTATTTGAAACGGGCAACCTGGTCGATATGCGCCTGAATCATATTACCAGCGAAGAGGAATATTTTAAATTTATCGCCAATGCCGATTGGTTTGACGTATTGAAATCAAATATTTCGGGATTCTTTTACCGCTATGGTTACCTCTTCTTCGTCAGCCGCGTACCCAAAGTACTGGGCATGTTCCTGATCGGGTACGTGGTGGGGCGAACGGATTTTTATAAAAACATCACGCAGCATAAAAAACTATTGTACTGGGTGATCGGGATCGGGCTGGTCATCGGTTTACCCGCCAACTATTTTCTCGCGCATTATATGGGGTATTACAATTCAGATTATTTTATGCTGAAACAAAAGGGGCTGTATCAAACCATCGCGTATGCGCTGGGTGTGGCGCCCCTGGCCATGGCTTATGTGGCGCTCTTCATGCTGGCCTTCCGGACAAATGCCGGGAAAAAAATATTCTCGGTTCTCGCCCCGGTGGGTAAAATGGCTTTCAGCAATTATATCCTGCAGTCGCTGGTGGGTAATTTTGTATTCCTCACCGCGGGGCTGGGTCTGATGGGAACGATCGGGCCCGTTTATTTTACCCTTTTCGGATTCCTGTTCTTTATTTTACAGATCATCCTCAGTACGATCTGGTTAAAATTTTTCAACTTCGGCCCCATTGAATGGCTCTGGCGAAGCGCCACCTATAAGAAATGGCAGCCGATACGAAAACGGGAGCCTGTGGCTGAATAATTCCCATCTATGAGTCAGCAACCCGTGAAAAGAAATATCGTGGAAGGCATCGAACATATGGGGACCTTCTACAGGGCCCTGCCCGCCATCGCGGAATTCCTTGAAGCCGATTACCGTGAAGAAGAACTGGAAAAAGCCTACCACGATTTTCAGCAGCTGCCCGAACCGGAGGAGCCCCTGCCCGATGATCATGACGGGTACGGGGTATACTGGTCTAACTGGACTTTAAAAGGCCGGGAGCTGAACTTTACCATTTGCTTTGAAAAATATGAAATGCTCTATGGCTGGGCGATCCGCTGCCCGGATGAGGCGACTTATTTTCGCGTAAAAGAATTTATCTCAAATTGGTTGCGCTAAAGTTATCGATCAGGAAGCAGGATTTTAACGGCAGTATACGGGAAACGCGGAGAAATACAGGCGACTGTCGCAAATCACGCTAACCAAAAACGATAAACCACAAACTACAAACTTTTTATTCCGGCTCAACCTTCAGTATGAGAGCAAGCGTTCAAGGGATTCGGCAAGCCTTGCCTTCGCCAAAAAATTATTTTCCAGTTCGATACTAAATGGCACCGGCGTATCCAGTGAAGCGCAGCGCAGCACCGGCGCATCCAGTAATGCAAAACAATTTTCCGCGATCCAGGCCGCGATTTCCCCGCCGATACCGCCGGTGAGCGTGTCTTCGTGCAGAATTAAAACGCGACCGGTTCTTTGCACGGCGTCCCGGATGGCCAGATAATCCAGGGGGGCGAGGCTACGGAGGTCCAGTATATCTATAGAAATTTCCGGGTGTTCCGCCGCATAATCTTCGGCCCAGAGCACGCCACTGCCATAGGTAATGATGGAAATCTCATCCCCTGCGCGCACATGCCTGGCTTTCCCGATCTCTATTTCATAATATTCGGCCGGCACGGGCCCGCTTACTGAACGGTACAGGGCCTTGTGCTCAAAATACATCACGGGATTGGGATCGTTGATGGCGGCGATCAGCAATCCTTTCGCATCGGCGGGGGTTGACGGATACACTACTTTCAATCCCGGCACATGCGTGAACCAGGCTTCATTGCTCTGCGAATGAAAGGGACCCGCTCCCACACCCGCACCCGTTGGCATGCGAATCACCACATCTGCGTTTTGTCCCCAGCGGTAATGAATCTTGGCAAGATTATTTACGATCTGGTTAAAGCCCGCCGTTACAAAATCGGCGAACTGCATTTCCATCATGCTCTTGAAACCTTCAAGCGAGAGACCCAGCGCCGCGCCCACGATGGCGCTTTCGCAAAGGGGCGTATTACGTACCCGCTCTTTCCCGAATTCTTTCAGAAATCCTTCCGTGATCTTAAAAGCTCCCCCGTATTCGGCGATATCCTGTCCCATGAGAATGAGATTGGGATGCTGATGCATGGATTGCCGGAGGCCTTCGCTGATCGCGTCGATAAGGCGTAATTCGCGGGAGGTTTGATGACTGTTGCCAGCGGGGAATGACAAGTGGGGAGTGGCGAGTGGGGAATGAGGATCAGAACCGGAAAGATTTGAATTTACTGAGTGTATTCGATTTGCGTAAAGCGCATCCAGTTCTGTTTCTGTATCGGGCACTACGGGCTTTGTGCTGAAGCCGGTGGCCAGTTCGCTTTCGATTTTATCTTTGAATTCGTTGCGGATCTCGGCCACTTTCATTTCATTCATCACACCCGATTCAATCAAATAGCGTTCGAAGCTTTTTACCGGGTCTTTTTGTTCCCAGAGCCGGAACAGATCGGGCGGTACGTATTTGGTGCCGCTGGCTTCCTCGTGACCCCGTATGCGGAAGGTCATGCATTCGACCAGGTAGGGTTTCTGGTGACGAATGCAATAATCGCGGACCCCTTTAATGGTATCATAAACCGTCAATAAATTATTCCCGTCGATCTGCACCCCTTCCATCCCGTAGCCCTTTGCCCGGTCAACCAGACTGATGCAGCGGTATTGTTCACTGACGGGCGTGCTCAACCCGTAGCCGTTGTTCTCTATGATGAAAATAACGGGAAGGTCCCAGACTGCGGCCACGTTCAGCGCTTCGTGAAAATCGCCTTCGCTGGTGCCGCCTTCGCCCGTGAAGGCGAGCGAGACTTTATTTTCTTTTCTCAGTTTATGGGCGAGCGCCACACCATCGGCTATCGCGAGTTGGGGACCGAGGTGCGAGATCATCCCGCAGATATGGTGTTCGCGGTTGCCGAAGTGAAAGCTTCTTTCCCTTCCGCGGCTGTATCCTTCCTGTGCGCCCTGCCATTGCATAAATAGTTTGGAGAGGGGCATATTCCTCGTCGTGAATACGCCCAGGTTGCGGTGAAGCGGCATGATCCATTCGTCGGGCTGCAGGGCCAGCGTGGCGCCTACCGCGATCGCTTCCTGCCCGATCCCGCTGAACCATTTGGAGATCTTACCCTGGCGCAGCAAGACCAGCATTTTTTCTTCGATCATGCGGGGCCAGAGCAGGGTCCGGTAAAAGGCAAGCAGTTCTCCGGCGGTTAAGTCTTTCCTGTCGAAAGTCATGGGGCGAAGATAAATGATTCAACAGAGAGAACAGAGTCCCGGGGAATTCACCGCAGAGAACATGAGAAAAGGAGTTAACGCGGAGATTTCTCTGCGCAAACTCTGCGTTCTTCGTGCCTCTGCGGTGAAAAAAAATTATATAACCACCAGCTCATAAAACTCTTCCGGCCGCAGGTATTTCCTGGCTAGTTCCTGTAATTCCCCGGCGCTGATGGATCTGATTGTTTGAATGGTATCCTGGAAATACTGGCCGGTGAGGTTATTTAAGATGATATTCTTCCAGCGCGCGATGATCTGGAAGGGACCGTCGAGGTCGCCAAGGATGCCCCCCATCATGTAATTCCGGACCAGCATCAGCTCTTCTTCATCAACAGGATTGTCGCAGAGATCTTTCATCTCCTTGTACACTTCCGTGATCGTGGCCTCGCACACGTCCTTGCCGGCTTCCGTGCTCACCATCCAGGCCGATTCGTGCAGGTGGTTCTGCAAAAAACTGTGTATCCCGTAAGTATACCCTTTGTCTTCCCGGATATTGCTCATCAGCCGCGATCCGAAAAACCCGCCGAGCAGTGTATTCAGCACCATCACTTTCATGAAGTCGGGATGATGGCGGTTGGGAAAATGACGCGCCAGCCGGATCGAACCCTGCACCCCTTCGGGGTTGTTGACGATCCTGTATTTTTTTTCCGTGGTGGGCGACGCCTTCCATCCGGGAATGGCAAAATCGCGGTTGGGCAGGTCGCCGAAATTACGATCCAGCAAATCCGGCAGCCCGGCCGGTAATTTGCCCGCGGCGAATAACATGAATTTTCCGTTGCGGTAATATTTATCATAATAGGCAAGCAGCTCCTCCCGCTGCAGTGCATCGAAATCTTCGGCCCTGCTGAACTTCCCGTAGGGATGCGATTCGCCGAAAAGACAGGCGTCGATCATGCGCCCGGCCACGAAATCACTTTTCTTCAAATTCACTTTCAGCCTTTGCTTCATGTTCTGCCGGTAAATGTCCAGCTCCTCCTGCGGCATCACCGAGTCCGTGATCAGTTCTCGCACCACGGGCAGCAGTTCGCCCACATGCTTGTTCAGGCAATGCAGCGTGATCGTGGCCGTTTCATTGTAACAGGCGCGGTTGAGGTAAGACCCGTAATATTCAAAATGTTCATTGATCCGGAAGGCCGACTTGTCCTTGGTGCCGTTGCGCAGCAGGAAATTAGCCGTAGCGGCCACAAGGTTTTTTTCTTCCATCCAATTACCGGCATAAAACACCCATTCGAGCGAGAGCACTTCTTCGGCGCCGGCATCGATGGCATACACCGGCGCCCCGTTTTTCAGCGTGAACTGATCCGTGGGTTTCAGCCGGAGATCGAATTTGACGGCATCGACAATTTCGGGCGCCTGTTTTCGGTTAGGCATCATAATCCTGTTCGCTTATCTTTAATTATCCGATAAATAATGTATCGTGCTGCAGTTTTCCGGCCGGAATAGATTACGGCTTTCCTGCAAAATATCTTCGGTGGTCACCGATCCGTATTTCTCCAGTTCGAAATTCATCCAGGAAGCATCGCCCAGCACTTCGTAATAGGCCAGGCTGTTGGCGCGGCTCATTACGCTCATGTCTTCAAACGCGATCATGCTCTCGGTTTTGTTTTTTACCTTCTGCAGTTCGTTATCCGATACCAGTTCATTCTTCATCTTGTCCAGTTCGGCGTCCACCGCTTTTTCGGCCTGTTCCATCTTTACGCCCTTCACCAGTTTTCCCTCCACCACCACCAGCCCGTTGTCGGTGCTTCCGAAATGATGGCATTCGATATTGCTGAATAGCTGTTGTTCCTTCACCAGTGACTGGTACAGCCGGGAAGAACCGCCGCCGCTGAGAATATCGGTCAGCAGGTCGGTGATATAATATTTGCGGTCGAGCCGTCCCGCCATATGCCAGCATTTATACAGGGCGTCCAGCGGCACATCCGCCTTTATCACCAGTCTTCTTTCTTCTTTTTGTTCGGGTTCCTGGGGCAGGTTCCGCCGGTAGGCCGTACCGGAAGGAATATCCCCGAACCATTTTTGCGCCAGCGCCTTTACTTTTTCCACGGTGACGTTGCCCGCCACGACAAGCACGGCGTTGACCGGGCGGTAAAAGTTGAAGAAGAAATTTTTTACATCCTCCAGCCGTGCCTGCTCGATATGGGACAGTTCTTTCCCGATCGTCATCCATCGGTAAGGATGTACTTTATAGGCCAGCTCGCGCATCTTGTGCCAGACATCCCCGTAAGGTTTGGTGAGGTAATGTTCCTTGAATTCTTCGCATACCACTTTGCGTTGCACGTCGAGGCTTTTTTCGCTGAATGCCAGGGAAAGCATCCGGTCGCTCTCCAGCCAGAATGCGGTTTCGAGATTATCGGCGGGCAACTGGATATAGTAATTGGTCAGGTCGTTGGTCGTGTAGGCGTTATTCTCCCCGCCCGCCATTTGCAGGGGTTCGTCATAATTGGGAATATTCACCGAACCCCCGAACATCAGGTGCTCAAACAGGTGCGCGAATCCCGTTCTGTCGGGGTCTTCATCCCGGGCGCCCACATCATACATGATATCCATCACCGCCATGGGAGTGCTCAGGTCCTGGTGCACGATAACCCGGAGCCCGTTGCCGAGGGTAAATTTTTCAAACTGGATCATACGGGTATAACAGCTGGTAAAGAATAAGGTTGATGCCGCGTTGGGGGCGGCTAATCCTGTAAAAGTATTGAAAAATAGGGCTTTTTCGCCTCGTAGAATAAAGCGCGCGTAAAATCAGTAAATGCTCTTCACCTTGAATTCGATTTCGATGATTACGCCCTCCCGGCGCAGGATCAGCTTTACTTTTTCATTGGGGGTTTGCAGGGCTATCTTGTACTGGTTCAGGTTCTGGTTGAAACTTTTATTCACGGCCAGCACCTGGTCACCCTCCTTCACCCCTGCAGCTTCGGCCGGCCCGCCTCTCGCCACATCCCCGGCGATGATCTTCCCATCCACCATGTACAGCTCCATACCGGAATAGGAATAATCGAATGTTTCCGAGAAGTGCCGGTTGGGTGTAATATAAATATCCCCCCTAGGATAATTAATGATCACATTGAATCGCCGCAGGATATCATTGCCCAGTAATCCGCCCAGGTTGGGATAGGAGGTAATATTGGTTTCATCATCGAAAATAAAAACAGGTACGTTCTTGAACCGGTAGGGCCCCAGTTTCACTTCCTTGATGACGGTTAATTCCATATCGATCTTACCCCCGAGTCCCTCCCCTTCCTTGATCCATCTTTTTCTTTTCTTTTCGATGAAATTGCTGTCCTGTACAAAATCTTTCGACAACAGCATGCATAGCCCCGCTCCCATATCATATAAAAATCTCGAATTAATGGTTCTCTCATCTTTAACGCGCAGGGACTGTGTAACAAGTTGCGTGATCGTGGGTTTGAGCATATATCCCCCGCGGGGGTAGCGGAACGTGCCCGGGCTGCAAAAAGTGAGCCGCATGCTGTCGTAATCCAGTTTGATGATATAGCGGCTGAACAGGGAATAACCGATGATGCCGTCGATCCTTTCGCCATATACCGCTGTGAGAATGCTGTAGTCGTTGATGTGAAAATTAAGGCTGTCGATGTTAATCCCGGGAAAACGAAGTTGCCGGTTATACAAAAAACTTACTTTCCGTATCCCCGCGATCCCCTTGATGGTGCGGTCGCTGGGAACGGGTTTCAGTTTAAGGTATTCCACCGTGGCCGAATCGAGCGAGATACCGCTGCTGCCGGTATCCAGGATAAAATTGAGCGTATCGGGAAAAGGATCCAGGCGGGCCTGCAGGATGATGATCCCCCCGGTTAACTGCATGAAAGGAATGGAGGCGAGCTCTTTGGAGGGCGGATCGATAAACTCTTCCTGGGCCCGCGCGGCCGTGACGCCAAGCAGGCAAAGACAGGAAGTAAGTAAATAAATGATCCTTTTCATATTGGTGTCCGTGGTAAGGGCGGGTAGCCCATCGTATGACAGATATTTACCATAAAGTGATGCAGGCGGATCTCCCGTTCACATAATTTAATGAATCGTTTACCCGGCTTTTATCCCGTTCGGCCTTATTCTGCCGGGCGGCGTACCTTTGCCTGCCCGGCCGGTCTTTGGCCGGGTAGCAGTACAAGTTACTTATGCAACTGAATGAAATTTACGACAAAGCTTCCGCCTTCGGCTTCCTGAGCGCCGAAGAGGGCGTATTTCTTTATCATAATGCCCCGCTGGCCGACCTGGTCTATATTGCCGATGAACTCCGCAAAAAACAGGTGCCCCACGGTAAAGTCACCTGGCAGATCGACCGCAACGTGAACACGACAAATGTGTGCATCGCCAACTGTAAGTTTTGCAATTTTTACCGCATTCCCGGTCATGCCGAAGCCTATATCACCGATATGCCTGCCTACCGGAAAAAGATCGAAGAAACATTAAAGTACGGCGGCGACCAGCTCCTGCTGCAGGGCGGTCATCATCCCGAGCTCGGGCTGCAGTTTTACGTCGATACATTCCGGCAGATCAAATCCGAATTCCCCTCGATAAAGCTGCACGCGCTGGGGCCGCCCGAAGTGGCGCATATCACCAAACTTGAAAAATCAACGCACCGCGAAGTGCTGACGGCCCTGAAAGCCGCGGGCATGGATTCGCTCCCGGGCGCGGGCGCGGAGATACTCGTTGACCGCGTGCGGCGCCTCATATCAAAAGGAAAATGCGGCGCGCAGGAATGGTTCGATATCATGCACGAAGCGCACCTGCTGGATATCACCACCTCCGCCACCATGATGTTCGGGCATGTGGAGACTATTGAAGAAAGATTCGAACACCTGGTGAAGATCCGCGACGTGCAAAGCCGCAAACCCGCGGGCGCAAAGGGTTTTCTTGCCTTTATTCCCTGGACCTTCCAGGATGTGGATACCCTGCTGGCGAGTATCCGCGGCGTGCATAACCTGACCACGCCGGAAGAATATATCCGGATGATCGCCCTCAGCCGCATCATGCTTCCCAATATCATCAATATACAGGCCAGCTGGCTGACCGTAGGAAAGCAAACCGCCGAAATCTGTTTGCACGCGGGCGCGAATGATTTCGGTTCGATCATGATCGAAGAGAACGTGGTGAGCGCGGCGGGCGCCCCTCACCGTTTTACCTATAAAACGATACAGGAAGCCATCCGCGAAGCGGGCTTTGAGCCCCAGTTGCGGAACCAGCAATACCAATGGCGTGAAATTCCCGCAACGATCGTCGAGCAGGTCATTGATTATTAAACAGGCAAACTACAAATCCGGTAAAATGAAAACATTCCGTTGGTTCAGAAATATTGCTATCGCAGAAGGCGTTTCTTTTCTCATCCTCCTGCTGGTGGCCATGCCCCTGAAATATTTCGCCGGCATGCCGCTTGCGGTTACGGTTTGCGGAAGCCTGCATGGCATCCTGTTTGTGGCCTTCGTGGTGCTGGCCCGCGAAACGAAGTCGGCCTATCATAAAGACTGGCGCTGGCTGGGCCGGGCCCTGCTGGCTTCCGTGCTCCCGGCGGGTACTTTTATAATGGATAAACAATGGAAAAAGGAAGAAGCGGCCGCGGCCTGATCAACCCAATTGCTCATTAAAAAATTTTTATTCATGAAAAATTTAATCCCGGCGCTGGCGCTTTGGGCGCTCTGTTCCTGCAATAATAACGGTGGCAGCCGCGGCGGCGAAAACGACACCCTGACCGCCGATTCAATATACAGCTGGCAGGCCACCCTGAACGATTCCACCGGCCGGCTCGAAATGAAAAAAACCGAAGCCGCCGGCCCCGATTCGCTGGATATATTCGCGGTGGTGAGATTTATTAATAACAGCAACGCGAATATCAAAATGGAATGGGTAAAGACGTCGAACGATACAGCTTACCTGAAGATCGCCGACGCCACCTACCTCACCCAGCAGATGGGCAGCACCGGCGCGCAAATGTGGCTGGCCGCCGCGGTGTTTAACCTGACCGAAATACCGGGTGTGCGCTATGTTAATTTTGATTTTGAAGAGGGCGATCACGCCGGGCCAGGCACTTACGACCGGAACAGCTTTAAGGATGAATGATCTTTCCTGAAATAAAAAAAGCCGGCTTTCACAGGGAGCCGGCTTTTTCGTTTATATATCACCGTTATTTAGGGTATTTCTCCACCAGGTTGCTGATGGGTTTCACCGTACGCAGGTAGGCGTAAATCGCTTTCAGGTCACTATCGGTCATCCCCGCAAAATCAGAAAGGGGCATGATGGAATTTTGTTTCCCGGGATCATAATTATAGGCTTTCTCCTCCCTGTAAATAGTGAATTTATTCAGGAACCGTTCTTCCGTCCAGGCCCCGATGCCGGTGGCCGAATCGCTGGTGATATTCGCAGAGTTCACTTTGAAGCTGGGGGTGCTGAAAGTATTGCCCCCCGCAAAACTACGGCTGAAATCAGGCTGTCCTTTTACAAACGGGGTGTGGCAGCCCAAACAATCTGCCATGCCAACCAAATACGCGCCGTATTTCACCGGGTCGCTTTCCGGGGGACGCACATTCCCGTCGACCGAAGCCTGTAATGCCGGTCCGGGGTAGGCCATGCTGATCGGTATCATCAGCTGGCGATCGGGCACTTTATTTTTTATGGGCTTCAGTGTCCGGATATAGGCGATGATACTCAGCAGATCTTCTTTGGCCATATGATTGAAACTGGCATAAGGCATAAGCGGGAACAGGGTGTCTCCCTTTTTATTGATCCCCTGTGTAATGGCCCGCAGGATCTCGTCGTCGGTCCAGGTACCGATCCCGGTTTCGGGATCCGGCGTAATATTTTTACCATAAAGCGTACCCGGGATAAAATCGACAATTTTGTTACTGAATTCAAAGCCGCCCCCGCCTTCCGTACCCGGAACAACCGGCCCGGAAAACTTGGTAAAATCCCTTTGGCTGTGACAGTGAATGCAGGCGGCCACATGGTTCGCCAGGTAATTGCCCCTTTCAATAACTTTTTTAAGGGAATCTTCTGTATTGGAAACCGTAGTTTCCGACTTCTTTCCTTTGCAGGAACTGATATAAACGGCGGCGCCTGCCAGGCATAATAGGACCGCCATGGCCATAAACTTTCTCATAACGTTGGTTTTGTTTAAGTTTTTTGAGGCTTAAAAGATAAATCATTTAACGGATTTTCCGGCCCGTTAACAAAAAAATTGCAAGCCGCTTATTTCAGTACATACCCGAGGTTAAGGGTCAGGGGGATCATCACTCCATCATTTTCCGGGAAAAGATTGCCATTGGAATAGTGCGCGATACGCAACCCGGCATAAACGGAGCGCTGCCGGCCCGCGAAAACACCCAGGCCCATGAAATCGTGGAAGGTGAATTTCTTCCCGGTGCGTACCTTGTCCATTTGCGTTTTGGAGATATAAGTTGGTCCTGCGACGGAATATTCAAAAAACACATCGGCCGCTTTAGTGCGTATCGCGTTGAAGCGGAACACCGGATTCAGGGAAGCGGTGAAAAACTGCTGGCGTTCATCGCGGGTCTGCCACAAGCCGAGATGCGCGGCCCAGTCCATCGCGAACACTTTACGGGCATGAAAGATATTGCGCTGGTAGCTGAAACTGAACCCCCGTCTCACATGCACATCCCCGCCCCAGAATACCGGGATCGCTCCTTTCGATACAAAATTATTCACCCCGTAACCCATTTCGTTCGTGGTATAACCCGCGAACAAAAAATGCCGGGGAAAGACATAACCGGCTTTGGCATTTCTGAGCAGTTTGGCTTCCGGCAGCGCCCGTAACGTGTAATTAAAGCCCGCCCCTACGAACAGGGTCTGCGGCTGATTGTGTTTTTTATTTTCCGGCGACCAGGCGGAACTAAGCTGCAGCGCCCATTTGGGAGAGAGATGATACTGTATTCCGCCTCCGAAAAGTCCGGTAGCATAACTGGCATTGGTGACCACCGGAATATTATTGTACTCGAAACCATTGCGCGTAATGATGCCCAGGCCGGCTTCCCCGGAAACGGAAAATCGTTTACCCAGCGGCACCTGCGCGTTCAGGGTGAGCCCCGCGATATTCATCCATACGGTATGCTTGTAGGTATCCCCGTTTACATTCCGGTATTCCACCCAGTTTACCGGCCGCATATACGTTACACGCGCCGAAAGATATTCATTGATCGGCAGACCATATAGTAAGATCCGCACCGCGGGATGGGGTACGCCGATTGATTCCACGGTAAAGCCCGGCTCCAGTTGCGCCCTCGAAAAAGGATAATTGATATAGCCGATGTTCACCCCGAAATGGGCGTTCATCAACCCCGGTGGATATTGGGTCCTGCTTTGCTGGCCCAACAGGGTCATCCCGTTCAGAAAAAGGAAAAGGAATAAATATCCCTTCCGCCTTATTTTGATCCTCATTGCTGGTTTTTGTTAAATCAGTTCTATTGCATTCAATTGGTCATCCGCCACGAGCAACGGTAATTTATACCCTTTTTCGATTTTTCCATAGTCCTGGTCCAAATTCATGACCCGGGCAGGATAAAGGCTGCACATCCTCAAGGCCTCCCCTGGCTCGATTCCCGTAAAATTTACCAGGTTACGAACCGCCTGCATCATCGTCAGCGCGGACCCGCTCAGAACGCCCCCCGCCTCATATTTATTGCCGCTGGCCTTATGCCTGTAAAGGCCTTCCGTGGTATCCGTAACGGCATCGGTAATGACAAACAGTCTTTCCTTCATCACCCGTTTGGCAATGCGGATGGCCGCATCATCCACGTGATAACCGTCGGGGATGATGCTGGCCATCACTTTCTCATCATCCATGGCCGCCCCCACCAAACCGGGCTGCCGGTGCCCCAGCGGGCTCATCGCGTTATATAAATGCGTGACGGCGGTAATGCCGTTGGCGAATCCCTGTTTCGCCTCCGCGTAACCGGCATCGCTGTGCCCGGCCGAAATAACCACGCCATAGGAAAGAATAAGATCCGTTATCTCTTTACGGCAAACCTCGGGGGCCAGGGTGATCATGCGAATCACCCCTTTACCATATTCCAGCATTTCGCGTGCTTCTTCCGTTGTGGGAGGATGTATCAGCGTTTCGATATGCGCCCCGCGTTTCGAAGGGTTGATCCAGGGTCCTTCCAGGTGTAAACCAAGGATACCTTTTCCCCCGGTTCTCCAATAATCCCTTACGGCATCCACGCAACGAAATAATACATCTTTTGTATTGGTGGCAACGGTGGGCAGGCAAAAAGCTGCGCCGCCTTTTTCGCAATATACTTTCAGCTTGTGTAAAGAATCCGTATCTGGATAAACGGCCAGCAGTTTCCCATACGCGCCGTAGATCTGCAAATCGATCAGCGCCGGTACGATGCTGCAACCGGCAAAATGTTCGGCCCGCTGCGATGAAGAAAGGGAATCGACCGGTACCACATCCTGTATCACGCCATCTTTTGTAATGATGGCGTGGCGGGCCAGGAAAGTTTCACCCGTGAATACGCTGTCGGCGGTATAGATTTTTGTTTCCGGCATGGGTCGCCGGTAAAAATACAAATCAAACCGGATGATGCGGCCGGGAATGACGGATTATCCCGTTAAAACATAGAATATCCTGGGTTACGAGAACACACGCTGTGCAACTTTGTATCTCTGTATCTCCGTGTTGAAGAAAATTTTGTCACTAAAGCTTTGCGGCCTTCGGCAAAGGTTTTCACCTGCGGCGATTTTCAGGAACACAAAGTTCACAAAGGAGGCACAAAGGCCACAAAGGGTAAAAGAATGCTCAGGGGCTTCGTCGATTTCTTTGCGCTTTCCTGGTGCGCTTCGCACTTCAAAACAATTTTCCACGTAGCTGAATCGCATTTCGTGAAACGCTGTATCCCTGTATCTGAGAGTGAAACACCATTTACGCTATATACTTATATACTCTATATACTTTATATACTCCACCCTTATCCCGTTACAAAGCGATAACCTACTCCCTTGATCGTAATGATCTCCAGCGAAGGGTCATCCTTCAGGTAGCTGCGGAGCTTGGTGATGTATACATCGAGGTTGCGGGAATTGAAAAAGGAATCGTTGCCCCAGAGCAGGTTGAGAATTTCCCTGCGGTCGATGATCTTGTCGCGGTTTTCATACAGCAACTTCAGCAATTCGCTTTCGCGGTAAGAGAGCTTGCGTTCCTCTTTGCCGTTGCTCAATACCTGGCGGCTCACCTGGAACTGCAGTTTGCCCATATTCACCGTACCCCCGTTGATCCGCGGTACGCCTTCCTGCCGGTTGCGCAGCAGGTGCTGGATCCGCACGATCAGCTCTTCCATGCTGAAGGGCTTGCGGATATAATCGTTCCCGCCCAGCGAAAATCCCTTGACCACATCTTCGGTCTGCGTTTTGGCGGTCAGAAAAATTATGGGCACTTCTTCATCGGTCATCCGTATCTCGTCGGCGATGGCAAACCCGTCTTTGTTGGGCAGCATCACGTCCAGCACGCAGATATCAGGCTTCGACCGTTTAAAAAGATCAATCACTTTGGCGCCATCACTTTCCATGAGCACTTCATACCCCCGCGTTTCCAGGCTTTCCCTGACGATCTTGCCGAGGAAAAGTTCGTCTTCCACATACAATACTTTTGTTTTGCTCATGTGCGGTTTGTTTTGGGGATGGTAATGGTAAATACAGCGCCGCCGCCGGGATCGCCTTCCACGCGGATGGTTCCGCCGTGTTTTCTCACCACCTGGGCCGCATAACTCAGCCCCAGCCCGTAGCCCTTGGCATTATGCGTATCGCCGTGCGGAATGCGGAAAAACTTTTCAAATATTTTCTCCCGGTATTCCGGCGGAATGCCGATGCCGTTGTCACTAACCGTTAGCTGCACCGCCGGCCCGGCCTCCCTGATATCTATCTTTATTTCCGGGTTTTCCTTCCCGTATTTCAGGGCATTGTCCAGCAGGTTGAACACCACGCTGAGCAGGTGCAGCCGGTCGCCCTCCAGTCCCGTGTCACCCTCCTGCGTTACCTGCACGCTGGCATGATATTTTTCCAGCTGCAGTTTCAGCGAAGCCACCACTTCCTCCACGATCCCCGCAAGATTCACCGGCTCGTATTTCAGGTCGATCGCTTTCTTCTCAAACATGGAGAGCTTGAGCACTTTGTCAACCAGCAGCCCCAGCCGCTGCAGTTCGTTGGATGAAATATCGAGGTATTCTCGGGTACGCTGCGGGTCCTGTATGGCGTTGAAATTTTTCAGGGCTTCGATGGCCACGCCCACGGTGGCGATGGGCGTTTTCAGCTCATGGGTGATATTGCTGATGAATTCATTTTTAAGTTCCGCAAGGCGTTGTTGCCGCAGGAGGTTGCGGTACAATAATACAAAGGAAAGTATCGTGATCCCGAGTAATAGCACCGAAAACAGGATAGGTTGCATGATCTGGCGCAGCAGGAAGGGAAACAAGTTTCCTGTTTGCAGCTCGTACGTAACCGGTTTGGCAAAACCAACGGTCACCTGGTTCATGCCGGGTTCATCCGTGACACAGGCCGAGTCGAGTTTCAGGATGCTGAAGGGGATATTCAGTTTTTCCTCTTTCAGCCGGGCGGCACAGGCCGTGGTAATCTCGCCCAGCTTCAGGCTGTCGCGCAGCGAGTCCACCCCGTATAATAAATTGAAAATGTAATTCTTTTTACCAGGCGGCGGAATGGTCTTATTGAACAGGATACTGTCGCGCGGCAAGCCCACCATCGAGGTCTCTTTTGAGGAGATGACCATACTGCCGCGGGTTTCTTTCCGCAGGGAATCCTTCATTTTATCGCGGATCACATTGATGGTGGAAATGATCTCTGAACGGGGGCCAACCCGAAGTTTTACATGATCGTTATTATCGGATACGATGACCCTGACCTCCGGTTTGCCCTTTTTTTCATCCCATTTCATATCCCCGAGGTTCAGCTTGGCCACCTGCAGTTCCATCATCACGTCGCGGAAGACCCTGTCTGTTCTGATGGCCAGGGCCTTTTTCTCCCGGGTATAGTTCTGCCGCAGCCAGTACAACTGGAAGCCGGTGATCCCGAGAATGGCCACCGTCATCAATATCGCCAACCACTGCATTTTTTTCATATCGTTCCGGTCGGGAACACAAAATTAATCATTGTTGACGCCCGGAACGGGTCCGTTAACCTTTATTAACCTTAATGAAAGGTGGGTTAACTTCCCGGTTTGCTTTGCTTTTATAGTTTTGAAAAAAAACAGCAATATGAAAAAATATGTACTCGCGGCCGCTGCCCTTTTTGCCGGCCTGTATTCAGGAAAGGCGCAGCAAAAAGAAGGAAAGGTGATCTATGACCGCACCGTGAAAATCCAGTTCAGTTTCGCGGGGATGCCCGGCGGGGAACAGCAGATGCCCAGCACCCGTACCGATAAATTCGAGCTCAGTTTCGGGAACAACCAGACGCTCTGGAAACAGGCCGAGTCGGATAACCAGGACGACGGGACTTTTACCAGCGATAACGGCGCGCAGGTGCGCATGATCGTGGCCGGCAGCGATGACGTGCTCTACAGCAATTTCGAAACGGGCAAAAAAGTGGAGAAAAGGGAAATGTTCGATAAAACATTTATCATCGACGATACGCTCAGTAAGCTGAAATGGAAAATGACCGGCGAAACCAAAAACATCCTCAGCCACAACTGCATGAAAGCAACGGCGGTCCAGGTCAGTAAAAGGACCATGATGAATATGGACAATGGGAAAATGGAGCGCAAGGAAGTGGATGATACTTCCAATATCGTAGCCTGGTTCGCGCCCGATATACCCGTACCCGGAGGCCCCTCCCAGTTCCAGGGACAACTGCCCGGGCTAATCCTTGAACTCGATGTGAAAGAAGGCAACCAGGTTTACAAGGCCGTGAGCATTTCCGAAAAAGCCGATCTCGCCACGATCAAAGAACCCGCCGGTAAAAAACATTATACACCCGAAGAGTTCCGCAAGGAAAGGGACAAGATGCTGAAAGAAATGCAGGAAAATAACGGGGGCGGCCGAAGGGTCATCCGGATGAACTGATAAAGTTATAGCCATATAACCCCCGCGAACCGGGGGTTTTTTATTTACCTCCGGTAATTCATCAGCACCCAATTGAAAAACAAATTTTACATTCACCGAAATTTTCAGCATGAAATTATTATCGGGGATTGCCGGTATTTTCTGTGTTTTTGCCGCCGCGGCGCAGGATAGCATGAGCGTGCATTATAAAATATATGACACCCGCAGCAAAGAGATCGTCGGGATCGAAAAGATCGTAAACGACCTGGCCGCGGCCGATGTACTTTTTTTCGGGGAAGAACATAACGACAGCGCCGGGCATTACCTCGAAAATAAAATCTTCCGCGCCCTCCATGCACGGTTCGGCGAAAACCTCGCCCTCAGCCTGGAGATGTTCGAAACAGACGGGCAGCTGGGATTAAACGAGTACCTGGCCGGGTTCATCGATGAAAACCGTTTGGCCAAAGACGTCCGCCTCTGGAGCAATTACAAAGATTACCGTCCCATGATTGAATACGCCAAACAAAACCGGGTACCCGTGATCGCGGCCAACCCCCCGCGCCGTTATGTAAGCATGGTCAGCCGCCGCGGGATGAAATCGCTCGACAGTCTTTCCGCCGAAGCGAAAAAATTATTACCTCCGCTTCCCTACGATACGCTCAGCGGCCGGTACCGGGATAAGTTTTTCGAAGTGATGAAGGGAAGCCCCGGCGCCGAGAACCTGAACGTGTATTACAGCCAGAGCCTCTGGGACGCGGGGATGAGCTACAGTATCTATCATTTCAAAAAGAAGAACAAAAGCAAAAAGATATTTCATTGCGTCGGTAAATTCCATTGCGAAGAAAAACTCGGCACTGCGGCGCAGCTGCTGAAACGAAACCCGAAACTGAAACTGCTTAACATCAGTTGTTTCCCGGATAAAAGTTTTGACAATCCCGACTGGCAGCAGTTCAGCAACCTCGGGGATTACGTGATCCTGACGGATCCCGACCTGAAAAAAACATTTTGACCCCGGATTTCCGGCATATCCATTTTCATGAACGAACAAATCAAATCCTTATTCGAACCGGACCTGCTCCGCGAGCTGGAACAAAAAGCCACGCCCGTTTCCGTGAAAGCGGGTGAAATATTCCTCGATTTCGGGCAGATGGTCCGCGTGATGCCGATCATCCTTTCGGGTTCGATGAAAGTGTCGCGGCTCGACGAGAACGGGAATGAACTTTTGCTGTATTACGTAAACCCGCAGGAAAGCTGCGCCCTGACCTTTACCTGCTGCATGCAGCAATACCCCAGTGAAGTAAAGGCCGTTGCGGAAGAAGACACCGAAATGCTGACCGTACCCGTAACCGTGATGGACGAATGGCTGGTAAAATATCCTACCTGGAAAAGTTTTGTGATGCGGACCGTCCGCGACCGTTTTCATGAATTGCTCAGCACGATCGACCAGATCGCCTTCCAGAAACTGGATGAGCGCCTCGTACGTTATCTTAAAGAAAAATCAAAAACCACCGGCTCACCGCTGATCCATGCCTCCCACGAAGAGATCGCCACCGATCTCGCCTCTTCCCGGGTGGTGATTTCCAGGCTTTTGAAAAAGCTGGAAAATGAAAAAAAGCTCCTGCTTTACCGTAACCAGATCAGGATCATGCCCGAATTGTGACTAAGGTCACCCTCCGGCCCCCCGCCCCTCAGTAATTTTGTATTCTAAAATTGCTGTTATGAAAAAAAATATGGGTTCTGCTGACCGGATCATCCGGGTATTGGCGGCCGTGCTGATTGCCGTCCTTTATTTTACCCACCAGATCGGCGGCACCGTAGGCATTATATTACTCGTGCTGGGCGGTATTTTCCTGCTGACCAGTTTCGTCGGTACCTGCCCCCTGTACCTTCCTTTCGGTATTAAAACGACAAAAAAGCAATAAGCATGACGCACGAAATAGAGACGCAATGGATGGGCAAGATGCAATTCAACGCCCTGGTAAACGGGCATACCGTGATTATGGATGCACCGGAACGCGTGGGCGGGGAAGACAATGGCCCTATTCCTAAGCCCTTTGTGCTTTCTGCCCTGTCCGGATGCACCGGCATGGATATCATCGCACTCCTGCGCAAACAGGATAAGCCCGTGGATGATTTCAGCATGAAGGTGAGCGGCGAGATCAGTAAACAGGCTCCCATAGAATACACGGCGATACATATCCGTTATGATTTCCGCGGAAAGGAAAGTTCGCGCGACGCGGCGCTCGGGGCGGTAACCACTTCGCAGGAAAAATTATGCGGGGTCAGTCATATGCTGAAAAAAATACTGCCCCTTACCTGGGAGGTAAACTACAATGAAGAACAGATTTTCAATAACCAGTTAACAATAGCTGCGGAGCAGCTTAATTAAAGAAACGAGCATGATCATGGACGCTATTAAACAATGGCTGGGCCTGGGTCCCGCCACCGACTACGCCGGCCTGGTAAAGAACGGCGCGCAGGTAATTGATGTACGCACGGCCGGGGAATTCAGGACCGGCCATATAAAGGGCGCGGTGAATATACCGCTGGACACCCTGCAGCGGAATTTATCGAAACTGAAAAAAGACAAACCCGTGATCACCTGC
This sequence comes from uncultured Chitinophaga sp., assembly GCA_964399755.1. GTDB lineage: Bacteria > Bacteroidota > Bacteroidia > Chitinophagales > Chitinophagaceae > JJ008. Next base: position 403 of record CAYNSL010000042.1, on the reverse strand, counting down.
TGCGCCTCGGGCATGCGGAGCGCATCCGCAAAGAGCATTTTACGATCCAATGGTTTTACTCAGGTGTATAATGGCGGCGGCTGGGCCACCCTTCGCAACAAACTGACACGGTAAATAAAAAATATATGACTTCCTTTTCAGAAATAATTCATTCCGGGAAACCCGTGCTGGTTGATTTTTACACCGAATGGTGCGGCCCCTGTAAAATGATGGCCCCGGTGCTGAAAGAATTAAAACAGCGGATCGGCGAAAAGGCCACGATCATCAAGATCGACGTGGACAAAAGTCCCGGCGCCGCAGAAACATTCGGGATACAGGGTGTTCCCACCCTGATGCTCTTCAAGAACGGGGAGGTGAAATGGCGCCAGTCGGGCGTGGTGCCGGTCAGCCTGTTACAACAAAT
>CAYNSL010000041.1:0-25306 GCA_964399755.1 uncultured Chitinophaga sp. | reverse complement strand
CCCGTGGTATGGTTCAGCGCGATATCCATGATCACCGCGATGCCCTTGCGGTGACAGGAATCCACAAATTCCTTCAGCGAATTTTTCGGACCGTAATATTTATCGGGCGCCAGAAAATAATCAGGATTGTATCCCCAGCTCTCATTTCCTTCATATTCGTTGAACGGCATGATCTCGATGGCGTTTACCCCAAGGGTCTTCAGGTAGCTCAGCGTATCCTTCAGCGTTTTCCAGTCATGCGCCGCGAGGAAATCACGCAGGAGCAATTCGTAAATGACAAGATTTCTTTTATCGGGCCTGGAAAAATTATTCACGGCCCAGGTATAGGCGGGGGCATTGGTCTGTAGCAGGCTGACGATGCCGGTGGTTTGCCCGGCGGGATAAGCACGAAGTCCCGGATAAGTGGATGAATTAATCCCCCCGTCGTTGGCAGGATCGAGGATTTTTTCCGCATAAGGCTCACCCACTTTCAGGGTGCCGTCAACAAGGTATTGAAAGGCATACTCGGTTCCGGGTGTCAGACCGGTAATGCGCAGCCACCAGTAATTGCCATCGGGCGTTTTGTTCATCACATAATTCACCTGCTCCTGCCAGTTGCTGCCCGGAAATTCGCCGATCACGGATACGCGGGTCTTGCCCGGGGCGAAAAGGACGAGCACCACGGAACTGTTGCCGCTCTCGTAATTAATGCCATCCCGCACACCGGGAGGCAGGGGCAGCACATTCGGCGCGCTGGCTACAAAAATGGTAAACGATTCAGATTGCGTCGCAGATCCGTCATTGGCCTCCACGCGAAGGGTATGATTTCCCGCCGTATTTAAAACGGGATTGGCGGAAATGCTGGTAACGCCGCTGGCTGATTGTATCTCCGCGGCATCAAGAAATAATTTCATCGTGGAGGAGATATTGGCGATCCCCGTGAGCGAAATATTATCTCCCACCTGTTTGCTGATTGTTTCCGGTATACGGTTATACGTGGGCTGGTACAGCGGCAGCGTAAAACGGGTGGCCAGCGCAGCGCTGTAAACAGGAATAAACATATCGCTTCCATCGGCATTGCGCTGCACCACGGTGCCGCCGCCGTTGCGAAAGAGTACCGCGATCTTTAGAATGGTTTCTCCCGCCGGCACGCCGAAAAAACTACGGATATTACTGATGGTATACTGCCATTTATTGCCTCCCAGCGAAACGGCCTGCGCGGCAGCGGGTGTAGTGGCCCAGGTGAATTTTACATACCGCCAGTCGACGGAAGAAGTGCTGAGATTGGTGATCACGCCCACATGCACGTATACATCCGATACCGGGGAATAATTGAAAAGACCCTGGTTTCCCTTCGCGGCATCCACCGTGATGCTGATATTATCATTGTCCCTGGGAAAATCGGGCGCCCAGGTCAGTAACTGCGCACGCAGGCAGGGCTGCAGCAGCAATACGCAGACGGTTATCAGCAGCAATCGTTTCATACAGTCAGCCTCTCCATTAATGGATTCGAAGATATAAAATATGTACTTATTACACATTAAATTTTTTGCCGCTTTTTTAAAAAACCGAATCCCGCGCAGGCATTAACTTTACCGGGCAACCTTATTATATATATGTATTCCAGGGAAGAAACGAGGGACTTGCAGAAAATTTCGCTCGCGCTGCTCAAAAAGGCGGGCGGGCCCGATAAAAAAGATCTGGAAAAATTACGGGAAGCCCTCCGCTTTCACGAATACCGGTATTATATCATGGACGACCCGCTGATTTCGGATGCGGAATATGATACCCTTTATAAATCCCTTGAAAAAATCGAAGCGGAGCATCCCGCGCTGATCGCCCCCGATTCGCCGACGCAGCGGGTGGCGCTGGGACTGACCAAATCCTTTCCCACCGTACAGCACCTGGTGCCGATGTTATCGCTCGACAATTCCTACAAAGCGGAGGATCTTGAAGATTTTGACCGCAGGGCCCGTGAACTCACCGGGCTTGATAAAATAGAATATTGCGTGGAGCCTAAATTCGACGGCAGCAGCATTTCGCTCGTGTATGAAGACGACCTGCTGATGAGGGGCGTAACCCGGGGCGATGGCGTGGAGGGTGATGATGTGACGACCAATATCAAACAGATCCGGACCATCCCCCTTTCTGCAAAGTTTTCAAAATACGGGATTCAGCAGATCGAGATCAGGGGCGAAGTGCTGATCAATAAAAAGAATTTCAAAAAATACAACGATAAAATCATGGAAGAGGGCCTCCCTCCCCTCGCCAATCCCCGCAACGCCGCCGCCGGCACCCTGCGGATCAAGGACCCGAAAGAAGTGAGTCGCAGAAACCTCGAGGCCTTTGTGTACCACGTGAGTTTCTTTACGCTGGCCAGGGGGAAAAAAACACCGCCGGGACTATTGCACCACGCCGATTCCATCGAATTCCTCTGGGAGCTCGGTTTCAGGAGCCCGCAGCTGGAAAAAAAAGTATTCAGGGGAATTGACAACGTCATTAAATACTGCCACGCGTTTGAAAATGGCCGCGACGACCTGCCTTACGAGATCGACGGCATGGTGATCAAGGTAAACGATTTCGCACTGCAGGATAAAATGGGCATGACCTCGCATCATCCCCGCTGGGCCATCGCCTTTAAGTTCAAGGCGCGGCAGGCCACCAGTAAATTACTGGGTGTGGAATTCCAGGTGGGAAGGACCGGCGCGGTGACCCCGGTAGCCAAACTGGAACCCGTTGCCGTTGGCGGCGTAACCGTGAGCAGTATTTCCATTCACAATGAAGAATACATCCGCGAAAAAGATTTGCGCATAGGCGACAGCGTTTTGATCGAAAGGGCCGGAGATGTCATTCCCCAGATCGTAAAATCCCTGCCCGACCTGCGGAGCGGGAAGGAAAAAAAGATCCATTTCCCGAAAACCTGTCCGGCCTGCGAAAGTCCCCTGTACAAAGAAGAAGAAGAGGCCGTCTGGCGCTGCACGAATATCGACTGCCCGGCACAGGTAGTTGAACGGATCATTCATTTTGTAAGCAAAGACGCCATGGATATCCGCGGCTTCGGCGAAGCCAACGTGCGCAAATTTTATGAGCTGGGCCTGCTGAAGGATATCCCGGGTATCTATACGCTCGATTTTGACCGCATCGGGAAAATGGAGGGATTCGGAACAAAGTCAATCGAAAACCTGCAGGCCGCTGTACTCCACTCCAAAAAACAACCCCTGCACCGGCTGATCTATGCGCTGGGTATCCGCTTCGTGGGCGAAACAACCGCCAAAACGCTGGCACAGGCCGTTAATCACCTGCTCGACTTTAAAAAATTTTCGCTGGAAGAACTGCAAAACCTCGAAGACGTGGGCCCCAAGGTCGCCGGCAGCATCCATCATTTCTTCGGGAACAAAAGCAACCTCGACATGCTGCATGAGCTCGAGAAACTGGGGCTTCCCTTTAAAAACGAAAAGAAACAGCTGGCGAAAAGCGGGCACCTCGCCGGTCTCACGTTTTTGTTTACCGGAACATTGCCCACCCTGAAACGCAGCGAGGCGGAAGAACTGGTTGAAGCGAACGGGGGGCATTTACTGAGCGGGGTCAGCGCCAAACTGAATTACCTGGTGGTGGGAGAAGATGCCGGGAGTAAACTGGAAAAGGCGAAAAAAATCAATTCTGTAAAAATCATTTCTGAGGCCGAGTTTCTGAAAATGACCGGTAAAAAATAAAATTGGCCGCCCCGTCCTTTTTTTTTTAACTTAGTAACCATTCGAGTCACCGCACTGATAACATTTACAGTACCCCGTTATTAACTGCATCCGCCCCCTGGTTAAAATATAAAATATATGATCAAGAAATTAGCGGGCGAAACCTGGAAGCCTTTAACCTTTTCCGGATGGAAAGAACTTCGTAACCGTTACGCGATTTCCTCGCAGGGGCGCATAGCCAGTTATAAAACCGATGTACTGGATGACGGCAAACTGCTGAGCGGATCCCTGACCACCGGTTACCGGACCCTGAACCTGCACCGGCCCGAGGATAAGGGCACCCTGTATATTCACCGGGAAATGGCGCGGCTTTTCCTGCCCAAACCACCGGGGGCTTACAAATACGTCATTCACCGCAATCACAATAAACTGGACAATTCGGTAAAAAACCTGCGATGGGCCACCCTGGAGCAGATGATCAAACACCAGCAGCAGAGCCCGGCGAAAGTGGCCTATAAGGAAAAGCAGTCCAAAAGAACCGAAGGACTGAAACTGACAGCCGCCGAAGTCAGGAAAATTAAAAACGTATTGAAGAACAAAAACCGGAATATCACCATCAAAAAACTCGCTGCTGATTACGGCGTCAGTGAAATGACGATGTACCGCATCAAGAGCGGGGAAAACTGGGCGAGAATATAAGGCCAGCTGTTTTCGCCATTTCGTTCCGGCAAACCCAGACCCATCATTTACTGCCAGTCATTATTACTGAAAAGCTATCACTTTTTAACCGGCGGCGGCGCGCCGCAGCAGCATGGTGCGTTATGTTAGCCTTTACCACTTTGCGGTACTGCCCCCCGTTCCGATTTTAGCGGCTATGCTTATTTTTGAAAGGTAAAACATCGTCATGTTACAACCCTCCACCCTGAAATTCCTGAAAGACCTGAAGCGGAACAATAACAAAGCCTGGTTCGATAAACACCGGCAGGTTTATGAGGCGGCCAGGACCGATTTCGCCGCATTTATACAAAAGGTCATCGATATGCATGCCAAAAAAGATCCCGCCATCAAAGGCCTGCTTGCAAAAGACTGCCTGTTCCGGATCAACCGCGATATCCGTTTTTCAAAAGATAAATCCCCGTATAAAACCAATTTCGGGGCCAGCATCAACCCCGGCGGGAAAAAAGCATGGGACCGGGCGGGTTATTATTTTCATCTGGAACCGGGTTCCTGTTTTACGGGGGGCGGAATTTACATGCCGATGCCTGAAGCGTTGAAAAAAGTAAGACAGGAAATCGATTATAATTTTTCCGATTTCAAAAAAATCATCGGGGCGAAAAAATTCAAATCGGTATACGGCGACCTCGACAAAAGTGCCGAATTCCTGCTGAGCCGGGTGCCCAGGGGATACGAACCCGGCAACCCCGCCGCAGAATACCTGCGGCTGAAAACTTTTATCGCGATGACCACACTCAGCGATAAGGACCTGACTTCGGCCGGTCTTGTGAAAAAAACAGCCGCGGCCTTTGAGGCCCTGTTGCCGCTGATCAGTTTCATCAATCATTCACTGGTCCAGTAAGTTCATCGCGTGCAGGTATTCGGCGATCTGCACGGCATTGGTGGCGGCGCCCTTGCGGAGGTTGTCGGCAACCACCCACATGTTCAGGGTCTTTGGCTGGCTTTCGTCGCGCCGCAGCCGGCCGACGAATACTTCATCTTTTTCCCATGCATCCATGGGCATCGGGTACTGCTGGGTAGCGGGATCGTCTACCACGATTACGCCGGGTGCGGCCTGCAGCAATGAACGCACTTCTTCCAGCGTATATTCCTTTTCAAATTCCACGTTCACCGATTCGCTGTGCCCGCCCATCACCGGGATGCGAACCGTGGTGGAAGTAATGCGGAGGGAATCGTTGCGGAGGATCTTGCGGGTTTCGTTCACCATTTTCATCTCCTCTTTTGTATACCCGTTTTCGAGGAATACATCGATCTGCGGTATCACGTTCAGGTCGATCGGGTATTTATAGGCCCTTTCCGCTTCGATGCCGCTGCGTTCGTTCATCAGTTGCGTTACCGCCTTTACGCCCGTGCCCGTGACGCTCTGGTAGGTAGACACTACGATACGCCGGATCCCGTATTTTTTATAGAGCGGGTTCAGTGCCACCACCATCTGGATGGTGGAGCAATTGGGGTTGGCGATGATTTTATCTTTTGCCGTGAGCACATCAGCATTGATCTCCGGCACCACGAGGGGTTTACCCGGATCCATCCGCCAGGCCGAGGAATTATCGATCACGGTGATCCCCGCTTCCGCGAATGGCGGCGCCCATTCGAGGGAAGTGCTTCCGCCCGCAGAAAACAAAGCGAGGGCGGGCCCGGCGGCGATGGCGTCGGACATGCTGACTACTTTATATTTTTCTCCCCTGAACTCCACTTCTTTTCCCACTGATCTTTCCGATGCCACGGGCACCAGTTCGGACACCGGAAAATTCCTTTCGGCAAGTACCTGCAACATTTTAGAGCCAACCAGACCGGTGGCCCCTACAACGGCGACTTTCATGCTTATTATTTTATTGATTGAATCGGTTTATTGTTCATTTATTTTTACCGCGCCAAATCCCGTCCCGGTTTATCCACATCATTTTTTATGGTCTGACCGGCGGTCAGACCAATACCCGCCCCGGCGCCCCACAAAAAAGCCTTCCGTCTGGAAGGCCCGTTCAGGTTTTATATGGTATCATACATAACGCCGCGACCTTCTTTCAGAAGTGTTTCTTGCTGCGTTTTGTATGTTTCAACTGCTGCATCTTTACTTATAAAATGGTAAACCCGTTTCCGCAAAAATAATCCTGCCCGGCTGATGCGCCAAATCCGGCGGGTATTTTTCCACCGCCCTTTTTTTGATCGGGCCCGTTTTTAATTTAAAGGAATGAAACAGGCCCGGCTGATACCTCTGCTGTTGCTGCTCGCTTTATCCGCAGAAGCCCAGAACCGCTATGATGTGGTGATCGACGAGATCATGGCCGACCCCGCCCCTGCGGTGGGTTTGCCTAATTACGAATGGCTTGAATTAAAAAACACCGGCACGACCCCTTTCAACCTGCAGAATTGGCGGATCGGCGACGCGACAAGCCTGAGCGGCCCCCTTCCCAATTTTACTTTGCAGCCCGACAGTTTTGTCATCGTCTGCAGCGCAGGCGCCCTGTCATCCTTATCGGTTTACGGGCCCACGATCGCCATAACAGGCTTTCCCTCGCTGGATAACGAGGGCGACCAGTTATACCTGCGGTCGGCCGGCGGAAAAACCATTCACGCGGTAAGTTATACCACTGGCTGGTACAGGAATGAACTGAAAAAAGACGGGGGCTGGACGCTCGAGATGACAGATACTAAAAATCCCTGTGGCGGCATCAGCAACTGGAAAGCCAGCATCAGCGCCAGCGGCGGAACCCCGGGAAAAAAGAATTCAACCGATGCGCTGAACAATGATACGGAAGCGCCGCAGTTACAAAGAGCCTACTGCACAGATAACAGTACCATCATCCTTGTATTTGATGAGCCGCTTGACAGCCTGTCTGCCGCCGCCACCGCCAACTATACCATCGACGGGGGACTGACCCTGGTCAGCGCCACCACTTTGGCGCCGCTGTTCAGCTTCGTTCAGCTGAAAACTTCCTCCCCGATGGGGGCCAATACCATTTACACGATCACGGCCACCGGAGTAAAGGATTGCCGGGGCAACCCCGTCGGGGCCCTGCATAGTGCAAAGACAGGGCTGGCGGCAGATGCGGCTGCCGGGGAATGGATCATCAACGAGATCCTGTTTAACCCGCGTGCCGGTGCTTATGATTACGTGGAATTTTACAATAACAGTCAGAAGATTTTCGACGCTTCCCGCTTGTATATCGCCAACCGCAACAGCAACGGGGCAATCAGTTCCGTGAAAGCGCTGAGCGCGGTTCCCTTTCTTGTTTTTCCCGGCGACTATATCGTGGAAACGGAAGACGCGGCCAGCCTGGCGCTGCAGTATCTTGTAAAAAATCCCGGACAGGTGCTTGTCATCAGCGCAGCGCCCTCCTTTCCGGATGATGAAGGAGATGTAATCGCCCTGAATTTCCAGGGAACGGTTATAGACGAAGTGAAATACAGGGACGACTGGCATTTCAAACTGATCAGCAACGATGAAGGCGTATCGCTGGAAAGGATCGACCCCGCGGGAACATCGCAGGACCCGTCCAACTGGCACAGCGCCGCCACGACGGCCGGGTATGGAACCCCGACCTATAAAAATTCCCAGTTCAAAAGGATGGAAGCGATCAGTACACGGGTGGATATTACACCCGCCATTTTTTCACCGGATAACGACGGGCGCGATGATATCGCCGTGATACAATATGAACTGACCGAACCCGGGTTCATGGCGAATTGCACCGTATTCGACGGGGCCGGGCGGCCGGTACGCCTGCTCCTGCGTAACGGGCTTCTGGGATTAAAAGGAAACTGGAAATGGGACGGGCTCGATGACAGGGGCGCTGCGCTTCCTGTCGGGACTTATATTATCTTCACCGAAATCTTTAACCTGCAGGGAAAAAGATCTGCCAGCAAGAACAGCATCGTGCTGGCGCGTAAACTTTAATCAAACTCCAGCAGCATCATGAACCCACAACACCCGCAATGGATCAGAACATCCGTTGTCATTGTTATTATTGCCGGTCTCTTCGGCGCCTTTTCCGTTATCAGCGAGGGAATCGGCCTCACCAGCGGAAAAATCTTTGCGCTGAGTTTTTCGCTGATCTTTTTCGGCATCACTGCCGCGATCCCCATGGTGATAACCCGCAAACCGGAATGCAGGGCACTGGGCATGGCCGGTATGGCCGTCTCCGGAGTTGCATTTTTACTGGTCGCGTTGCTCATCCTGGGCGAGATCGGCAACGAGGTGCTGCTGAAGTTCACCTTCTCGCTGTTTATCGCTTCGATCGCGCTGGCGCATATATCACTGCTGTATTATTTCAACCTCAGGAACAAATATGCTCATTATGCCCGTACTTCGGCCACCGTTTTCATCACCTTATTTTCTTTTTTGCTGATCGTGCGGATCTTCGAACCCTTCCCGGGGCTGAATGCGCTTGCATATAACCAGTCAACTTTAAAAATGCTGGTCGCCTCGCTGGTACTTGACCTTGCCGCTACCCTGCTCGTCCCCTTATGTAACCGGCTGCAACCCGATCAGCAACAGGGAACGGGGATGAATGATGAGCAATTACCCATATTTACAGAGAAGACTGAATCGCCGGCGGACTAATTACCCCTGAGCTTATACCAGCTCGAATTCGAAGCTGACCAGGTCCTTGAACTGCTGCACCCGCGCATCGATATCCCGTTTGGTGATTTCCTTGAGCCGGGTGGGCCCGAATTTTTCAACGCAGAAACTGGCCATGGCGGAACCGACGATGATGCCCCGTTTCATATTTTCAAAGGAGATATCGCCTGTTTTGGCAAGATGACCCATGAACCCGCCCGCAAAAGTATCACCGGCGCCGGTGGGATCGAATACATCTTCCAGCGGCAGGGCCGGCGCGAAGAACACTTCATCGCCATGAAAGAGGAGGGCGCCGTGTTCTCCTTTTTTAATGATCAGGTATTTCGGTCCCATCTGCAGGATGGAACGGGCCGCTTTTACCAGGGAAAACTGGCCGGTAAGCTGACGGGCTTCGGCGTCATTCACCAGCAGCATGTCCACGTAACGCAGTAAGATCCGCAGGTCGTTCATGGCGGTTTCCATCCAGAAGTTCATGGTGTCCATTACGATCAGCTTCGGTCGCTGTTTCAGTTCCTGGATCACGTTGAGCTGCAGTTTGGGCATCAGGTTGCCCAGCATCAGGAATTCGGCGCCCTGGTAACTGTCGGGCACCCGCGGGTCGAAATCGGCCAGCACATTCAGGTCGGTCACCAGCGTATCGCGGTTGTTCATGTCCTCGTGGTATCGCCCGCTCCAGAAAAAAGATTTTTTATCCTTGATGATCTCCACGCCGTCGAGGTGCACGCCCCGTTTCCGCAGCTCATCCATTTCCTCCTTGGGGAAATCATATCCCACGATCGAGATCTGCTGAACGGGTTTTACGAAATTGCTGGCCGCGTAAGCTACATAAGTGGCCGAGCCTCCCACGATCCGGTCTGTTTTTCCAAACGGGGTTTCGATTGCGTCAAATGCCATGGTGCCGACGGTGATGAGAGACATGGTAAGTATGATTTAAGATGTACGTTGTACGTTGTGCGCTGTACGATGTACATTGTTTGATTTTAAGGATCCTGAACGGCCGCAAACCTACATCAATTAACGACACGATCCATACACGCCTGGCCCAGATGACCCATATGACCCATATGACCCATTTGACCCATTTGACTGATATGACTGATCTGACTGATCTGATAGTTTCCCCTGACCTGACTCATATGACCCGTTTGACTTATTTGATTATTTTTGGCCATGCCCAAAACAAGCCGTAAAAAAGCGTCTAAAAAGGAGCTGATCATTCAGCGGGCCGCGGCGATGTTCCGCGAAAAAGGGTTTCCCGCCACATCGATGCGCGACCTCGCAGAGGCGGTGGGGATCGAAGCCGCCAGCCTGTACAACCATATCCAGTCCAAATCGGAAATACTGCAGGAGATCATTTTCAGGATCGCCAACGACTGTAATGTGCATCTCGGGAACACCCTGAAAGCCGGTAGCAGCAATACCCAGAAAATAGAAGCGCTGATCCGCTTTCACGTGCAGATGATGCTGACCCGCTTTGATGAATATACCGTGATGATCAACGAATGGATACACCTCCCCGAGCCTTACCTGACCAATTTCACCGCGCAGCGGCGGAATTATGTCCAGAAAATGGAATCGCTGATCGCGGAAGGCATCCGGCAAAAGGAAATGAAACCCGTGCTGCCCTATGTGGCCATGCTGACCATCCTGTCTTCCGTACGCGGACTGGAATTCTGGCAGCGCAGCGTTAAAAAAGTACCCGCGCAGGTGATGGAAGACAATATGGTGCTGCACCTCATCGGCGGATTAAAAAAGAACTGATAACTATGTCCATCCATTTCCACCCGCTCGCCGTAAAGGAGCTCCGAAGGGAAACCGCCGATTGCGTTTCCGTCGCTTTTGAAATTCCCGATTCCCTGAAAAAAGATTTCGCATTCCGGCAGGGACAAAGCCTTACCATCCGCGCGATGATCAACGGCGGAGAGGTACGGCGCACCTATTCCCTTTGTTCCTGCCCGCTGGACCAGGAATGGCGGGTGGCGATCAAAAAAGTGGAAGGCGGCATTTTCTCCACCTATGCCAATGAAAAACTGAAAAAAGGCGACATACTGGAAGTGATGGAACCGGTGGGAAAATTTTACACCGAACTGGACCCGGCGCATCACAAACACTATGTGGCTTTCGCCGCAGGGAGCGGTATTACGCCCGTACTGTCTATCATCAAAACCACGCTGGCCACGGAACCCCATAGCCAATTCACCCTGGTCTACGGCAACCGCAGCCGCCAATCGGTTATATTCTTCGAAGAACTGGAGGGATTAAAGAACAAATACATGGAGCGCTTCAGCCTCGTGCATGTGCTGAGTCGTGAAAGAACGGAAGCCTCCCTGAATGCCGGGCGGATCGACAGGGACAAACTGAAAGCGCTCGAACCGCTGTTGCCCTACGCTACGGCCGATGAATTTTTTCTATGCGGACCCGAAGAAATGATCTTCTGCGTAAAAGATTTCCTTGAATCCCGGGGTATAGATAAAAAGAAAATTCATTTTGAACTGTTCAGCACGGCCGGAGAGAAAAAAAACAAGCCGGGAGCCGGGCGTCCCGTATCCGGGGTCACCGGGGCGCAAAGCCATATCACCGTAAAACTGGACGGGCGCTCCTTTGATTTTTCCATCCCGCTTCATGCAGATACCACGATCCTGGATGCGGCGCTGCAACAGGGCGCAGACCTGCCCTATGCCTGCAAGGGCGGCATGTGCTGCACCTGCAAAGCCCGGCTGCTCGAGGGTGAAGTGTCGATGGATGTGCATTGGGGTCTGGAAGAGGAAGAAGTGGAAAAAGGCTTTATCCTCGCCTGCCAGAGCCACCCGAAGACAGAGAAGGTCGTGGTGGACTTTGATATTAAGTAATACCACAAAATCACAGGTATTTTTTTCTATCCCTCATCAATTTAGGGGCTACTTATAACCGGGATCGCCAAAGGCGATACAATTGTGCTGCGAGGCTTCCAGCCTCTCAGCGCGCGTATGGAAACGTAATATCCTGATGAACATCATGAACAAAACGCCCGGACAGGCCTTAGCTTTAAGTATATTTGTATTTCAAAAAATGGAGTCATGCCCGTTCAGGATTTAGAAAAAATCTTCCAGGATAAAATAGACAACGAGGTGAAGATCGAGCCCAGGGACTGGATGCCCGATGCCTACCGCAAAACCAATATCCGGCAGATCAGCCAGCATGCGCACAGCGAAGTGGTGGGAATGCTGCCGGAAGGAAACTGGATCTCCCGCGCGCCTTCGCTGAAAAGAAAAGCGATCCTGCTGGCCAAGATCCAGGATGAAGCGGGGCACGGCCTGTATTTATATTCTGCCTGCGAAACCCTGGGTGTGAGCCGCGAAGAAACGATCAACGATTTGCACAGCGGGAAAGCGAAATATTCTTCCATCTTCAATTACCCCACGCTGACCTGGGCCGATATCGGCGCCATTGGCTGGCTGGTTGACGGTGCCGCGATCATGAACCAGGTAATGCTTACCCGCACTTCCTACGGACCTTACGCGCGGGCGATGGTCCGGATCTGCAAAGAAGAAAGTTTTCACCAGCGCCAGGGTTTTGAAGCCTTGCTGGTCTTATCAAGAGGCACGGCCGAACAAAAGCAGCTATGCCAGGACGCTATCAACCGCTGGTGGTGGCCCGCGCTGATGATGTTCGGTCCGAAAGACAGCGAAAGCAGCAACAGCGACCAGAGCATGAAATGGAAGATCAAACGAAAAAGCAACGACGAACTGCGGCAGAATTTCGTCGACATGATCGCTGAACAGGTAAAAGTGCTGGGAATGAAACTTCCCGATGATCAGTTGAAATGGAATGAGGAAAGAAAGCACTATGATTTCGGAGAGATAGACTGGAATGAGTTCTGGAACGTGGTCAAAGGCAACGGGCCCTGCAATAAGCAAAGACTGGATGCACGAAAAAAAGCCTGGGAGGAAGGACAATGGGTGCGGGATGCCGCGACGGCCTATGCGCAGAAACGAAGGGAACGGGAAAAAGAGAGAGCAGCCTGAGTTTTTAGTATATAGCGTTTATAAAGTATCTAAGTTGGTGTAACGAGTAAAAATTAAACCGATGAATTTAATCAGGAAGTTTTATTACGGCGATATTCCCGAAGATAAAACGGGCGGAACGACCTCAACGGTTTCGGGTGCAGGGGCCAAAACCGACTGGCCGCTCTGGGAAGTGTTTATCCGCAGCAAACAGGGTCTTGATCATAAACACGTGGGTAGCCTGCATGCCGCAGACGCAGCCATGGCCATCGAAAATGCAAGGGATGTGTATACCCGGCGGATGGAAGGCGTCAGCATCTGGGTGGTGGAAAGCAAATACATCACCGCCAGCAAACCCGAAGAAGCCGGCGAACTCTATGAACCCGCCGAATCGAAAATATACCGGCATCCCACTTTTTACCAGTTACCCGATGAAGTGAATCATATGTAAACGGGGAGGAGAACAAACATCATGAACAACGCGAAAACAGATTACACGTTATACCTGGCCGATACCGCACTTATCCTGTCGCAACGAAACAGCGAATGGTGCGGGCACGGGCCCATCCTTGAACAGGATATCGCCATCACCAATATCTCGCTCGACCTGCTGGGACAGGCGCGCAATTTTTACCAGTACGCGGCAGTACAGCTGGGAGGAACCGCCACGGAGGACTCGCTGGCTTACCTGCGTAAAGAAAGGGAGTTTAAAAACCTGCTGCTGGCGGAATTGCCCAATGGCGACTGGGCGCAGACCGTATTGCGCCAGTTTCTTTTCAGCCAGTTCCAGTTCCTACTTTACCGGGAACTGCAAACCGGAAGCGATGCCACCTGGTCGGCAATCGCTGAAAAAGCGCTGAAAGAAGTGGCTTATCATAAACGCTGGAGCAGCGAATGGGTGATCCGGCTGGGCGATGGCACGGATGAAAGTCATGCGCGCATGGAGAAAGCCCTGCAGGAACTGTGGCGCTACACCGGTGAAATGTTTATGCCCGCGGTGTATGAAAAGGAAGCGGGACCCGATCCCGCGGCCCTGGAAGCGGAATGGAATGAAAAAGTGCAACTGGTATTTTCGGAAGCCGGGCTGCACCTGCCCGGTAATATCTTCATGCAAACAGGCGGCAAGGATGGCAGGCATACCGAACAACTGGGTTATATCCTCACTGAATTGCAATACATGCAGCGGGCTTATCCCGATGCGCAATGGTAGGCCCGTTTTATTAAAGTATTCATGATCGTGCATACTATCGATAAGGAAACCATCCTGGATTATCTCGGCGAGATCAAAGACCCCGAAGTGCCGGTGCTGAGCATCGTGGACCTGGGCATTGTGCGGGACATAAAAATGAACGATGAAGAGATTGAAGTGGTCATCACCCCTACCTATACCGGTTGCCCAGCCATGGACATGATCAGCACGCAGATCCGCATCCTGCTCTCTACGCTGGGGTTTAAAAAATACCGCGTCACGCAGGTGTTGTCGCCGGCCTGGACCACCGAATGGATGAGCGAAGCGGGAAAGCAAAAACTGAAAGCATACGGTATCGCGCCGCCCAATCCCCGTCAGCAGGTTTGCGATGAAAAATTATTCGCCGCGGCCGAAGCGGTGCAGTGCCCGCACTGCGATTCCTGGCATACCCGCCGCGTGAGCGAATTCGGAAGCACGGCCTGCAAGGCGCTTTACCAGTGCGAGGATTGCCGTGAACCCTTCGATTATTTTAAATGCCACTAGGCAGGGGGAAAAAATTACCTTCGCTGAAAACAATTTTCATGTCTTCCATACTTTTCGAAATCCGGGATGCCATCGGTTTTATCACCCTGAACCGCCCCGAAAAATTCAATTCCTTCAACCGCGAAATGGCGCTCCTGCTGCAAAGCAAACTCGATGAATGCGCTTCCCTGCATGAAGTGCGCTGCATCTATATAACCGGCGCCGGCAAAGCCTTTTCGGCCGGGCAGGATATCGGCGAACTGGTGGGGGAAAACAAAGTAGGGATCCCGCAAATCCTTTCGGAACATTATAACCCGATCGTAAAGCGGATCAGGAATCTTCCCAAACCCGTGGTGGCGGCCGTCAACGGCGTCGCGGCCGGCGCGGGCGCCAATATAGCCCTTTGCTGTGATGTGGTGATTGCTTCGGAGCAGGCCTCTTTCATACAGGCATTTAGTAAGATCGGGCTGATCCCCGATAGTGGCGGCACTTTTACCCTGCCGCGCCTGATCGGCTGGCAGAAAGCCAGCGCGCTGGCCATGCTGGGCGACAAAGTCTCCGCGCATGACGCCGAAAAAATGGGCATGGTGTACCAGGTATTTTCAAACAGCAGTTTCGAGACGGAAAGCAAAAAAATTGCCGCCACCCTGGCCCTGATGCCCACAAAGGGACTGGCCTACACCAAGCACGCGCTGAACAATTCTTTCAGCAATTCATGGGAGGAACAATTACAACTGGAAGACGAATACCAGCAGAAATCGGCGCTGACCGAAGACTATCAGGAAGGCATCGCGGCTTTTCTGGAAAAAAGGGCCGCGCATTTCAAAGGAAAATAAATGTAACCGCATGGATACCGGGAACGAAAAGCTGGCCACAGCTGTCGTGAGCCATATGATGGAAAATGATTTTTTCAGCCAGTGGCTGGGAATTGAAGTACTGGAAATAAAAACCGGATACAGCCGTATCAGTATGACGGTCCGCAAAGAAATGGTCAATGGTTTCGGGATCGTGCACGGCGGCATCCCCTTTTCGCTGGCCGACAGCGCCTTTGCCTTCGCCTGCAATAACCGGAATAATTTATCCGTGGCGCTGGATGTGACCATCACCTTTACCAAAGCCGTGCAGGTGGGCGATATGCTGACCGCAGAAGCACGTGAAATGCATAACGGCCGCAGCACGGGCGTATACCTCATCACGGTCAGCAATCAGCATAACGATCAGGTTGCCCTTTTTAAAGGCACTTGTTTTCGAACCGGGAAGAAGTTGGTTAGTGGATTAGTAGATAAGTAAATAAGTATATAGGTATATAAGTAAAATAAGTAATTTAGATAGGCAAGGGTATCGGAAATAGCATTATGTAATTCTAAAAAGTTTATGCTATGGAAAGGAATACCCTGTTTGGATTCGAGGAGCTGGACTTATGGAAAAAAGCCCGCTCATTTAAGAAAGATATCAGGCTCCTTATCAAATTATTTCCCGCTGAAGAAAAATTCAGACTAACAGACCAGCTCATCAGAAGTTCCCGGTCTATAAATTCATTAATTTCGGAAGGACATGGTCGGTTTACCTACGCCGACCAGATTCACTACTGTGTTCAGGCGCGAGGATCATTAGCCGAAACCATTAATCATCTTATCGACGCATACGATGAAGCGTACATCAATGAAGAGCAATTGAATATGTTTAAACAGAAAGGGAAAGAAGTTGAAAAAATGATAAATGGCTATATCTCCTATTTGCGAAAACAAAAAATGCAAACCAAACCTTAATAGGCCCCTTTTCTCAAACATCGCAGAAATCACCAACCGTATATACTTATTTACCTATATACTTATTTACTTATATACTCCTCAAAAAATGATCTACGAATTCAACCACTACCGCCCCGTCATCCACCCTACCTCCTTCATCCACCCCCAGGCCACGGTAACCGGGAATGTGATCATCGGCCGGGACTGTTATATCGGCCCGGGCGCGGCGCTGCGCGGCGACTGGGGCGAAATCATCCTGGAAGACGCCTGTAATGTGCAGGAGCATTGTACGATCCATATGTTTCCGGGGCTGACCGTTTTGCTGAAAGAAGGCGCGCATATCGGGCACGGGGCCGTGATCCACGGCGCCACGATCGGCCGGAACTCACTGGTAGGCATAAACGCTGTTTTGATGGACCGGGCGGAACTGGGGAATGAATGCATCGTAGGGGCCCTGGCTTTTATCAGGCAGGATGAAAAGATCCCCGACCGCTCGCTGGTGGCCGGCAACCCCGGCCGGATCATCAAACCCGTGAGTGATGAAATGCTGGCCTGGAAAACGGAAGGCACCCGCCTGTACCAGCAACTTCCCCGGGAATGTTTCAGCAGCCTGCGACCCTGCGAACCCCTGCGCGAAATTCCACCGGACCGGCCCCTGCAACCCCCGGTATATAAACCCTTTAAGCCCTGAGCCGCCGCCCATAAAATTTTATTTTCCGGTAAGGGAAAATTCGTAATTTAATAGTCTGCTTACGCCCATTGCAAACTAAAAAACCTCGTGTTATGAGAAAAAATCTACCCTTTCTGTCCCTTTTACTGGGAACCACATTATTAAGTTCCGTTACCAATGCCCAGGAACGATTTGCCTATGCCGTTACGGACATGGAACAGCAAAGTTTCAACTGGAGTTTCCTGCGCAAACTGAACCTGCAAACCGGCGAATTCAGCCCCGTTTTATTAAGCGGCAACGACGTGAACTTCCTTGCCTATGATGCCGCCTCCCGCAAACAACTGTCTGCGCCCCTTACCGATGCGCGTTACGGCCAGTGGGTCAATGCCGCCTTCGGTACCGGCGTTGCAGCCGCAGCCTACGACAAAAAGAATAACCGGCTTTATTATACACCCATGTTCGTCGACCAGCTCCGTTATGTCGACCTGAAATCGATGAAAGTGTATTTTGTAACCGACCAGGCGCTGACCGGCAAACCTGAAAAATCATCCGACCAGGGTAATATCGTTACCCGTATGGTGATCGCAGCTGACGGTAATGGATATGCGATGACGAATGACGCCACGCAACTGATCCGGTTCAGCACCGGAAAAAAAGTGGCCATTGCCGACCTCGGCACCATCGTGGACGATCCCGCGAACAAGAACACTTCCATTCATAATTCCTGCAGCAGTTACGGCGGCGACATGATCGCGGATGATGACGGGAATTTGTACGTGTTCTCCGCCCGCAACCATGTATTTAAGATTAATATCGAATCCCGCGTGGCCACCCATCTCGGTGTTATCAAAGGCCTGCCCAACGGGTTTACGGTTAACGGCGCCGCGGTGAATGAAGACAACCGTGTACTCGTGGCCAGCGCCACGCAGGCCGGATCTTATTTTACGGTGGACATGAAGAGCCTCGCCGCCGCACCCTTCACCGTAACGGGACCCATCATGCAAAGCTCTGACCTGGCCAACGGCAACCTGCTGGTATCGGGCAATCATCCTGCCGCTACGGAGGAAGTAATAACGAAGAATAAACCCGTTAATATCGACGAATCAAAGATCAATATCTATCCCAATCCCGTTACCGATAACCAGTTTGTCGTACAGTTCGGCCAGCTCGAAGCCGGCAACTATACCGTTCAGGTTACCGATGTGATGGGTCGCCAGGTGTCACAGCAGGTGGTCAGCGTTAACAGCGATAACCAGTCGCAGGTGATCAGGCTCAACCGCGCATCTTCCAAAGGCGTATACCTCGTAAAAGTGATCAGCGCCGCCAGCAAAACGGTATTCAGCACCAAGCTTATTGTTCAATAGACAATGTCCCTGATGTAAAGAGTGTCCCGTATTTTGTAGTCAATGGCTACAGAAACGGGACATTTTCATGATGATATTTGACCGTGTAATTGTTATCCGTAGTCTCAGACTACGGATAACAAATTAACAAATGAAGCATCCTTTTGAATCATTCACTTCGCAGCCGCATCCTTCTTCTCCCATATCTTCTTCACCAGTTTGGCTTCCTTTGAAAAATCGGGGCATTTGCCGTCGCCGCTCCCGGTTATGCCACCCGAAGGAGAACAGATCACCGCGCAAGCGGAATCATAAACGGTATTAAACTGGTCGCAGCAATCGGCCGTAAACAGGTAAACAGTTTGTCCCTTGTACTGGTACTCGTCGATCTGTACCGGGGGATTGACCGCATCTTTTTTACTGAAGGTCTCGATCTGGCTGGCCAGGCAGGCGGGTATTCCCGAAGTCGTTTTACTTTTCTGGTTGCTTTTGTTATTGCAGCCGGCGGCCATCGCCAGCAACGAAAGCGTGAGAACAGGAATAAGGTTGATTTTCATTGCAAAAATTTTAGATAACCAAACGGTATATTTGCGGCAACCGCCTCGCGGGCCACGCATCGTTTGTAAAAATAGCATTTTGGAGAAAAGCAATTTTGTCGACCAGATACGCATCTTCTGCCGCAGCGGACACGGGGGCGCGGGGAACAAGCATTTCATGCGTAACAAGTTCACGGCCATGGGCGGTCCCGATGGCGGCGACGGGGGTCGTGGCGCCCATATTATCCTGCGGGGGAACCGCAACCTGTGGACCCTGCTGCATTTGCGTTATTATAAAAACGTACTGGCCGAAGACGGCGAAAAGGGCGGCGCCAACAATTCCACGGGGCGCGACGGGAAAGACATCATCATTGATGTGCCCCTGGGCACCATCGCCCGCGATGAAGTGACGGGCAAAGTGGAAGCGGAGATCCTCGAAGACGGGCAGGAGATCACCTGGCTGCCGGGAGGAAAGGGCGGGCTGGGAAACGCGCATTTCGCCACGGCCACCAACCAGGCGCCGGAATATGCGCAGCCGGGATTGCCGGGCATCGAAGGATGGAAGGTATTGGAATTAAAAATACTGGCCGATGTGGGGCTGGTCGGGTTCCCCAATGCGGGAAAATCGACGCTGCTGTCGGTGATCACCGCCGCCAAACCCAAAGTGGCGGATTACGCTTTCACCACGATCACGCCCAACCTGGGGATTGTGGAATACCGCGACGGGAAAAGTTTTTGCATTGCCGACCTGCCGGGCATCATCGAAGGAGCGGCGGAAGGAAAAGGGCTGGGGCATCGTTTCCTGCGGCATATCGAACGCAATTCAGTTTTGCTGTTCCTGATCCCGGCCGACAGCGCCGATCATAAAAAGGAATTTGATATCCTGGTCAACGAACTGGAGAAATACAACCCGGAATTGCTGCACAAGCAATTCATCATCGCCGTGAGCAAGAGCGACATGCTCGATGAGGAACTGAAGGCGGCGATTGAAAAAGAACTTCCCGCCGGCGTCCCCCATCTTTTTATTTCTTCGGTTACGCAACAGGGTTTGACCGAACTGAAGGACCGGTTATGGAAAGTGCTGAATGAGCCGGTGGCGGGGTGATTAGTTGATAAGTATATAAAGTATCTAAGGTATATAGAGTGGAGGGGGTGAGGAAGGAATGTATCATTTAAACCTATTTTTATTCGCTTCCGGAAAAATTGTGCGGGGATTGAGGCAATTTTGAACTTATAATATTTCCTATTTTTTAAACGACCTGGGAAATATAAAAAGTGGCTTATGCTTTCAGATCAATTTCAAAATTGACAAATTTCAAAATTCCAAAATCAATACGGCCTTCCCACCGTATCGCAGGCCGCTTTCAGCAGGGAAAAATTATCCACGGCATCCTGCCATTTCTCCCACATCATCACCCCATTGGCAATCTGTTTCGCAAGAATGGCTTTTCGCTTTACGGTATACTGACCGTTGTAATAAATGGTGTAATTGGTAAACCCGCCCGCCGTAACGACGGCGGAATCCGATACCGGGTTGCCGCCCTGCGCGAGGATCGTTTTATACGTTAACACCGTTCCGCTTTGCGTGATCCCCGACGGTCTTCCGTAGGCCGGAAACCCGAGCACGCATTTGGAAGCAGGCATGCCGCGTGTATTCAGCCAGTAATTCAGGCAGGTCTGTGCCAGGGCGAGATCGCTGTGATGTTTATAAGGTACGGTGGTGCTGAAATCGTCATAAGCCATGATATTGAAGAAATCCACGAAGCTGAAGAGTTCGCTCCGGATCGCATCACGCGCGCCGCCCGCATATTTCCCAGCCGTGATCGCGGCAGTCAGGTAATAACGCGCGTCGCGGTGCAGGGAATCCGACAACTCCCTCATCAATAAAGTATAGGTGCCGTCGGTGCCGTCGGCGGTGGTGGGATATTCCCAGTCAATATCTACCCCGTCGAATCCGTATTGCCTCACTTTCGACATGATATCCCGCGCGAAATTGGTGCGGCCCGCCGCCGAAGCCGCCATATTTTTAAAATTAGTCTTGCCGTCGCCGCTACCATCGTTGATGCTTACAAACACTTTGGCGTTATTGGCGCGCGCTTTGGCGATCACGGCCGCGAGGGTAGCCGGGCTCTGCACGTCGGTAGTACCGGAACTGTTCACGCTGAAGAAGGCGTAATTCACCACGTTGGTCATCCTGAATTTTATATCCGGTACATCATTGGGATCGCGGTAGGATGGAAAATAACCCACCACATAATACCCAAATCCCGGCGGCGCCTGGATTACGATATAAGAAAAGGAGGTAACCCGGCTGCTGCACCCGGTGGCGGCGCCGGCCGCGTTTTTCGGTTGTACGTACCAGTAATAAGTCTGGTTGGGGGTCGTCCCTATCGTATACGAATAACTTGTGCCTGAAACATTGGTGGCGATGACCGTGCCGGGATTGGAAGTGGTTCCCAGGTAAATGTCATAGGAAGTAGCCCCGGAAGCCGCTGACCAGCTGAGAAAAACGCTGGTACTGGTTGTAAAACTGCCCCCCGCAGGGGCCATGTTACTGGTACAGGCCGGGGTAACGGGGGTCGGGGGTGCCGGGGTTGAGTCTTTTTTGCTGCAGGAAACCGCAAAAAAAGCAAGCAGGGGCAATAACAGGGCTGAATTTCTCAATGGTTGATGTGGTTTTGGCGGGTTAATATACTCCATTCAATTCATCCCGGATCATTTCGGCCCCGGGTTTTTTTACGTAGGTTTGCCGCAAAATTTTGAGATATGAAAAAGTTCTTACTGACGATCGTCCTGCTCGTTTCCATCGTCGCCAAATCACTGGCCGATGAAGGTATGTGGCTCCCCCTCTTGCTGGGCCAGCAGGTCTATAATGAAATGGTGAAAAAAGGTCTTAAACTCACCAAAGAACAGTTATACAATATCAACAAACCTTCGCTGAAAGACGCGATCCTCATCTTCGGCGGCGGTTGCACCGGCGAGATCGTGAGCGCAGAGGGGCTGATCTTCACCAACCACCACTGCGGCTACGACGCGATCGCGAATGCCAGTACGATGGAACATAACTACCTGCAGGATGGCTTTTACGCCCGGAACCGGAGCGAAGAGATCCCCAGCAATTTATCGGTACAGTTTCTCTTACGCATCGATGATGTGACAAAAGAAGTGATGGATTCGCTGAAAGGACTCAGCGGCACTGAAAGAGTACAGAAACAAACCGCCGTACTCGCCGCCATCAATAAACGCATGAGCGATGAAAGCAAGAATATCGAAACAAGGGTCAGCGCCCTGTTCAAGGGCAACCAGTTCCTCGCTTTCGTATACCAGCGTTTTTATGATATCCGCCTCGTGGGCGCCCCTCCCGAAAGCGTAGGTAAGTTCGGCGGCGACACCGACAACTGGGAATGGCCCCGGCATACCGGCGACTTTTCCATCTTCCGCGTATATACCAAACCCGATGGCAGCCCGGCGAAAAGGGGCGAGTCCACCGAAGGAAATATCCCGATGAAGCCGAAATGGTACCTGCCCGTTTCCCTGAAACCCCTGAAAGACGGCGATTTTTCCATGATCTGGGGTTATCCCGGCAGCACCAACCGCTATGAAAGTTCTTATGGCGTGCGGTTGTCGATTGATATTAACAACCCCACCCTCGTAAAACTGCGCGACGTGCGGCTGAAATACATGTTTGAAGAAATGAAAAAAGATCCCGCCATTAAACTGCAACTCGCTTCTTCTTTCGCCAGCATCGCCAACTACTGGAAATTCTACGACGGCGAAACCAAGCAATTGCTGAAATACGATGTGTACGGGCAAAAGAAGGCGTTTGAACAAAAATTCGCCGCCTGGGCCAAGGGCAAACCCGACTATGAAAATATCCTGAGCGACTGGGGCAAGGCCTACGATGCCTGGCTGCCCTATGCCAAACACCGCATGTATATCAATGAAGGGATCGCCGGATCCCCGCTGATCGCTTTCGCCGGTTCGCTGTTGCAACTGGAATCCGCCCTGGTAAAACCCGGCACTCCCCAGGCCGATGTGAAGAAAGCCATGGACGCCGCCAATTCGGCCCGGACCAATTTCCTGAAAGACGAGAACCGGGTATCCGACCAGAATATCGTGGCCGCCGTAACGAGAATGTATTATGAAGACGTAGCGAAGGAACAGCATCCCATCGCATTCTACGCCGGCATAAAAAATAATTACGGCGCGCTGGACGACGACAACACGTATAAGAAATACGCGGCCGACCTTTTCAGCAAAACCATGATCTTCGACGACGCCAGGTGGAAAGCCTTTGCCGCCAATCCCGATGCGGTTACGCTGCAGTCCGACCCGGCCTTCGCCCATGCCAGCGCCTTTTTCACCAACTACACATCCAAATACGGGCCGCTGTTCCAGCAGTTCAATGCGAAGAACGGCGAATTCGGCCGGTTGTACCTGAAAGGCATCATGGAAATGGACCCGGTGAAAGCGAAGATGATGTACCCCGACGCCACCTTCACCATGCGCGTGAGTTATGGCAATGTAAAATCATACCAGCCCCGGGATGCCGTTTTTTATGATTATGTAACCACTTCACGCGGGCTGCTGGAAAAATATAAACCCGGTGATTATGAATTCGACCTGCCGGCCAAACAAATCGAGTTGCTGAAGAAAAAGGATTTCGGACAGTATATGGACCCGACCCGGAAAGAGCTGGTCATCGGTTTTATTACTACCAACGATATTACGGGCGGTAATTCCGGCTCCCCGGTGATCAATAACCGCGGCGAACTGATCGGCCTGGCCTTCGATGGCAATTATGAAGCGCTGAGTCATAAGCTGGCCTTCGACAAAGACCTGAACCGCACCATCTGCGTGGATATCCGTTATGTATTGTGGTGTATCGACAAACTGGGAGGCGGCACGAATATTATCAAAGAACTGAAGTTGATGAAATAATATGACGGGATTTTTTAAGAACCGTTTTATGGAACAGCCCGCCTATATTCCAGGCGGGCTGTTCCTTTGATGTTGTAATGGAATTGAAAGTAAAATTACGTGTGGAATGATTCACACGAACGTCAGGAGCAATCCCTGCCGCTTCGCAATAATTCATTAACATTGTACCCGCATCCGCGCTTGAACAAACGCCTGACGATATCGATCTTGCTCGCCTTTTTTCTGAATGCCGCAGGAGCCCAGTCGCTCCGCGTCAGCGTAGCCACCGACCTTACCCTGCAGCACAATTTTAAAAAAGACCAGCGTTTCTGGGCCATCGGTCAAACCGTGCATACACATTTTCATATCACCCCGAAGGAGGGTGTTTATGCCTGGTTCACCTATTATTCCAACGGGCATTTCACCAATCATGTAACCGCCACCGCCAAATCTCCTTCCACCACGCCGCCATCGATCAATTATACCAATAGCGCCAGTATGCGCCTGAAACATTTTTCACTCGGGTATAAAAAATACATGGTGGGATCCGCCGATTCTGAAAAGGGCTTAAATTTTTACATTTTCGCCGGGCTCGGCCTATTGCTGGGCAGGGTGGAGAATTCGCATTCCGTGGCCATCGATACCGCCACGTATAACCTGCCCGTGCTGAGCGGCAAGGCCAATTTCAAGCGGCTCACGCTTGACCCGGGTTTGGGCATTGAACATTACCTGGCCAGCGATATCTATTTCTATGCCGAAGGAAGAGTCTGGATCCCCACCACCGATTACCCCAGCACTTATATATTCGTAAATGAAGACGCCCCCTGGGCCGCGATGCTGAATGTGGGTTTGCGGGTGTTGTTTTAGTTGTGGGAGGTCGGAGGTCGGATGTCAGAGGTGCGAGCATTTTTACACAATCTAATTTCTTATTCTAATGGTAAACGTTTGACGTATTTTCCTTTGATGGAAGAAATCTGAGGCCGGAAGTCTGAGGCACGAGCAGTTGTTGCACAAACTAATTTCTTATTCTAATGGTAAACGCTTGATGATATTTTCCTTTGATGGAAGAAGTCTGAGGTCGGAGGTCGGAGGTACGAGGAGTTGTTACACAAACTAATTTTTTATTCTATTGGTAACCTCTTGATGATATTTACTTTTGATGGACGAAGTCTGAGGTCGGAGGTCTGAGGTATGAGCAGTTGATACACAAACTAATTTCTTATTCTAATGGTAAACGCTTGAAAATATTTTCCTTGATGTACGAAGTCGGAAGTCTGAGGTACGAGCAGTGTTTACACAATCATATGTTATTGCTAAACCGGATCTTCCTGATTATCCCAAATCAGTTTCACGAAGTACTTTCGGATCTCCGACTTCAGACTTCCGACTTCCGACCTCCGACTTCCG
>CAYNSL010000040.1:0-25658 GCA_964399755.1 uncultured Chitinophaga sp. | reverse complement strand
ATGTTTCGTTTATCCGGCAGGACAGCTCCATCCGTTGGGCGGCCATCTCTGATAAAGTAATTAACCTGACACCCGCTCCCGGGGCTGCCCACCTGAAGAACTGGTACCTGGAAAAATTAAGTAAGGGCGCCGTAACCGTTTATACATGGAGGGATGATCGGGGCGTTATTTCTTCCCATAGCTTGACATTGCCGGGGCTGGTTAAACAGGACTGGCTGAAAGGACTTACCGCTGAACTTCCGGAAAAAAGGCATCCCAAAGAATGGTATTTCGTAGATCCCGTCATCCCGCAAAATAATTACGAACGGGTCAAATACAGGATCGGAACGGGAAGATTTTCCACCGATTCCTGCTGCGGCTGTGATGAGGCGGATGCATTCCGCGTGAAGCAGGTGCTGACCTATTCGAACGGGAAATTCGGCATTTACAATGTATTTATTTCACCGCTTTGCGCGCGCCAGTCCGGCCCAAATACCGGCGAATGGTTCCCGCTTTGCCATGTGGCTTATAACAGCGATGGAAATAGTAAGATCCCGGCTGTTTCAAAAGATGTGGTGCTGATTAACTCAGATGAAGTGGAATATGAATTCAGCATGGAAAATCCTTCTCACTTTGATTCGGTGCTGACCGCCGGCCGGCCCCTGATCGGGTCGCTCATCCTTGCCGATTTGTCGAAAGGGAAGATCCGGGCTACGGAGATATCAAGCGGCAGGAATATACCAAAGGGTAAAATGCTGACCTGGCAGATGCCCCGGGATACGGTAATGGTATTTGATGAAAAAGACGACACAAAACCCGGCCGTATTAAAGTTATCCAAAAAGAAAGAAACCCGGCTGATTTCAGCCGTTTGCGGATCCGCCAGGACCTCTATTTTGATTTTAAAAATGAACGCTTGTTTTCCCGGGTCCGGTCGGTAATCATTGTAGTAGCAGTGAGAAATTATGACGGCGATATCAGGGGATATATGCCTTTTTGCCGGCTCGAATGACAGGTATCTACCAATATCTTGGTATTTCCACTCCTTTTAGTTTCTGATACCTTTAGACGCAGCATTTTCCGAGGTGCGTACCCGGGATAATAGCTGTTCAGGAAAATATGTCAGTGAACAATGACTTTATCCGTTCCGGGATCATGCTGTTCCTGTTGTCGGTTCTTCCGGTGCTGATCAGTAGTGCCCAATCCGTGCCGACCGGCAAGGATATGGGCGCTTCACCCTGTTATTCCTGTCCCAAGCCAACCACCACCAGTACGAACTCCAATAACAACGGTACAAACAATACCGTTTCTCAGCCAACCGCGGCCCAGCTGGCGCAGCAGCAACGCCTGGCAGAGTCGCGCGCCGCCAGCCAACGGGGCGTTGATTTTTACAACAAAGGAGACTGGGCCAATGCCGTGATTGCATTCCAGGAAGCCGCCGATAAAGATCCCGGCAGTCAGATCATAAAGGATAACCTGGCCAGCGCTAAAGCACAACTACTGTTTCAGCAGCAGCAAATTCAAAACAAGGCCGCAGTTCTGAAAATGCAGCAGACTATACAGGATTTTACAAAGTCGTTAAACCCGGTTACTTCTACCGGGGGACTGGATTTTGACGGAAAAAATCCGCCGGGTGGCTCCGGTGGCAATGGAGGCGGGTTGGATTTTATGACTGCTAAAATCGATTTGCCTGCCGAAAAAATTGTTCAGCAGGAGCAGGACGAATTTGATAAAATGAACGCCGCCTGGATGAACAAACAGAAAGAACTGATCAGCCAGCGGCTGCAGGAACCCAACCGCTGGAGTACATCCGTTTATCAATCACTGAAGACAAAGGAGCCGCCCCTCCCGTATAAAAAAATTTCTGAACTGCAGCCCGGCGATGTCCTGTTGATTGCGCCGGACGGTATACTGGGCAATTTAATTGCGGGCGCTGACCGGTTTACTTCGGGGAATCAGTCGGCCGCCTCGCACACGCTGATCTTTATTAAGGAAGTGAACGGTAAAAAGCTTTTCCTGGATAATACCCCCGGTATCAGCGATGCCACGAACGGCAGGGGGCCGCATATCATCACCGAAGAGCAGTTCCTGAAAATTTACGGGGGGCGGGATGCCGATGTAGCGCGGCCCGCTGTGATGGGCATCGCGCAGCCATTGAACAAAGACGAATCGGAAAAGCTTTGGAACGCGGCAAGGGAACTGGCGGCCGCGGAACTGAAAGGCGAGACAACAAAATACGGGAACCGGCTGGATAAGACCAACTATGGTTTTTGGGGGAATGACAACATGGTATGCTCGGAAGCGTCGCGCTGGGCGCTTGTAAAAGCCGGGCGGAAAATTCCGGAGACTTCATCCCCCTTAAAAAAACTCATGGGTATCGGCTTCGGGCCCGCCGATTTTTTCGGCGATGAACAGGATTTTATTGTGACGCCTTTGGGTATCCCCGGTAAAAAATAAGCCGGCAGGAATGCTTAAAATATTTTTATGGTTAAACCAGCTAATCTGTTTCCCCTGTTGAAAACAAATAATTGCATGCAAACCTGTTCCAGGTTCACCTGGGTAGTTTTTTTCATTTTCAGTATAACTGCATCTCCGGTATTTTCCCAATCTGCTGCTACGTTGCCGCCGGCCGCGCAGGATGCCGTCAAAAAAGGCATCATGGCCACCCAGTTGCCCGACTACGCGCTGGCCATCCGATATTTTGAGGAGGCCAGGAAACTGGCGCCGCAATCGCCTGAAGTTTTTTTTAACCTTGGCCTTGCCGAATCAAAGATACCGGGACGTGAACTCAGGGCTATTTGCTGGTTTGGCGCTTACCTGTCTGTCAATCCTGCGGCAGCCAATAAGCCGGCGGTGAAAGAGCAGATGGATCTGCTTTTTATCAAAAGCCAGAGCAACAGCCTTGCCCTTATCCGTAATGTGCAGGATGCCGATGCGCAGATCTCTTTCAGTCACCGGCCTTCCGTTGCGTTACTCTGGGCAAAAGCCGGTGATATTGGTACGGCGCAAAAGACCGCAGCGCTTATTCCGGACGATGTTTCCCGGAGCTCGGCGTTGAAGGATATTGCAATCCTGCAGCTTAACAGCGGAGACATTGAGGGTGCTAAAGTAACGGCAGCACTCATCTCCTTCCTGTCTTATAGGTGCGAGGCGCAGACACGGATAGCAGATGCCCAGGTAAAAGCGAAGGACATTGCGGGCGCTAAACTTACGCTGGAAGCATCCCTGAAATCGGCTTATCTGATCAGCGGGGATATCTGGCTTAGTTATAAATGCAATGCCCTGGAAGCGATCGCCCGCGTACAGTTAAAATGTCTGGATACGGCCGGCGCCCGTGCCACCCTTGCGGCCGCTCAAAAAGCGGCTGATGCTTATGACTATGTGGCGAAAAACTATCTCCAGCGAAGTATCGCAAAAGTACAGATCGATGCCGGTGATAAAGCGGGCGCGCGGGACGTGATGCTGTCCGCCCAGCAATTCGTAGAGCGGAATATGACCGATGCGAACGGTAGAAGCAGTGATTTGACGGATATCGGAAGGGTACTGGCAATGACAGGAGATTTCAACAATGCGCAAAAAGCAATCGCAGACGCGCAAAAAGCCTCCCAGCTCATCCAGGATGCAAATAATAAAGCCAATAAGCAAAAATTAACCGACTATGCCCGCAAGGACATAGCCGAATACCAGTTTAAAGCCGGGGATTTTTCCGGCGCGATGGGGATGATAGATGATATACGGACTGCGGACATCAAATCGAATGCCTATAACATGATAGCGGAATTTCAACTTTTCGCTGCGCAGGAACGGACAAAAAACGGTGACCTGGAAGGGGCATTAAATGGTTTAACAGCGTCATTAAAGACAGGTGATTTACTGCCTGAAGGATTTGAAAGAGGCTATATTCTTTACCGGATCGCCGGGGCGTTTCTTGATATCGGCAAAATCCTCCTCGCAGGGGGCGATCAGGAAAGAGTAAAAAAGACCCTCGACTGGGCCCAAAAAACAATCGGGAAAGGAGGCGCAAGTAAGGATTTGATTGAATGGGGGATTGCGGACCTGTCTTTTGCACTCGCGGATACGCAAATAATCAGGAATGATATTTCAGGCGTTCAAAAAAATTTAAGGGAGGTTTCAAACTTACAGGACATCATCCAGGATCCTTTTTACCTCAATCGGGTGCAGCAACTGCTGGTGGAAAAACTCGTGAAAATAAATGATATCAGCGGTGCAAGAAAGGTAACCGATCTTATCAGGGACGGGGATACAAGGAACCGGGCTTTGAAAACGATCGCCGTCGCCGCGGCAGAACATAACGATATCGAAAATGCCCGGGCGGTCATCGAACTGATGCAACAACCCGATCTGAAATGCCGGGCGGAAACCGAAATAGCAGGCGCGCAAATCAAGGCGAAGGATTTAGTCAGCGCCGGGAAATCGCTTGCTTTAGCCCGGTCCTATGTCAATTTAATTAAGGACACATCCGCGAAACTTCGCGCCGTGTACAGTTTGGCCCTATCGCAGTTGAACGCGGGTGATACATCCGCAGCCAATGCCGGTTTTTTACTGGCCATGGATCTTGCAGAACATATCGCGGACCGGTACCAGAAAGTGAGCTGGTTTTCCGGCATAGCCGGTTATCTGTTCAGTGTAAATAATACCGGTGGGGCGAATACAAGCCTTGCGCGGGCAAAGGATGCAGCGAAAGAACTGGAACTGTCTGCCCGGGAATTATGGTATAAAGTATCCGCCCGGATCCAAATAGCCGAACCGCAACTGAAAATGGATAGGAATGAGGGCAAAAAAACATTTCAGGAGGCGGAGCAATTAGCCCTGCTGGCGGAGGATACCGCCAATTTCAATGTACTGTGGAAAATGGTTGCCGAAGCTGAGCAGAAGGCAGGATTGCCGGTTGCGGACAGGCCTGTTCCTGAAAGGGCATTCGCAAAAATGGCAAAGGACGGGCAACAAAAGAAGGCTGCTTTATGGATCAATTGGCTGGATGAAAGCAGGAACCCGGGTTTAAACAGAATGCCTTTTCTCGATATTGCCACGCACCTGAAGTCGCTCCCCGCAACAGATCCCCAAAAATATTTCGAAGCCCTGGCCGCGACCGCAGATGAAATTACCTGGGCGCAAATGCAGATTGAAATTATGATGAAGCAAATTCAATAGATCCCGCTACCGCTAAAGTGATTCACGCGGTTTGCTGCATTTCCGTCAGTTTCTTATACACGCCTTCATCGATTTCGATGAGCTCATTGTGGTGCCCGCGCTCGATGATCCTGCCGTCGTGCAGTACGATGATCTCATCGGCTTCTTTGATCGTACTCAGGCGATGCGCAATGACAAGGGTGGTGCGGTCCTTCATCAGGTGACCCAGCGCTTCCTGTACGCTGCGTTCCGATTCGGTATCGAGTGAAGAAGTGGCTTCATCGAGTATTAAAATGGATGGATTTTTCAGCACGGCCCGGGCGATGCACAAGCGCTGCCGCTGCCCGCCTGAAAACCGGATGCCGCGATCGCCGGTCAGGGTTTGGTAACCATGCTCGGTTTGCAGGATAAAGTCATGTGCGTTGGCGATTTTTGCGGCGGCGATCACTTCCGCTTCCGTGGCGTCGGGGCGGCCCAGTGCGATATTATTGAAAATAGTATCGTTGAACAGGAAGATCTCCTGCGTTACAAAACTCATGTGGCTGCGGAGCGATTCCATTTTATAATCGCGGATATCGATGCCATCAACGAGGATCTGCCCGCCCCTTACATCATAAAACCTGGGAATCAGATCGGCGATCGTGGATTTGCCCACACCGGAAGCGCCGATCAGGGCGATGGTTTTTCCTTTCGGGATTGTAAAACTGATATCTTTTAATACCGGGGTATCGCTATAGGCGAAGTCCACATGCCGGAATTCAATGGATTCGCGGAATGATTCCAGGGGAATAGCGTTTTCTTTATCCCGTACTTCGACGGGTTTGTCGATAATCTCGAGGATCCGTTCTCCTGCACCGCGGCCCCGCTGGATATTGGCGCCCGCGATCACCATGGCTTTGGCGGGGCGCAATACCTGTGAGAAAATGGCGATAAAGGCGATGAACTCGCTGGCCTGCAGACCGGCCGCGCTTTCTCCGTTGCGGAGGATGAGGTTCCCGCCGTATAATAAAATACCGGCCACCACGATTACGCCTGCTGCTTCCGAAAAAGCGGGGGCCATTTCCCTCCGCCTGAATCCCTGCAGGCTGGCTTTTCGGTAAAAATCGTTTTCCCGGCTGAATTTTTTCAGGGTGAATCCCGTGGCGTTAAAGGCCCGGATGATGCGCATGCCCGTCAGCGTTTCATCGATGATGGTCAGCAAGCGCCCGATTGAAGCCTGCGCGTCTTTCGCGTCCCGCTTCAGTTTTTTCTGTATTGTGGCGATCCCAACCGCGGAAAGGGGGATGATGATCAGCGTAAAAAGGGTGAGTTGGGTGGATATCGCGAACAGGGCTACAAAATAACCAATGACGAGGGATGGTTCCTTGATCAGCACTTCGAGTGATCCGGCCGCCACGTTTTCGATTTCAAAAACATCCGAGTTCATCCGGGAAATGAGATCGCCCTTGTGCTCCCGGGTGAAAAAACCCATATGCAGGTGGTTGATCTTCTCGAACAGGGCTTCGCGGATCCGTTTGACCAGCAGGGTGCGGGCGCTGATGAGGGTGCGTTGGGCCAGGTAACGGAAAAGATTCGTCAGCAATACCGCGCAAATAATGATGCCGGTGATGAAGTACAGGGCATAGGCGGGATTGATCGCCTTGAGCCTGTAAACCTGGTAGTAAAATATATCCCTTATAAATCCGGCGGAGAGGGAGAAAGATGGCGCGGATAAAATTTCACCGGAAGAACGGTGATCGAACAATACGTTCAGCAGGGGAATGATCAGCGCGAACTGGAAGATGCTGAAAATAACGGTAAGCAGGGTGAACACGGAAAAGGGCAGCAGGAACCACCGGAATGGCCGGGCATAGGCGAGTAAACGTCGGTACACTTTCATAGTATCTTACATAAAGATATTTTAATAAAGTGAGCGGTAGACATCCAGGTATTGCCGCGCGGACCTGTGCCAGCAAAATTGACTGCCGCGTTCCTTTATCCTGTCCTCCATCCCATTCGTGCTGTATGCTTTCATTCCCCTGTCAAATACCTGCCGGATATGATCGGGGTTGAAATCATTAAAATAAAAAGAAACATCCCCGCCGATTTCGGGAAGCGCGGTCCGGTCGGATAAAAAAAGCGGTTTGCCGCAACTCATCGCCTCCACCACGGGCAGGCCAAACCCTTCGGATATGGATGGAAAGGCAAAAGCGCTGCAATGATTGAAATACCAGGATTTTTCGGGTTCGCTGATACGTCCCAGCAGCCGCAGGTTCTCCTGTACACCCAGTTCCGCCGACCGTTCCCGGATCAGCGAGAGATAATCCGCGTCGTCGAACTTGCCGGCGATCAGCAATTCCATGGTATTGTTCCGGAGCAGGGGCAGCAATACATGGAAGTTCTTTTTCCGGTTGATGACGCCGATGGAAAACAGGAAGGGTTTCCGGGGCTTGTAGGAAAGGGCGTTCAACTGGGGTTCTTCCAGCAGGTTGGTCCCGTTGTGGATCACATAAATCGGTTTGTTCCCTGTATCGCAGTGCTGCAATACATCTTTCCGGCTGAAGTCGGAAATACAAACGATCGCGTTCGATCGGTTGATCAGTTGTTGAAGGTAGCGCAGGTATTTTTGTTTTTTATGCGCGGTTTTTTTTTCGTCGTACATGAAATTCAGGTCGTGTATGGACAAAACCACCCTGACCCGTTTATTTTTCAGGGGCATATAATGCGTGTTCTGGTAGGTGGCATGCCAGATATCAACCCCCGTGAATGCGGGCATTTTAAATTTATGCAGGGGGTGCTGTCGGAGGTGATTGGCCCGGTGATACGACCAGTCCTGCTGCCCAGGGGGTGAATAAAAGAACAATTGCTCGTCCCGCAGGTCAATATTTTTTTCCAGGTATTTGCCCAGGTTCAGGCAATAGTGAAAAAGTCCCGTATCGGGGTATTTCATTCGTTCACAATCAAAAATAATCTTATGCATCCTTTCCTCCCGGGTTTACCTGTTGTTACCTGCAGTCAAAAATCATGCTATTACCTGGATTATCGCGAAACGGGTACACCTTTTTGTGATGATTATACTCAGACCGGTAATTGGTAAAAGTCAGGCCGCCGTATGTAACCCGTGATATTTTTGCAGCAGGTTCACTTTTAGCGGCAGCGCCGGAAAAGGTTACATTCGGAATTGCGGCAATGACTCATCTTTACACTCAATAACTGGCAATCGTTATGGCGGCGCACCGGCGAAAAATCATACTGGATTGCGGGCTGATGAAATATCCCAATTCCGGGCTCTATCATTACTGCCTGAACCTGGGGCTTTCCATACAGGAATTGCTACCCGCCGGCCCCTTCAGCTCCATCGCATTTTATGTTCCGCCTGCAGAAGCCCAGTCGTTCGGCCCCTTTTCAAATACAATCATGGAAAAGAAAAGAACCTGGAATTTTTTCCGCGATCCCTGGAAGGATTGCGTGGTCTGGCATGCTCCCTTTCAGTCGGGGCGCATCGTACCCGACCGTAAAAAAAATCCCGGGATCAAAGTGCTGCTGACCATTCACGATCTGAATCCCCTGCATGAAGGCAAGGACAGGGCCGAGCAGGAAAGAAGCCTGGCCCATACCCAATCACTTATTGACCGGGCCGACGCCATTGTCTGTATTTCGCATTTCTGCAAAAACGATGTGCTAACGCATTGCCGTGTGGAGGGGAAACCTGTTCATGTTATTCATAACGGCACGCACCAGGTGCAGACGCCGGAGTTGACCAGCGCTTCCCGCAAGCCAGCGCGGCCCTTCCTCTTCGGGATGGGATATATCAACCGTAAAAAAAACTATCATGTTTTACTTCCCCTGCTGCAGCAGGAAGAAATTGAACTGGTGCTGGCGGGCCGTTTGGATGAACCGGATTATGTGGATAAGATCCTGCGGGAAGCCCGCCGTTTGGGAGTGGCGGATCGGCTGCACCTGACCGGACCCGTTTCAGAAGGGGAGAAAGCCTGGTATTTTCAGCATTGCCTGGCATTTGTTCATCCTTCGCTGGCCGAAGGATTTGGCGCGCCGGTAGTGGAAGTGATGCAGTTTGGCAAACCGCTTTTTCTTTCCGCTTTAACGTCATTGCCGGAGATCGCGGGGGATACTGCTTTTTATTTTAATGATTTTACCGCCGGCCATATGCAAAAGGTGTTCAGGGAAGGCATGCGGGATTACAGCAGTAACGGGTTAGCGGAAAAGATCAGGAACCGGGGCCGTGTTTTCGACTGGAAACAAAAAGCGAAAGACTACCTTAACGTTTATCGGTCGATGATTTGATCAACCAATCATATTGTATGCAGGAAACAGGATGGAACATATCGCTTCGCCGGGATGCAGGGCGCCGGAGAACGGAATTGTGCAAGGCGCAGGATATTTATTCCGACTGGTACCAGCGCTGGTGCCGGGAATTGCGGGAAGAACCGCGGTTTCACCGGAAGCAATGGGAATTCGTTTACAATATGCAGGCGTTGTGGGAAAGGGGATGTATCGCTCCCGGGAAAAAGGGATTGGTCTTTGCCGTTGGCACCGAACCCGCGCCCTCCCTGTTTGCCAATTATGGCTGTGAAATCCTGGCCACCGATATTTTCCCGGAAATGGGAATTGAAAAAGGATGGACAGCCGATAACCAGCTTTGCACGGGACTGGATTCGCTGAATACAAGGGGTCTTTGTGATGATTCCGTGCTCCGGGAACAGGTGAAATACCGGGCGGTGGATATGACAGCGATACCGGATGATCTTTCGGGATTTGATTTTACCTGGTCCAGTTGCGCATTTGAACACCTGGGCAGTCTTGAAAAAGGGCTGGCTTTTGTAAAAGCGCAAATGAAAACCTTAAAACCCGGCGGCTGGTCCGTTCATACCACCGAATACAATATTTCCTCCAATGACGACACGCAGGATCATAATGATACCGTTATTTACCGGCAACGGGACATCGACGGTCTTATCAGGGAATTAAGGGCCATGGGTCATTTCGTGGAAGAGCCCGATTATTCCATTGGCGGGATGCCGCAGGACTACCAGGTGGATACGATCCCGCACCGGCAGGAGGTACACCTGAAATTGCAGGTAGGGACCTATGTGGTCACTTCGATCGGGCTTGTTATTCAAAAAAACGTGGACGGGAAATAAAGCCATCATCCTCCGCCTTTTAGAGAGCTTTCCCGCATGGTTTTCAACTGTTTTTCCCCATTGTCAACCACAGCTTTTCCGGGATTTGAAATCCGTTCAAACAAATTGGCCGTTTACCCCCGCACCCTTACCTTTGCGGCCTGAAATAAATCCTCCGGACAATTATGGCTAATGTAGGCAAAGTAAAACAGGTTATCGGCGCGGTGATCGACGTGCAATTCGAAGGCAAACTGCCCGAAATATACAATTCACTTGAACTGAAAAGGGAAAACGGCGACATCCTGGTGCTCGAGGTGCAGCAGCACCTTGGCGAAGACAGTGTACGTACCATCGCCATGGACGGCACTGAAGGGATCCTGCGTGGCATGCAGGTTGTGGACACCGGGAAAGCGATCGCGATGCCCACCGGTGAAGCGATCAAAGGACGTTTGTTCAATGTAACCGGTGATGCCATCGATGGTTTGCCTCCCGTGAGCAAAGTGAATGGCCGTCCCATTCACAACATGCCCCCGATGTTCGAGAACCTGAGTACTACCAGCGAAGTGTTGTATACGGGGATCAAGGTGATTGACCTGATCGAGCCCTATTCCAAGGGTGGTAAGATCGGTCTCTTTGGCGGCGCCGGTGTGGGCAAAACCGTATTGATCCAGGAGCTCATCAATAATATCGCCAAAGCCTATTCGGGTTTGTCGGTATTCGCGGGTGTGGGAGAAAGGACCCGTGAAGGAAATGACCTGATGCGCGAGATGATCGAAGCCGGGATCATGAAATACGGGGATGCCTTCAAACACAGTATGGAACAGGGCGGATGGGATCTGTCGAAAGTGGATATGAAGGAACTGGCCGAATCGAAAGCCACTTTCGTGTTTGGACAGATGAACGAACCCCCGGGCGCACGTGCCAGGGTGGCGCTGAGCGGACTGACCATCGCCGAATATTACCGCGATGGCGACGGGCAGGGCAAGGGACGCGATATCTTATTCTTTGTTGACAATATCTTCCGTTTTACGCAGGCGGGTTCCGAAGTATCGGCCCTGCTGGGACGTATGCCATCCGCGGTGGGATACCAGCCCACGCTGGCCACTGAAATGGGTATCATGCAGGAGCGGATCACATCTACCAAGAACGGTTCGATCACTTCCGTACAGGCGGTGTACGTACCGGCGGATGACCTGACCGATCCCGCGCCCGCAACCACCTTCGCGCACCTGGATGCTACCACGGTATTGTCGCGGAAGATCGCCGACCTCGGTATCTATCCTGCGGTGGATCCGCTGGATTCCACATCCAGGATCCTTACACCCAAGGTTGTGGGCGACGCGCACTACGATTGCGCCAACCGCGTGAAGTCGATGCTGCAGCGCTATAAGGAATTGCAGGATATCATCGCGATCCTGGGTATGGATGAATTGAGCGATGACGACAAACTGGTGGTATCACGCGCACGCCGCGTACAGCGTTTCCTTTCACAGCCCTTCCACGTGGCCGAGGCCTTTACCGGTCTGAAAGGCGTGCTGGTGCCGATCGAGGAAACGATCCGCGGGTTCAACATGATCATGGACGGGGAAGTGGATGAATATCCTGAAGCGGCCTTTAACCTGGTGGGTACGATCGATGACGCGATCGAAAAAGGCAAGAAACTGATGGCGGCGGCGCAGGGATAATAAGAAAATGGCGCAATGGCTCAATGACTCAATGGCTCAATGACGCAATGGCTCAATGACGCAATGGCTCAATGGGACGGCATTAAATGGTGAATTATGAATCTTGAAATACTGACACCTGAAAAAAAATTATTCAACGGCGAAGTCTACGGCGTACTGATGCCGGGGATCAGCGGCGCTTTTGAAGTGCTGGACAAGCACGCCCCGCTGGTGAGCGCGCTGAAAGCGGGCCGGGTGAAAGTGCTGAAGGATAAGAATAACCACGTGGCCCATTTCGATATTCAAAGCGGTTTCGTGGAAGTGCTCAACAATAAGGTAACCGTGCTGGTGGAAGGCGCGGTGCCGGTAGAATAAATGCTTGAAGAAAAACCAGCCTTAGGGCGGTCAGTCCGGGATTTTGAAAACAAAAAATTAACCCTCTCGTTATCCGGGAGGGTTTTTTCGTATTAATATATAACATCCCCCTGATCTCTACTTCTGCATCCTCCGTTTCAGTTCCTGTTCGGCATAATTAAACACTTTCTTCATCAGGTCCGTTTTTCTCAGTTCATACTTCGCCCGGATCTGTTCTTCTTCCCCGGCCACCATCAGGAACATCAGGTCGATGACCCGCGCCGAAACAAAATCGTTGAGGTTGCTCTCCAGCGGTTTGCTGATAAAGGGGATGCTGTTATATACATTCGTAATGCCCTTCCATTCGGTATCGGCCCCTTCGGTGCGGATCGTGCTGTCGACAATAGGGCGGAAGGCCGTGATCATTGCGGGTTTCATGGCCCCCTTGAAATAATCGGTGGCCGCATGGGGGTTGTCGGTGATGAGGATCTTTGCGGCATCTTTGATCGTCATGCTTTTCACGGCGTCGAGGAAAATGGGTTTGGAAACAGACACGGCGGATGACATGGCGCGGGTGAATTTTCCCGTGATCTGGTTGATGGTCTTGTCGAGCCCGATATCACGCAATGTCCTCTCGATTTTTTCAGCCTCGCCCGGAAAGGCAAAACGGACCAGCGGGTTGCCGTTGGGATCGGCAAAGGCATCGAACCCTTTGAACAGTCCCTGTGAAAGCGCTTCTTTCAGTCCCAGTATCATTTCCAGTTCTGAAGGGATCCCGATGATGTTTTTTATCCCGCTGCATTGCGGGTATAAAAACATCAGAAAGAGGCAGGGAATGATGAGGATCCGTTTCATAGGTGAGAAAGGTAATAAATATTCATTGCAAAAATGATGACATGCAGCTTTCGCGGAGAACTATGCGCCGGATAAAATATGCTATACTATACTATCTTCAAACGATCTCTTTCCATGGCCGTTTAATAATCCCTGTTGAAGTAATCGAGGATTAAAGAAAACTATAATAAAGACGGCGTTAACAGATGTAAATGAGTCATTGCCTATTGCCCATTGCTTATTGTCATTTGCCCATTTCCCCTTTCCTAATTCAGCTGCGGATCGATCGGGAAATTCACCATCATTTCATAGTCGCCGCCCAGGTGCTTGAGCGCGTCTTTCCAGATCTCGCGGCTGTCGTCGTGGAAGATTAATTTTCGGGTAGCCTTTACCGTTAGCCATGTTTTCTCGTTCAGTTCCTCCCCGAGCTGCCCGATGCCCCAGCCCGAATACCCGATAAAAAAGCGGATCTTGCCGGGATCAATCTCCTCGTTTTTAATGAGGCTGACCAGCGCGTCGAAATCCCCGCCCCAGTACACGCCTTTGAGCACTTCCTGCGCGCCCGGGATCTGGTCCGGAAACTGGTGCAGGAAATGAATGGTGTCCACCTGTACGGGTCCCCCGTAATACACCGGCAGTTTGTGACCGTCGAGTTCGGGGATCAGTTCGTCCAGCGTGTTATCGTAAGGCCGGTTCAGCACGAAACCGAAACTGCCTTCCTCCTTGTGTTCGCAGAGAAATACAACGGTCCGCAGGAAATTGGGGTCTTTCAGAAAGGGATCTGCGATCAGTAATATGCCGGCTCCGGGCTCAATCATACGCCAATTTAAGGGGAAAAATGAATTTGAAAAAGTCAGGAATTGGCGGCAGTCCCCTTGCGCTAAATACCCTGTTTATACCGGTTCCGCCGATTTTCAGCAATCCCGGGATAATTACAAACTGTTTCACTGGCTCTAAATCCCCGTTAAAATATGCCCGGGTACCCGCTTACCCTGACGATAAACCGGGTCGTATCGGTATTTTTGGGCCTTCACCGGGGGTTAAAAACCATTATCTTGGGCGGCCATAAAAAAAATCCGTGAAAAGGGTATTTACAGCAATTATCATTTTGATCAGCCTTTCGCTGGTGGGTATCATCGCCATCCAGATCTCCTGGCTGAAGAACATGATCCTGCTTCGAAAAGAGCAGATCAAGCACAACGTGGACCTGAGTACGCAGGCCGTGGGGAAAGACCTGTCCCAGCATAAGGGCGGTCTGGTAACCGGCTCCAATAAGCGAGGGTTGATCCTGCCCGATGATTTTTCTGTAGATATCTACAAACCCCTGACGGTGGCCAGTCGTTTTGATGTGGAAGAGATCCGTCAGAAATTCGTGAAAGCCTTTGAGCAGAACGATCTCAAAAAGATAAAATTCGAATTCGGGATTGCCACTTTCGAGGGAGAGAATACGGTTTTCAAAAAAACCTCGCCCGGTTTCATGAAGGCTTTCCAGGACACCACCGACATGATCCGCTCCAACTGCGGGCTGGAGGCAATGAGCGGCACCGCGGGAGAAAACCTGAGCGTTAATGAAGTGCTGTTTGTCGTGATCCCGAACATCAAAAGCCTCGTGCTGAAATCGCTGCTCTGGCGGATCATCATCTCGCTGTTGTTTACGCTGATCATCATCGCGGCCTTTTATCTGACCTACAGCACCATGCTGCGCCAGAAGAAACTGGGTAAGATCAAAAATGATTTCATCAACAACATGACGCATGAATTTAAAACGCCCATCGCCACCATTTCACTGGCGGTGGATGCCATGCGGAATGAAAAAGTAATACAGGACCGGGAGAAACTGGGTTATTTCAGCGGGATCATCAAGGAGGAAAACCAACGAATGAACCGGCAGGTGGAGACGATCCTCAAGGCCTCGCAACTGGAAAAACAGGAAGTGGACCTGAACCTGAAGCCGGTGCATGTGCATGAGATCATCAAAGACGTGGTGGACAATTTTACCCTGCAGCTTGAGGAGAAAAAGGGAAGGGTGGACCTGCAGCTGCAGGCGACCAACGACCTGGTGGAGGCCGATGAAGTGCATTTTTCCAACCTCGTGAACAACCTGCTCGACAACGCCGTGAAATACGCCAAAGAGAATACGCCCCCGCTTTTAAAATTATCCACGCATTCAAACGGGAAATATTTTAACATGCGCATCGAAGACAACGGGATCGGGATGAACCGGGAAACCCTGAAAAGGATCTTCGAGCGGTTTTACCGGGCGCATACCGGCAACGTTCATAATGTAAAAGGGTTTGGCCTGGGCCTCAGTTATGTGAAGACGATGGTGGAAGCGCATAACGGCGAGATCAGGGCCGAAAGCACCCTGGGCAAGGGCAGCGCCTTTACGATTGAGATCCCCCTGCAAAAATCTTAGGACTCATCTCAAAATTCAGTTTGTACCGGCTGAAGAACTCCTATGGGAAAGCCGATAAAGCGGAAGGAAAATGTATATTAGGAAATTAACCTTTCCGTCATACCGGCAGCATTAATTTTTACTGTTGGGATAGCTCCTTATTTTTCATTCTCCAGAGCAAACAACCATCGCCATAACTCAGAAACCTGTACCCTTGCTGCAGTGCGTGATCGTAAACTTTTTTCCAGTCATTCCCGATCAGCGCCGCAACCAGCAGGAGCAGGGTGGATTGGGGCTGGTGAAAATTGGTGATGAGCCCGTCCACGATCTTACATTCATAACCCGGGGCTATGAGGATCTGCGTTTTGGTGATCAGTCTGTCCAGTTTGTGAAATTCCATCCATTTCAACAGCGCTTCCAGGGCGTCTTTTACAGGAATATTTTTATCCGCCAGTTCATAAGCTTCCCATTGTGCCAGTACCAGCGACTCCGGACCCCCAACTCCCGACTCCCGACTCCGAACTACCGACTCCGAACTCCTAACTCCTAACTCCCGGCTCTTCACCCCCAGCCAATACAGTGATTCGAGTGTACGCAGCGAGGTAGTGCCCACGGCAATCACGGGATGAGGAGGGTGGATGAGTTCTTCGATCATATCCCTGGAAACATCGATCCATTCGGCGTGCATCAGGTGTTCGCCGATATGTTCTGCCTGCACCGGTTTAAATGTGCCCGCTCCTACATGCAGGGTGACTTCCGCTATGCGGATATGTTTGGCCTGCAGCGCAGCGAAAACCCGGTCGGTAAAATGCAGTCCAGCGGTGGGAGCCGCCACCGAACCCTCTTCCCTTGCATAGATGGTCTGGTAACGTTCGGAATCCAGCGATTCCGCGTTTCGTTTGATATAGGGCGGGAGGGGAATTGCGCCGCTGGCGTGCAATAGTTCGGCCATGGTTAGTGTATCGGGTGTCCAGCTCAGTTCGATGATAAAACAATCAGCCCTTTTTTCAATAAAGCGTCCGGTCAGTTTAATTGAATGGCTGCCCGCGTGGATGGTTTTTTCCAGCAGCTGGCCCGCTTTCCATTTGGAAGCGCCGCCCACGAGGCATTGCCACCATACTTTACCGCGCTGCTGCAGGGCGCTGCTGATATCCGGATATTGTTCATGCGGTTCGAGGCAAAATATTTCAATCACCCCGCCCGTCGTTTTTTGAAACAACAAGCGGGCTTCCACCACTTTGGTATTGTTGAAGACCAGCAAACTGTTTTCAGGGATATATGCTGCAAGGCGATGGTAGTGATCATCCTTTAATTCGCCCTTGCGGTACACCAGTAATCTGGAAGCGTCCCTTTCCGGCAACGGGTATCCGGCGATCCTGTCTTCGGGAAGCGTATAGCTGTAATCGCGGATGGATATGTGTACAGGTGCTTTCATGATACAACCAACTGTTGTAAGGAATGCGTCAAAGATACTATCGTTTTTTCAGGGGAACGACCAGTTTCAGGGCGCTCCAGTTTTCGCTGACCGCGCAAACCTTTACATCGACCAGTCCATGTTGCAGTGCATATTGGCGGATCAGATCTTCCGTCATGTTGGTGGGGATCTTCGATGATTTTTTATACCAGGAAACCCAGATCACGAGGGCCCTGTTTTTTTTGTAAACCTCTTCCAGTTTTTTCATGGCTGTGTCGAAGGCGGCGAAATTTTTTACAAAAAGGTGAACGAGATCAGGGGTTTCATTTTTTTTACAGCGCAGGGGAGCGATATCCTGTCCGAGCCATGACGCGTATTCGTTTGGCGGATGGAGCAATACTATTTTCATACCGGGTTTAATTCCCAGTTTTCTGATAAGCGGAGTCGCCGAATAGCCTGCCTGCATACATGTATTTATAAACGTAGGTAAATTAAAGATCCCATTCCACCGCCCGGTTAAAATACGGGAATCAACAGCATTTTCTGACTTTTCCCCCTCTTATCCACCTCAATTCACAGCCTTCCCACCGGCTTTTTGGCCCCATAGGTCCTGATTCGGCTCAAATCCTTACCCGGCGGGCATTTCAGGGCAAAATGGGTTGTGGAAAAAAGAAAAATCGAAAAATTTGGTTATTAAGTGGGAAAAAGTGTTATTTTGTGTCAATTATTTGAAAATTGTTCCAAACCACTGATAATGACAGGCTTTCTCGGAGAATTCGAGGCTACCTTGGACAACAAGGGTCGGTTCCTGCTCCCGGCGGGCTTCAAAAAGCAGCTGCCGGAAGAAGAGGGGAGCCGTTTTGTTATTAACAGGGGATTTGACAAATGCCTGGCGCTCTACCCGCTGAAAACATGGGAACCGCTTTTTGCCAGGATTGCCGGCCTGAACGAATTCGACCCGAAGCAACGTGAGTTCAGGCGGGCTTTTTTAAACGGCGCCACATATGTGGAGCCCGATACGGCAGGACGCATACTGATACCGCCCAACCTGAAGATGTATGCGGAACTGCAGAAAGACCTGGTGCTGATGGCGACGGGCGATAAAATGGAAATCTGGGATAGTAATAAGTACCGTCAGTTCTTTGATTCAATTTCTTCGGATGCTTTGAGTGAGTTGGGAAAAGATGTGCTGGGAGGGACAAGACCTGAATAATTCCGCATCGTGCAGCCAGCCTATCACATACCGGTCCTGCTCGATGAAGTGATGGAAGGCCTGCGGATCCGGCCCGGCGGCACTTATGTCGATTGTACGTTTGGCGGAGGCGGGCATTCCAGGGCCATCCTGGACATGCTGGATGAAACCGGGAAACTGTTTGCCTTTGACCAGGATGAAGACGCCCGGCAAAACCTGCCGGAAGACAAGCGGATCGTTTTCATCCCGCAGAATTTTCGTCACCTGCAAAGATTCCTGCGCCTGCAGGGTGTAAAAGCGGTGGACGGGATACTGGCGGATCTCGGCGTCAGCAGTCACCAGTTTGATGAGGCAAAAAGAGGTTTTTCCACCCGTTTCGATGCAGCGCTCGACATGCGGATGGACCAACGGCAAAGCCTGACCGCTTTTGAAGTGGTGAACAGCTATTCCCCGGAACGATTGCATAAAATTTTTGAGGAGTACGGCGAAGTCACCAACGCCAAAACGCTGGCCAGGACCATCGCCGATGTTCGCCGTCATGTTTCGCTGAAAACGATCGACGGATTCAAGCAGGCCATCCGGGAAATAGTAAAAGGAAATCCCAACAAGTACTTCGCCCAGGTTTTCCAGGCCTTACGCATCGAGGTGAACGACGAGACAGGCGCGTTGAAAGAATTGCTGCAGCAGATACCTGCCCTGTTGAAGCCCGGAGGCCGGGCAACCATCATTACGTTTCATTCCCTGGAGGACAGAATGGTAAAGAATTTTTTTCGCCGCGGTTCATTGGATGAGCCGGACCGGAACCCGTTTATCCAATCGGAACCGGTAAATGAACTGGAGGTGATCACTAAAAAACCCATTCTCCCTTCGGCAAAAGAAATAAAAGCCAACCCCCGCTCGCGCAGCGCCAAGCTGCGGGTGGCGGAGAAGAAGATGATGGTTTAGGAGAGCAAATAAGTTAATAAGTAAATAAGTATATAGGTAAATAGGTATAAAAGGTATTCATGACAGTAAATATAGGGGTATAAGGTCTATATCCTTTGAATCACCCCCCGGTTCGCCGGCGGTAATGAAAAACCAAAGAGTGAAAACTCATGACGCAGGAACAACTTACACAACCCGGAATGCAATATCCGGAAGAACGGGACCAGGAACCAAAAAGGGAAAAACCGGAATCGG
This sequence comes from uncultured Chitinophaga sp., assembly GCA_964399755.1. Lineage (GTDB taxonomy): Bacteria > Bacteroidota > Bacteroidia > Chitinophagales > Chitinophagaceae > JJ008. The sequence goes on along the minus strand of CAYNSL010000040.1, from coordinate 6,378 downwards.
TCGCAACCCAAAACTACCCGAAAGGATGGAAACGCTGGCTGAATTACCAGGCCGTCGTTAAACAGGTGCCGTTCTTCCTGTTCCTCGCGCTGCTGGCCGTGATCTATATCTACAACGGTCACAATGCCGACAAAACGATCCGGAATATCAACCGGACAGGCAAACAGGTTAAGGAATTACAGTACGAATATATCAATCTGAAGAGCAAAGTGATGGGCCGGAGCAAGCAGAGTGAAATGGTCAGGGCCGTGGAACCGCTCGGGCTAAGGGAACTGGTGGGAACACCGGTGGTATTAAAAGATACGGTGACCGCTGACTGAGCGGCAAACAGGAACGAATACAGAACAAGGAACGAAGAACGGCGAACAAACAACTAAAACAGCTTCCCGTCCCGCTACCGCGGAACGGGAGGCCGATAGCGCACATTGGAAGTAAAACGGGACATACTGTGGAGAGTATACGTCAGTTTTCTCGGCATCACGGTGCTGAGTTTACTGGTGCTCGGGAGGGCTTTCTATATCCAGCGTGTCCAGGGTTCTTACTGGCGCGGGATGAGCGACAGCCTTCACCGCCGCTTTGTCGCCCTCCCTGCCGAGCGCGGTACCATCTTCAGCGAAGAAGGCCAGATGCTGAGCATCTCCATCCCCACATTCGACATCTACATGGATTTTAATGCCGACGGCCTGAAAGAAAAAAAGGGGAAACGTTTTCGCGAGCATATCGATTCTTTCGCGCTGGCGATGTCAAATTATTTTGGCGACAAAAGCGCTTCCGATTATAAAAAGGAACTGACGGCAGCCTTCCTGAAAAGCGAACGCTATTACTCCCTGAAAAAGAAACTGAGCTTCGAGGATTACAAAGCCTTCCGTGAATTCCCGCTGGTGCGGCTGGGGCGCAACAAGAGCGGCGTGATCGTGGAAACGAACAGCAAAAGACTGACACCATTTGGTTTGCTGGCCAACCGCACGATCGGACTCGCCCGTGAACATCTTGGCGAGAAAGGAAAAGTAAAGAAGCAAAACGTAGGTCTCGAAAGAAGTTATGATACCCTGCTCAGCGGTCACGACGGGCAGCGGCTCGTGCGTTATATCGCCGGGGGAACGGCCATACCCGTGGAAGGGACACAGACCGACCCGGTAAACGGCAAAGATATTTTTACCACGATCGATGTCAATATCCAGGATATCACAGAAACCGCGTTGATGCGGATGATGCTCCAGTGCGAAGGGCCATATGGCACGGCCATCGTGATGGAAACGCAGACCGGAAAGATCAGGGCGATGGCCAACCTCGGGCGCCAGTCCGACGGCACCTACTGGGAAGATGATAATTACGCGCTGCGCACAACCGAACCCGGCTCCACAATTAAACTCGCTACACTCTTATCCGTACTTGAATCCGGGTCGAGCCGGATCAATGATCTCGTGGAAGTAGGCAGCGCCGGACGGATGCGGGTGGCGCCGGTACCCAAGGACGTGGTGGATGCCGAACGCGCGCCAAAACCACTGCTGACCGTGAAGGAATGTTTTGCGCACAGTTCGAATGTGGGCATGAGCAAACTGGCCTATAAGGCTTTTGGCGGCAACCCCGAGGACTTAAAAAAATACCTGCACAAATTTCACCTGGATGAAAAATCCCCGGTTGACCTGGCCAATGTGCCCAAACCCGCGATCACTTCATTCAAGCGCGACGCCGGGGGGCTGATGAACATGTTGTGGGTAAGCTTCGGATACGGGATCAATATCAGTCCGCTGAACACGCTCACCCTTTATAACGCCATCGCAAATAACGGGAGGATGATGCGTCCCTACCTGGTAAACAGCATCCAGAGCAACGGGGCCGTGCTCCGGCAGTTTGCGCCGGTGGCGATGGAAGAAAAAATCTGCAAACCCGAAGTGGTGAAAGCGGCGCGGGAAGCGATGGAAATGGTCGTTACCGAAGGCACAGCGCGCAAGGCGATGAAAGGTTTGCCGTTTACGGCCGCGGGTAAAACCGGGACGGCACACGTATCGGACGGAAAGATCAAATATGGCGACGGCGTTTACCAGGCCACGTTTGTTGGTTATTTCCCCGCCGATAAACCACAGTTTACCTGTATCGTGGTCATCCGCACCAAACCGCACGCGGCTTCCCATTTCGGGGGCACCCTGGCGGCGCCGGTATTCCGCGAGATCGCTACCAAATTATACGCGCTGTATGTAGAGAAAAAGAATCCTTCGCAGTTCGCGGCGGTAAAAGACAGTTCCGCCTATTTCTACGCGGGGAATACGGAAGATATCCGGAAAGTATACCGCTCGCTGCATGTGGGATACACCGATTCTGTACTGCAGCAAAAATGGGGCATGGTGTACGCGGGTAATTTTTCCCAAAGCCCGGGCGGGCCTCCCGTGATTAAACCGGTTTCAGTGCGTGAACTGGTGATGCCCAACGTACGGGGCATGGGACTGAAAGACGCCCTGTACCTGCTGGAGAATATGGGTGTAAAAGTGGCGGTGAAGGGAAGGGGTAAAGTGGTGCTGCAATCCGTTTCGCCGGGCACGCAGCTGGCGAAGGGGATTACCGTGATGCTGGAATTAAGTTAGGTAATAATAAATCGATCAAATCGCGACGTGTTATTGCAAGATGTATTATATAAAGTGGCGATCAGGTCGGTAGTGGGGAAAACGGGTATTGAAGTCAGGGATGTGCAGACGGATTCGAGAAAGGTGAAACCCGGCGCGGTGTTTATCGCGGTACGCGGAGCCGCGACAGACGGGCACCTGTTCATTGACAAAGCGATTGGTAACGGAGCGGTGGCCGTGGTGGCCGAGCAGCTGCCGAAGGAAATAAAAGAAGGAATGGTATACGCGGAGGTGGAGAACAGCGCCATCGCCGCAGCATGGATGGCGAATAATTTTTTCGGAAGGCCATCGGAGAAACTGAAGCTGGTGGGGGTAACGGGCACCAACGGCAAAACGACGATCGCGACCTTATTATACAAGCTCTTTACAAGATTGGGATATAGTTGCGGGTTGCTGAGTACGGTGGAAAACCGGATCGGCGACCGTGTACTGCCGGCCACGCATACCACGCCCGACGCGGTAAGCCTGAACAGCCTGCTGAAACAAATGACGGATGCGGGTTGCAGCCATGCGTTCATGGAAACCAGTTCGCATGCCCTCGACCAGCACCGGGTGACCGGTCTGCAGTATGCGGGCGGGATATTCAGCAATATCACGCACGATCACCTGGACTACCACCGGACTTTTGATGAATACATCCGGGTGAAGAAATCCTTTTTCGACGCGTTGCCCGCTTCCGCTTTTGCCATCAGCAATGCGGACGACAAGCGGGGAGCGGTGATGCTGCAGAACACGAACGCGAAAAAGTATTTCTACAGTCTCCGGACCCTGGCGGATTTCAAGGGAAAGATCCTTGACAACAGCCTCAGCGGTTTGCTGATGACGGTGAATGAGGTGGAAGTGCATTTCCGGCTGATCGGCGAGTTCAACGCGTATAACCTGCTGGCCGTTTACGGCGCGGCGGTTTGCCTGGGGGCCGACAAACAGGAAACACTAACCGCGCTCAGCGAACTGACGGGCGCCGAAGGAAGGTTTGATTATTCCATTTCGGCAAAAGAAAAAGTGATGGCGATCGTGGACTATGCGCATACCCCGGATGCCCTGCTGAACGTGCTGGCCGCGGTGAAGAAACTGAAAAAGGGATTTGAACAGGTGATCACGGTGGTCGGATGCGGCGGCGACCGCGACAGGACCAAGCGGCCGGTGATGGCGGAAGTGGCCTGTGAGCACAGCGACAAAGTGATCCTCACCAGCGACAATCCCCGGAGTGAAGACCCGGCACAGATCATACGGGACATGGAGGAGGGACTCGCGGTGGCGCATAGACGAAAATATATCTCGATCACCGACAGGCGGGAAGCGATCAAAACCGCGATCAGCCTGGCGAAACCGGGCGATATCATCCTGGTGGCCGGGAAAGGACATGAGAAGTACCAGGAGATCAAAGGCGTAAAAAATCATTTTGACGATAAAGAAGTAGTGCGGGAATATTTTGAATTGTTAGGAAAATAAAGTGACCCATAACCGACATGCTGTATCATTTGTTTAAATGGCTGAACAGTGAAGGGATTAAGTTCCCGGGCAGCGGGCTCTTTGAATTTATCACATTCCGCGTGTTGCTGGCGATCCTGCTTTCGCTTTTCATTACCACGTTTTTCGGGAAGAAGCTGATCAAATACCTCCAGAAAAAACAGATCAGCGAAAGCATCCGGAACGAGGGACTGGCAGGCGAGGAAAGCAAAAGGGGCACACCCACCATGGGCGGGATCATCATCATCCTGGCGATCCTGATCCCGACGCTGCTGCTGGCCGACCTGACCAAGGTATATGTGCAGTTGATGCTGATCAGTACGGTGTGGCTGGGGATCATCGGCTTTATTGATGACTATCTGAAACTGCGCGCCAAAAAACTGGCGCAGGAAAAAGGGGAGGAATACCGCAAAACGGGTAAAGACGGGCTGGCGGGCTGGTTCAAGATCGCGGGGCAGGTGGGATTGGGAATCATCGTAGGAGCCACGCTTTATTTTAACAGCAATGTGCGGATCTGGCGCGAGTTTATCGGAACGCCGAAGACGACTGACACCACCGTTTTCGCGAAAAGCGTGAACGGCAAGACAAAATATTTTACCGAAACCAAGATACCGGTGACGACCATTCCATTTGTAAAAACGCACGAGTTCAATTATTCGAAGCTGTTGCCGGCCTCGTGGCGGGATTATACCTGGCTCCTGTTCATCGCTGTTGTGATTTTCATCATCACGGCGGTATCGAACGGGGCCAACCTCACCGACGGTCTCGACGGACTGGCCACGGGCACATCAGCCATCATCGGTTCACTGCTGGGCATTTTCGCTTATGCCAGCGGCAACCTGGTTTTTGCCGACTACCTGAACATCATGTACATCCCGGATCTCGGGGAGCTTTCGGTGTTCATCGCGGCCATGATCGGCGCCTGTATCGGGTTTCTCTGGTACAATTCGTTCCCCGCCCAGATTTTCATGGGCGATACCGGGAGCCTGACGCTGGGCGGGATCATCGCCTCGCTGGCCATCATCGTGCACAAGGAATTGCTCTTGCCGATTTTCTGCGGTGTGTTTTTCGTGGAGACGATCAGTGTGATGCTGCAGGTCGGTTATTTCAAATATACGCGTAAGAAATTCGGTACAGGACGGCGGCTTTTTTTAAAGGCACCGCTCCATCATCATTACCAGGTGAAGAAATATCACGAAGTGAAGATCGTAACGCGGTTCTGGATCGTGACGGTATTGCTGGTGGTGCTGAGTATCGTAACGCTGAAGATGCGCTAAGCATACTAACTGTTGTTGAGAAAAATATTACTGAAAAACCCGTAATCCAGATCCTGTAGAAGACTTATGTCCGGGGAAACCGGGCCTGATCCAATCGAATTGTGGTGCAGTTGTATTTGAAACTAATGCTTGTGAAGAACCGATTTCCGTACACCGCCCCCTCCGGCTCCCGGGGGGATAGAAGGGGAGTAGAGGTATATGACTAAAAGATTTGTCATACTGGGAGGAGGTGAAAGCGGTGTGGGAGCCGCACTGCTGGCCAGTCAACAGGGATACGAGGTGTTTGTCTCCGACGGAAGCTCTTTGAAGGAAGTATATCGTAACGAACTGCAACAGGCGGGAATCGCCTTTGAAGAAGGACGGCACAGCGAGGAAAAGATCCTGGCCGCCGATGAAGTGATGAAAAGCCCCGGCATCCCCGAAAAAGCGGAGATCGTGAAAAAGATCAGGGCCGCGGGAATCCCGGTCATCAGCGAGGTGGAGCTGGCCTACCGGTTCAAAGGCGACAGTAAAATTATCGCCATCACCGGGAGCAACGGCAAGACCACGACAACGGCATTGACCTATCATATTTTCAAAACGGCCGGGTGGGACTGCGCGCTGGTGGGCAATATCGGTGATTCGTTCGCGCGGCAGGTAGCAGCCGAACCGAAAAAACTGTACGTGGTGGAGGTGAGCAGTTTCCAGCTGGATGATATCCGGGACTTCAGACCCGATATCGCCATCCTGACCAATATTACCGAAGACCACCTGGACCGTTACGATTACGCATTCGAAAAATATATACGCAGCAAATTCCGTATCGCCATGAACCAGCAGGCAGGCGATCATTTTATTTACTGCGCCGATGATGAAGTAACTATGAAATACCTGGACCAATTCAATATTCAATCAAACCAACTGCCAATCAGTATGAAAAGAGAACTACCCAACGGAGCATTTATCAAGGACGGGGACATGTATGTACGGACAGGACAGGATTTTACCACCATGAGTGTTTTTGATTTTGC
>CAYNSL010000039.1:0-25729 GCA_964399755.1 uncultured Chitinophaga sp. | reverse complement strand
AAACCGTAAACGAATTATCGGGAGTTCACGGGAATTAAAAAGAGTACTTAAACGCAGAAAACCTTACCAGTCAAGGACTTCGTAAGGTTTTCTGTTTTTTTAATTCCCATTAAATTAGTGGAGATGTAGCCTCGACAGGAATCGAACCTGTATCTGGAGCTTCGGAAACTCTTATACTATCCATTGTACTACGAGGCCTTTTCGGAGTCGTAAGTTAGAAGTTCGGAGCCAGGAGTCTGTGACCCCGGGCTCCCGACTACCTGAACAAACCGTGGGCGTTCGTGGCGAACACCTTGACGGCAATAGCGAGCAAAATTACGCCAAAAAACTTTCTCACCGCCAATAAACCTGCCTTACCCAGCACTTTTTCGATCAGGTTCAGCCCCCGCAATACAATATATATTACCACCAGGTTGATCAGGATGGCCAGCAGGATCATGTATTCGTTTTTGTCGGCCCGCTCAAAAGTGGCTTTCAGCGACATAATCGTGGTCAGCGTGCCGCTCCCCGCGATCAGGGGAAAGGCAATGGGCACCACGGTGCCCGAGGCCGCTCCTTTTTCGGGTTTGAAAAATTCGATCCCCAGCACCATTTCCAGCCCCAGGATAAAGATCACGATGGAACCCGCCACGGCAAAAGAACGGATATCCACCCCCAGCACATTTAAAAATGGTTTTCCTACGAAAAAGAAAAGGACCATCAGGGCACCCGAGATCAGGGTCACTTTCCAGGCATTGATATGCCCCGTCTTTTCCTTAATGGATATCAGCATGGGAACCGAACCCACCACATCGATCACCGCGAAGAGGGTGAAGGTCAGGGTCAGGAACTCCTGGAAATTGAATTGCATGGGCGGCGTTTTTACAAAGGTACAGGCAAACTCAAAAACGAATGGAGCACAAAGCACACTAAGAACCATGAAGGACACAAAGCTATTCTTGAATACAAAAAAAATCATAAGGAATTGACTGGCCGGGAAGACGGGAAGGCGGGAATAAAACGGAACATTCAATTTATCCCGGCTTTCCCCTTTTATATTGCCGCGGATTCACAGAGGTCGTGATCTTTGTGACCGCTTTGTGATCTTCGTGCTCCCTCCCTTCTGTTCAGAAACTGAACCGCAATCCCCCATCTGCATTAAATCCCTGCGTCGCGTACCCGCTGATCTCGGTATAACGGCTGTTGCCGATATTCCGGAGATCAAGGAAAAACCTGAACCTGTTTTTCCCGAACACGTATTCTGCATGCAGGTCCCAGAGCAGGTAAGGCGCCAGGTTCACCGATACCGTGCTGAATGTATTATTGTCAAAATATGCGTCTTTTCTTTTACCAAATCCCTGCAGGTTGTTACTAAGGAAGATTCGTTCAGTTGCCTGCCAGGAAAAATTCAGTCCTGCCGAGATTTCAGGCCGCCGCAGCAGGTTGAAATAGGTAGTGTCTTTATTCCCGATCCTGGTGCTGATTTTCCCGGTTACATAACTGAAAAAAGTTTTAAATGCCAGGTTCTTCCGCAGCCGATAAGTCGCTTCGAGCTCCATGCCGAGGTCATTTTGTTTGTCCTGGTTGATATATTGCGACACGTAGCTTACCGGGTTATAAAAAAAGAATATCCCATCCTTTACCCGCCGGTCAAACCCTACAGCCCTGCCGGTAAATTTATCATTCGCCGAATAATACTGCAAACCGCCCTCGATCGTCAGCGCCGATTCGGGATTTAAGAACCGGTTCCCGTATTCAGAATACAACTGGTAAAGAGAGGGGGACCGGTATCCCGAAGAAAGATTGAAGAAGAGTTTTATCTTTTTACGGATGAGGTAAGAAGGGTTCGCGTTGAAAACAAAATGACTGCCGTTTGCAGCATACATCACCAGTCGCCCGCCCAACTCCGCGTTAAAACCGGAATGGCCGTTCCAGTTCAGCGAAGCATAGGGCCCCCATTGCCGGCGGTGCAGGCTGTCGGGGGCATAGCGGAATTGATAGGGGCCGTAATACCCTGCTGAAAAAAATTCCTGGTCGGAACGCGATTGCCGGTAATCGATACCGGCGGTTAATTTCAGGGAACGGGACAACGTCATCACCCCGAATGCATCTGCAAAATGTTCGCTTCCTGTATACCGGCCACGCGCGTATATATCATAACCGTTCCGGCTCAAAGTGGAATCATCCGTGTATGTCCGGTCGATATGATTATATTGGTATGATATAAGTACTTTCGTGTTACCTAGCGCGAGTTCATTCCTGATACCCGCCTGCCAGCTTTGCTGCGACCAGGTATAATCCCGTTCGTCGGTAAACGCGCCCTGGTCGATATCGCCCCTGTTCGTACTGTACCGGAAAAAGGGGCGCATATAAATTTTTTCCGAAGGACGGATCCCCGCGCCCGCCTGGAAACTGTGCTGCCGAAGACCATCCCGGTCTGTTAGGCCGGTATGTTTGTTGTCGATCGTTTCATTGATCCCCTTAGTTGTACGGAATGAATAGGATACATCATAATCAAAACTCCCCGCATGACCGTTCAATCCCGACTGCGTCCCGTAAGTTTCATTACTTCCATACATCAGCGATGCCCGCCCGTTCCATTTTTTTAAGGGTGTTTTCTGCGTGATGATATTAATGACCCCGGCGATGGCATCGCTGCCGTACAGGGTTGACTGGCTGCCTTTCAGGATCTCGATCCTTTCAATCTGGCCGACAGAAAGATTACGGATATCAAAATTTCCCCCGATACCCGATGGGTCGTATACAGGAATGCCATCAATGCTGATCAGGCAACGGTCGGGACCGGCCCCGCGCAGGTAGACGCTTTTATCCTTGCCGGGATTGCTGTTCGCGCCGCCGGCATAAAACCCGGCCTGCTCAGCCAGGACCTGCGAAAGATCCTTACCGCCGCTCTGATCCAGCTGTTCGCGCGTGATCACGGTAACCACTTTCCCGCTCAGCGCTGTTTTGGTGGAATACTTACTGGCGGTGATCACCACTTCTTCCAGCAGGGAACTGTCCTGCTGGGCGCATAGCCGGTTGCCGGTGATGACAGCAGCCAGCACAAAAAAAATCTTTTTCATTTGCATGAAATTTTTTGTGTGACTACTTCCAGGAATAAAATGACGGAAATATAAACGTCCTGCGACCTTTACATTTCAAGCCTTTCACCCGAAAGCATTGAATATTGTTGCCGACTGGCAGGTCTTCTGGCTTGGCCTGTTGTTGAACACCTTCCCGTTGAACATTTCAACAGTGGTATGCAGGTTCAAACTGGACGAGCGGCAGGCAGTGAACGGGTTGATCCCATTCCCACTACCTTTTTCCTACTCGCCGGCCTTACAGCTACGGGGATAGCACCGGACTTACACCGGATTTCCCTTTTCACCCCGGCCAAATGAGCCGGGGAACCAATCGGTGCAAATGTAGGTAACGGGGTACCGAAAATGGAAAGAGTTTTCAACATCATCATCCCCGCGGAGGGTTTAATACGCGGTTGTCATTTTTATCATAATTTTTTTAAATCGATATCCGCATTTTTGTTTCACCGGTTACGACGGATGATTTGTTCTTTTTTTTAACATCTGCCGTAAAATTTATTGAACGGTACGCCGTTTGATAAGTAATCTCACCGCTGCAATTCTCTACCATCTTCCATGCCGCTTCTGCCCGGGGATTTTTTAACCGCTAAAAAATTATCGGATGAAGCGATCGTCAGCACCTGCGGCATTCCTGCCCGCGGCTTTCATGGGTATTTGGTTCTGCGCCGCAGCGCAGCAGGCCAAGCCTGTTTATGAACTGGGAGTTAACCTTGGGTTCCTCGTATACCAGGGCGACCTGACACCACGCCGGTTCGGCGCATTGGAGACGCAAAAATTCGCGCTGGGATTCAGCGGGGCGAAACTGCTCAGTTCCTCCTTTGCGATCAGGGGAAATCTATTGTTCGGGAAATTAAAAGGGGATGACGCCCGGTATGAACAACCCGAATGGCGCCGGCAGCGTAATTTTTATTTTAGTTCGCCGGTAACCGAATTATCGGTCCTGCTGGCCTGGAGCCCCCTGCAGACTAATTATGTTGATAAAGGATTATCGCCTTACCTGTTCGCAGGCGCGGGCCTATCATTCCTGAAAATCAAAAGGGACCAGAGCCGGATCAACCCGGATTACTTTTTACCCGAGCTGGCGGAATTCTGGGCAGGCTTGTCGGCCGATTCGGCCAGGGCGCTTCCGCGCGCCATCCCCGTGCTGCCTGCCGGGGCCGGCATTAAATATTTTTTCAGATCCAACTGGGCCCTGCAGGCGGAAACAGCCTACCGGTTCAGCACAACCGATTACCTGGACGGTTTCAGCCAATCGGCCAACCCCGGTAAGCGGGATCATTATTTCAATTATTCGGTGGGGTTGATCTATCGCGGGGGAAATAACAAGAGGTTGGGTTGCCCGGTGATCAGGTATTAATCAAAAAAATGTTCATCAAAATATTTTTTCAGGTCATTTTAACCTCGCTGTTTTTTTCAGGTCAGAATTCCGCGACATGGAATTGCATTGCAGTCGTTCATTTGTCGGGCAGTAGAGATTAACGGGCCCTGTTTTTACGGGGCCCTATTTTTATAATGCCGTAAGAGGGAACAGCTTTTAAAATATCATTTTTTCGAAGTACTGACCCATTGCAGGGAGAGTCCCGCATAATAATTGCGGCCCGGGGCGGCATTGTAATACCTGCCGCCTGCCGCGTTGATATCATTTCCCAGGCTGTAGCGTTCATCCAGCAGGTTGTCGCCCCCTGCATATAAACCAAGCCTGTATTTTTTATCAAAAGTTTTTTTCCAGCCCAGCCTGGCGCCGAGTACATGATAGGCGCCGGCCGCCGCGCTGTTGGCATCATTCAGGTAAATGCGGGACGCCGCGTAATAAGTAAGATGTAAATAACATCCGTTTTTCAGGTTCAGCCCGCCCAGGAAGGAAAAGGTCCTTTCGGGAACGGAAGGCACCGCTTTTCCCGAAAAATTATCAGGACCCTTGATAAAAGTTCCGTAACGGAAATGATTAAATGTGAAATCGGCCTGCAGGCTGGCATAATCAATCACCCGTCCGCGGGCAGGACTGTAGAGGTAGTCCGCGTGGGCTTCGATTCCCTTTTCACGGATATCGCCGGCATTCACGAAGTAATCGGCGCCGGAAGCATCCCTGCGCTGCACCAGCGCCTTGTTGAGTTTGAAGAGAAAACCTGTCAGCTCAAGCTGCAGCTTATTTTTAAAAAGGGAATAATTCGCCGTCATCTCATAGTTCCAGCCATATTCCGCTTCGAGGCCGGTGCTGATCACGCCGGTAGAGGGCAGCAGTTCCGCCACGGTGGGCGGCGAGAACCCGCGGGAGAGGCTTGCTTTCAGGGAAAAATCATTTTTCCATTTTTTCTTCAGCGAGATCCGCGGGGCCGCTTCACTACGATAGCTCCGCCTGAGCGGCACAACCGGGTATACGCTGAGCCGGGTTATCCGTACCCTTGTTTTGTTCAGGCTGATCCCGCCGTTGATGAACCAGTTTTCGCGGATCGCGATATCGCCCTGCGCGAAAAAACTGTACACGGTATAATCAATATCGTCGTTGGTGAGCAGGGTATCGGGGATGCCGTTTTTGTTTTTGGATACACGTGTATTGAAGAAGCCCTGCTGAAATTCGGTTCCGCCCACCCATTGCCAGGCTGTTTCATTGTTTTTTTTATTCCAGCTGAATACCGAGCGTCCGCCGAAACCGGGTTCGATCCTGCGTTCATAATTCCGGATCGCCGGATTTTTTATATGGGCAAAGGCGCCATATAGCGTGGTGGCGTTCCGGAATGACCGGTTGACCTGGTAAGTACTGGTAAATCCCGCCGTGACCGTTTTCTGGTAAATGGCTGCGTGCGCATTTACGGCCGAGGGGAAACCCCCGCCCGCGGGTCTTGCCGCTTTCGGATTTGAAGTAAATTCGGAAAACGTCAATGCGCCCGGCGTCTGGTAATACATATCGGTAAACAATACCGAAGCCCTGAGCTGTTGTTTGTCAGAAATTTTTAATTGTGAGATCCAGGAAAGATTATCACGCCGCATGGCCGATTGCACCCGGTAACCATCCGACTGGTTATGCGCGTAGGTGAACTGGTTCCGGTTTTCTTTATCACCAAACCGCGCCGATGCGAAAACGTTCTGAAGGTTGAAATTGCCGGTAACGTATTCAAGCCCCGCGCCCGGCTGCCAGCGGTCAAGGTTATGCATCAGTATCAAACCGCCCGTACCCGCGCCATACATGCTTCCGGCAGGCCCCTTGAAGATCTCGATATATGAAAAATTATTAAAGGCGAACTGGTTGAAATAGGTGTTGCCGCCCGGGTCGGTAACGGGGATATCGTTCCAGTATACTTTCACATTGCGCACGCCGAAGGGAGAACGCAGGGAACTGCCGCGGATATTGATGCGGTAACTGCCGGGCGACCTTTCTTCCATTCTTACCCCTGCGACCGTATTGAATCCATTTACGAGGGAAGATTTATTGGTAAGGTCCGCATTGTTTCTTTCGATGATCTTTACGCTGATGCTGCTGCCGGACCTTCTGCTGTTTTGCTCGAAGGACCGCACGATGACTTCCTCCATATTTTTTGATGAATCGGCTTCTTCCCGCTGGGCATAACAGGGAAGCATAGCTGTACAGGCGATATAAAACAGGACCGCGGTTTTTTTCATAGAATCGGTAACAGGAGCTTCCTAAAGTTAGAACGTTTTCTTTGTATCTTCAAGCCATGAGGACCCGGAACCAACTCAACCTGCTGGATATTAGCCTGATCGTTGTGAGTCTCGTCATCGGAATGGGTATTTTCCGCAACCCCGCTTCGGTGGCGGCCACCTCCGGCACCCAGTCCATTTTTTTCCTGTTATGGGTAACGGGCGGGCTCATCGCGCTTTGCGGCGCGCTGACCTATGCCGAGATCGGGCAACGCCTGCCGGCCATGGGTGGTTATTACAAAGTATTCGCGCATTGCTATCATCCATCGATCGGGTTTTCCGTCAACGCGATCATCCTTATCAGCAACGCCGCATCGCTGGCGGTGGTGGCGCTGATCGGCGCCGACTATGTCAGCGACCTTTTATATGGCAAACCCAGCGGGATTTTTTTCAATACCGGCGTGGCCATCGCGGCCGTCGCCATTTTTTTCGTAGTGAATTTATTCGGGTTAAGGACCAGCAGCCGCACGCAAAATGTACTGATCATAATCAAGGTCGGGCTGGTGGTGCTCCTGATCGCCAGCATCTTCAAGGGCCTGGTGATCGAACCGCACGGGTATGAAGAAGGATCGCCGCTTTATACGCTGGCCGATAAAAACGCGGTCTCCCTGTTCCTGATCTCGCTGATACCTGTTTGCTTCGCCTATGGCGGTTACCAGCAAACGATCAATTTCGGCGGTGAGGTAAAGGATACACGCATCATACCCAAAGGAATCATCATCGGTATCATCATCGTGATCCTTTTATACCTGCTGATCAATGTGGCGTATACGCAGGTGATCGGTTACGATAAAATGAAAAACGCCTCGGCGATAGGGGCCCTGCTCTGCGAAGCCTGGTTCGGGAAGGCGGGGGGCAAAGTGTTCGACGCGCTGATGTTCCTCTCGGTGCTGGCATACGTGAACATATTACTGATGAGCAATCCCCGTGTGATGTACGCGATGAGCGAAGACCGCGTATTCCCCCGGATATTTTCATTCCGGCATCCTAAAACTGAAGCGCTGGTGGCGGGGCTGGCGAGTTTTTCACTGGTCACCATCATCATTACTTTTTTCGGGAAAGGGGTCGACAATATTCTGAACTTTACCATGTTCCTCGACAGTATCGGGATGAGCACTTCGGCGGCCACCCTGTTCGTGTTGCGGAAAAGAAGGGAGAATGAAGTGATGGTGACCGGGAAGTGGAACCGGTATACGCCGGTGCTCGCGTCTTTTTTCGTGTTCAGTTATTTTATGATCGCCGTGGGCGTCGTGATCAAGGATGTAAAGGCCGCGCTGATCGGGACCGGGCTGCTGGCCCTTTTCCTGCTCCTGTATTACCTGTTCTATCACAAGAAGCCTGAATAGTATGGACCTCTCGCAAATCATCAACGAATGGGGTGAAGACCGCGAACATTATTTTAACGCGGTGGCCCCGCCCATCATCCAGACCAGCAATTTCACATTTAAAAAAGTAGCCGACCTGTACCGCGCCTTCCAGGATGAAATGGGCGGCTACCTCTACAGCCGCGGGCTCAACCCTACGGTCGATATCCTCCGCAAAAAACTGGCGGCGCTCGATGGCGCGGAAGACTGCCTCGTGTTCAATAACGGCGCGGCCGCTATTTTCGCCGCGATCCTCGCGCATGTAAAATCGGGCGATCATATCGTATCGGTAAAAGCGCCCTATACCTGGGTGCAGCGTATGTTTGACGTGATCCTGCCGCGGTTCCGGGTTTCGGTAACCTATATCGACGGCACGCGTATTGAAAACTGGGAAGCCGCCACGCAACCGAATACGGGTTTTTATTATCTCGAATCTCCCAACAGCTGGGACTTCGCCATCCAGCCCATCCGGGAAGTGGCGGCCCTGGCCCGGTCAAGGGGCATTATTTCGCTTATTGATAACAGTTATTGTTCACCCCTTTACCAGCAACCCATCGGCATGGGTATCGATATGGCGATGCAAACGGCCACCAAGTATATCGGCGGCCACAGCGATACCCTCGGCGGTGTGCTCAGCGGCAGTCATGCTACCATGAAAAAAATATTCGACAGCGAATACCTTAATATCGGCAGCGGCATACAACCCTTCAATGCCTGGCTGCTGATCCGCGGCCTGCGCACGCTTCCCGCAAGAATTGAAAGGATCACGCGGACAACGGCCGAAGTGGTGCAATACATGAAGGGGCACCCGAAAGTTGAATCTATCCTCTTCCCCCTGGATGAAACATTTCCCCAGTACGAACTGGCGAAACAGCAGATGAAGGGCGCCTGCGGTCTTTTTACGTTTGCGCTGAAAACAGAAAAGATGGAGTCGATCGTCCGTTTTTGCGAAAGCCTGCAGCATATCATGATGGCCGTAAGCTGGGGCGGGCACGAAAGCCTGGTCATTCCCAAATGCGCGGGACTGAAACCGGAGGAATTCGACGCCTCGAACCGGGAACACCGCTATGTGCGGATGTATGTGGGACTGGAGGAAGCGGGCTACCTCATTGCCGACCTGGAACAGGCCCTGGCCGGGCTGACTTAAATAGGGGTCCCGGCTGTAAAAAATCAATATCCCGCCGGGTCAATTGGATTATTTTTGCGGTCTATGACACGGAGTATAGCGCTGTGGATCGCCCTGCTGATCTTTTCCGGTTCGTATGGCCAGGCCGGCGAAAAATGGGACTTGCGGAAATGCGTGGAATATGCGCTGCAGAATAATATCAGCGTGCGGCAGGCCGATCTGCAGATCAGGTTCGCCGCGCTGGAATTACAGCAGAGCAAAACGGCGCAGCAGCCTGTCGCCAATTTCAGCGGCAACCTGGGTTACAGCGGGGGGCGCAACCAGGACCCCACTTCCTTCAGCCTGATCACCACGGGTTACACCTTTAATAATTACTCCCTGCAGGCGAGCATTGACCTCTTCAACTGGTTCACCAAAAAAAATACGATCGCCGTCAAAGACCTGAACCTGAAAGCGACGGAAGCGGGCGTGGAAAAAGCGAAAAATGATGTAGCCCTCAATGTGGCGGTGGCCTATTTGCAGATACTGCTGGCGCGCGAACAGGTGAACCTCGCCGAATCCAAACTGGTGCAAACAAGATCGCAACTGGAGAGCACCCGCAAACAGGTAGATGCCGGAAAGCTTCCCGAACTCAATGCTGCGAACCTGGAATCGCTGCTGGCCAGCGACAGTTCCACCCTGATCGGCGCGCAAACCACGGCGCAGCAGATGATATTACAGATGAAAGCCCTGCTTAACCTGGATGCCGCTGCGGTATTCGATATCGTAACGCCGCCGGTGGATCTGATCCCGATTGAAAGCATGGCCGACCTGCAGCCCGACGCGGTCTATCATCTCGCGGTGCAGAACATGCCGCAGCAGAAAGTGGACGAACTGAACCTGAAAGCTGCATTGAAATCGGTGGAAGTGTCGCGCGGCAATATGTACCCTACGATCTCCCTGTTCGGCAGTATTGGCACCGCCTTTAACAACAAGGCAAAGGAGATCAAATCTAAATCCACGATAAATGGTCCCATCGGAACCGTTACCGTGGGGGCCACCGCCTACCAGGTATACCCGCTGGCGCCTTATGAAACCTATACTTACGGCAGTATCGGTTACTTCAACCAGCTGAACCAGAATTTCCGGCAGTCGATCGGGCTGACCCTGAGCGTGCCGATCCTGAATGGCGGAACGCTTCGCAGCGCCTGGGAACGGTCAAAGCTGAACGTAAAACAGGTGGAGCTGCAGAAAGAACAAAACAGTTTTACGCTGAAGCAGGATATTTACAAGGCGTACAACGACGCGGTGGCGGCCGTGCAGAAATTCAACGCGAATAAAAAAACGGTAGCCACATCGCAGAAAGCATATGACTATGCCCTGAAAAGATATGAACTGGGATTGTTGTCCACCTATGACCTCATTGCCACACAAACCAGCCTGCAGCAGGCCAGAAGCCAATTGCTGTACGCGCAATATGATTATGTTTTTAAAATGAAACTGCTGGAATTCTACCGGGGCCAGGGTCTTAAATTATAAACGCTGCATCGCATGAAAAAGAAACTGAAATGGATACTGATCGGAGTCGGGATACTGCTGATAGCCTATTTCGTGGTAAAAAAAGTGGCCGCGGGCAAGGAAGCCGAGAAAGTGGCGACGGAAAAAGCCGCGCGCCGCACCATCATTGAATCCGTTAATGCCAGCGGGAAGATTTACCCCGAAGTGGAAGTGAAGATCAGTCCCGATATTTCCGGCGAGATCACCGAACTGAACGTGGAAGAAGGCGACAGCGTGAAGAAAGGGAAAGTGCTGGCGCGCATTTACGCCGATATCTACGCGTTGCAGCGCGATGAAGCGGCCTCAAGGGTGAGCCAGTCTACCGCGACCGTCGACAACAGCAAGGCGATGCTCGAAGCCCTGAAAGCCTCGCTGGAACAGGCCGAACTGGCTTACGACCGCAATAAGAAATTATACGAGGATAAAGTGATTTCGAAAGCCGAACTCGAACAATACGAGACCTCGCTTAAATCGGCCCGCGCAAATTATACCGCGGCCCAGCAGAATATCCGCGGACTGCAGGCGGGCGTTACGACCACGCAAACAGGACTGACCAAGGCCAACAAGGACCTCAGCCGCACCGTGCTCACGGCGCCGATGGACGGCGTGATCTCGTCGCTCAAAGTGAAAAAAGGAGAACGCGTGGCGGGCAACAGTTTCAATATCGGAACGGAGATGATGACCGTGGCCGATATGAGCGTGCTCGAAGTGCGGGTGGATGTGGGGGAGAACGATATCGTGAAGATCAATATCGGCGATTCGGCAGAAGTGGAAGTGGACGCCTATAATAACCGGAAATTCCGGGGCACGGTTACCAAGATCGCGAGCAGCACCAAGACTGCTTCGGCGCTGACCAGTTCCAATGATGTCACCAATTATGAAGTGCGGATCAGGCTGGATAAGGATTCCTACAAGGATCTTGCGGGAAAGACATTTCCTTTCCGCCCTGGGATGAATGCCAGCGCCGATATCAGGACCAAGCGGGTGGACAATGTGCTGGCTGTTCCCATCACCGCCGTCAATGCCCGGGTGAAGGGCAGCGATAAAAGCATGGAGGATAAAAAGAAAGAGGACAAGCAGAATAAAGACCAGGATGAAAACGACCTGACCTACACCAACCCTGAAGACGAACTGGAGGAAGTGGTCTTTGTATTGCAGACCGACGGGACCGTTAAAAAAGCCGTGGTGCGGTCGGGTATACAGGATATCAATTATATAGAAATACTCAGCGGCCTCAACGCGGGCGATGAAGTGGTGACCGGGCCTTATAACGCCATCAGTAAAAAACTCAAGACCGGTATGAAAGTGAAAGTGGTGCCGAAGGATAAATTATTTGAAAAATAAACGGCGGCGGCTGTTTTCATTCAGGCGTCATTTATTCCTTAATTACCTTTAAACGGGAGTAATACAGTTATGACATTTGGTATCATCGGCAGCGGAAGCTGGGCGACGGCGCTGGCTAAGATCCTGACAGATAAAAAACACGCGATCCGCTGGTGGATACGTGATGAAAATGCCATCCGGCATATCCGGGAGCGCGGCCATAACCCGAAGTACCTGTCAACGGCAAGGTTTGACCTGTCGCTGCTGACCATGTCCTCCGACATCAAAAAAATTGTCGCCGGTTCCAATGTCCTGATCATCGCCGTTCCTTCGGCCTATGTGGAAGCCAGCCTCACCTGGCTGACGGCGGAAGACTGGAAAGGGAAAAAAGTGATCTCGGCCATCAAAGGATTGTTACCCGAAAAAAATATCCTGCTCAATGAATACCTGCAGGCCGCATTCGATGTACAGCTCGATGACTATTTCGCGGTGCTGGGGCCCTGTCATGCGGAGGAAGTGGCCGCCGAAAAGTTATCCTATCTCACCTTTTCGGGAACCGATATCACCACGGCTTCCGAGATCGCCTCGCATTTTACGACGGGTTATATCAACACCATCGTTAACCACGACGTGATCGGCGTGCAATATGCCGCCGTGCTGAAAAATATTTACGCCCTTGGCGCCGGTATCGCGCACGGGCTTGATTACGGCGACAATTTCCTGAGCGTATATATTGCCAATGCCGCCGATGAAATGGCGGGTTTCCTGCGCAAATCGGGGGCCCGCGATATTACGGTGGGAGAGCATAAGGGTGAGGACCCGCATACCCACCGTAAAACCCCCAATTACGCCGCCTCGGTATACCTGGGCGACCTGCTGGTGACCTGTTATTCGCTATACAGCCGCAACCGGACCTTTGGCACTATGATCGGGAAGGGTTATTCGGTGCGCAATGCCCAGCTGGAAATGAATATGGTAGCGGAGGGTTTCAATGCCGCCAAATGCATCAACCGCATCAACCAGTCGGTGGATGCAGCGATCCCCATCGCTGAAACGGTCTATAGGATATTATGGGAAAATGTTAATCCCGCTGAAGGATTTAAACGTATCGAACAGGTGATGGTCTGACCAGCGTACCCTTTTTGATAACTTTAAAACGTAACCTATGCCGTTAACTTTACCCGGGTTTATCCCCGCCGCCATACTGATCATGGCCGGCAGCCTGGCCATCCGGCAACTCTACAATTACTGGAAGCATAATCATCAAAAACTTTAACTTCACGGGCATAAACGGATGTCCCATGATCAAGTTTTTCCAGGTGCTTTTTTTCTCCGCTGCCGTGGTGTCCATCGTACTGAACGTACTGGAATTTAACAAATGGAAAGAGGCCCGTAAAGAGGGCAGTACCAAGCCTTATCCCATCAAATGGTTCAATTTCGTCCTCACTTCGCTTGTAGCGGTGGGATGCCTCCTGAATATCCTGATCGCCTGGATCGGCTGATCAGGAAAAGAACAGGTCCGCCGCGATCCCGTCGGCCAGCAGTTTCCCCTCACGGGTAAGTATAAGCGAATTTTTGTCCGATCGCATGTGGCCGCTGCCGGTATAGCGCCGGGCCGCCGCGCGTATTTGCCGCTGTTCGGGTTCCGTCAGCCGGTCCAGCAACAATCCTTCCATGGTGCGCAGTGAAGTCATGATATACTCATTCAGTTGCTGGACCCGGGTCAGTTCCTCTTTTTCAAAGAAAGGTTTCCCTTCCTGTACCGATTGTATGTAGACGGCATTGTTTGAAATATTCCATTGCCGTTCATAGCCGTTATAGGAATGTGCCGAAGGACCGATACCGAGGTATTTTTCTCCCTGCCAGTAAGCGGCATTGTGCCGGCTGCGGCGGCCCGGTTTGGCGAAATTTGAAATTTCATAGTGCTCATAGCCCGCTTCTTCCATCCATTGCATCAGCAGGAGGAATTGTTCCGACTGCTGATCCGGGTCCACTGCTTCGGTTTTATGCAGCCGGATCATTTTATCCAGCGGTGTTTTGGGTTCAACCGTCAGCGCATAACAGGAAAGATGGGAGATGCCCAGCGCGACGGCTGTTTCCACCTGCTGTTTCCATTTTTCATTTGTCAGTAAAGGCGTTCCGTAAATCAGGTCGATGGTGATATTGTCGAAATAACGGATTGCCGACCGTAAACTGCCGATGGCCTGTGCGGCGTCATGTGCCCGGTTCATCCAGCGGAGGTCTTCTTCAAAAAAACCCTGCACCCCGATGCTCAGCCGGTTGATGCCGGCGTCTTTCCATTCGTGCAGGATCTCTTCCGTTATATCATCCGGGTTCGCTTCCAGGGTGATCTCCGCATCCGGCGTTACCGGAAAAGTTTGCCTGATCTTGTCCAGTAATTGAAGCAGTTCTCCGCTGCTGAGCAAAGAAGGGGTGCCGCCGCCGAAATAAACAGTGGGCACGGTTTCGCCGGCGATATAATCATTCCGTAATTCCAGTTCGGTGAGCAGGGCGCCGACCATCGCCTCCTTTTGCCGGAGCGAAGTGGCAAAATGAAAATTGCAGTAATGGCAAGCCTGTTTGCAGAATGGTATATGAAGGTAGATCCCCGCCAAACCGATTTGTTTTATTATGGATAATTTAGTGCCGGATATCCCCGCGAAAAGCCAATGATAAGATTCAGACTGCAAATATCGGTGCTTGTTTTTTTGTGGCTGGCCTTTCCCGGCGCCGCGCAGCAGTCTTACCGGCTCGAGGTCCGCTGCCCCGATAAGGAAGCCGCTCTCTTCATCCCGCAGCAGGGCATACAGACTACTTTTCCTTCCCGCTTTGCCTGTACGGAATATATCAGCCGTCTTCCCGGCCTGCTCCAATCGCAGGGTTATGTAACCGCTTCCATCGACAGCCTTGTTTATGATTCGCTTTCGGCAAGAATGGTGCTCTTCGTGGGCGAACAATACAAATGGGCCCTGCTCGATACGCGGAAAGTGGATCCCGGCCTGCTGGACGCGGTGGGATGGCGGGATAAAAATTTTACAGGAAAACCGATGGATTTCCCCCGCCTGCGCGAATGGCAGGAAAAAATGCTGGGACAACTGGAGAACACAGGTTATCCCTTTGCGCGGGTGTACCTCGACAGCATCGCGCTGGACAATGACCGGGTGTCTGCCCTGCTGAAAGTGGACAAGGGCCCTTTGTACCGCATCGACAGCATCCGGGTTTATGGCAACGCGAAAATTGCAAACGGCTACCTGCAGCGTTATCTTGATCTTCCCAACGGGAGTATCTACAGCCGGGAAAAACTGCTGCGGATCAATAAAAAGATCAGGGAGCTGCCGTATATCGAGGAAGAAAAACCTTTTGACATTACGATGCTGGGAACGGGATCCGTGCTGAACATGTACCTGAAACAAAAGCGGAGCAGCCAGGTTAATGTGCTGGTCGGTTTCCTGCCCAACAACGACCAGCTTTCCTCCAAAAAATTACTACTGACGGGCGAAGCGAATATCCTGCTCCGGAACGCGCTGGGTTCGGGCGAAACGATCGGGCTCAACTGGCAGCAGGTGCAGGTACGGTCGCCGCGGCTCAACCTTTTTTTTCAGTATCCTTACCTGTTTCATTCACCGCTGGGGCTTGATTTCAATTTTGATATCCTGCGCAAAGACAGTAGTTATGTTAATATCAATCTGCAACTCGGCGCCCGGTATGCGCTGAACGCAAACCAGTCGGGCAAAATATTTATCCAGCGGTTCCAGACCATTTTAAGTTCGGGAGGGATCAATGCGTCGCAGATCATCCAGACCCGCCGCCTGCCCGATATCGGGGATGTCAGTTCTTTTACGGTGGGGGTTGACTACGAACTGAACAATACCGATTACCGGTTCAACCCGCGGCGGGGAAATGAATTCCGCATCATCAGTTCCATCGGTACCAAGACCCTGAAAAAAAATAACGAGGTCGCTTCGCTGAAAGACCCCAATGATCCTTCATTTGATTTTGCCAAACTCTACGATACGGTCAGGCTGAGATCCTCCCAGTTCCGGGGCGTGCTCACGGCCGCGAAATATTTCCCGCTGTCCAATAACCGGAGCACCATCAAAACGGCGCTCAACGCGGGGATGCTGCAAAGCGGGAATATTTTCCGCAATGAGCTGTTCCAGGCCGGCGGGTATAAACTGCTCCGGGGTTTTGATGAAGAGAGCCAGTATCTCTCGCATTATGTGATCGGCACCGTGGAATTCCGTTACCTCGTCGGTCAAAATTCATTTTTCTATGCCCTGCTCGACGGCGGATGGGGCCGGAACAACAGCCGCTATGTAAAAACGAATTATACCTATATCGGAACGGGGCTGGGTCTCGCCTTCGAAACAAAGGCCGGTATATTTAACCTGGCCTGGGCCGTGGGCAGGCGAAATGACACCGAACTCAACCTGCGCCAGTCCAAGATTCATTTCGGGTTTGTCAATTATTTCTGATTTCAAAGGCCGGTCGGGCCTGCATTCGATATTTTTGCAGCATAATTTTCTTGATTGGGAAGGATCATCATTTTTATCGCGGGTTTTTTGTTATGGACAGGAATGGTTTCCGCCCAATCCACAACCGATTCAACCCTGCCGCCGGCGGTCGATTCCCTCCTCCACGGGGATTCGGCGGTCGTTAAAGATTCAGTTCCCCCAAGATCCCCGGACGATTCGGTTTCCAAAAGGCCGGGCAACGCCGGTCATTGGGATATGCCGCCCGGTATATCTTTTACTTCACCCGCATTCAGCTGGCAGGTGATGGACCATCACCCGTATTTCGGATTTCATGCACCGGTTTCGCAGGCGCCCGTTCCGGAAAAAAGGCAATACGAGTCGAGAGACTGGCTGTTTTATCTGCTGGTGTTACTGCTGATCATATTCGCTTTGCTGCGCCGGGCATTTCCCAAATATTTCAGCGACCTGTTCCGGCTTTTCTTCCGCACCACCCTCAAACAAAGGCAGATCCGGGAACAACTGATGCAGACCCCCTTACCCTCGGTGTTGCTGAACGGCTTTTTTACCCTCAGCGCGGGTCTCTACCTCTGTTTTATCCTGCAATACCTGAAACTGGTGCCGGAAGGCGGTTTCTGGCTGATGCTGGTTTACTGCATCGCGGGCTTGTCGGCGATTTATTTTGTGAAATTCGTGGGACTGAAGGTTACCGGCTGGTTGTTCAATATGCAGGAGGCGGCCGACGCTTATATATTCATTGTTTTTGTCATTAACAAGATGATCGGCATTTTCCTGCTTCCCTTCCTTGTATTACTGGCTTTCACCACCGGGGATATCTATACCAGCAGCATGACCCTGTCGTGGTGCCTCGTGGCTGGATTATTATTATACCGGGTAATACTAACCCATGCGGCTATACGTAATCAGGTCAGGGTCAACCTATTTCATTTCTTTTTATATCTCTGCGCGTTTGAAATAGCGCCCCTTTTACTGCTATACAGGGGCTTGTTGTTGTATTTCAGGATTACTACGTAACTTTGCCGCCAACTTTAGCCGAACCGAACATGATTAAAACTGGGGTTAAAAAGGCCGGTGCGCAGGCCAAAGCAATACAGAAAATCCTGATTACCCAACCCAAACCGGAAAGTGATAAGTCCCCGTACTTTGAGCTTTCCCGGAAATACAATGTAGAGCTGGATTTTCACCCGTTTATCCGACTTGAGGGTATACCTGCCCGGGAATTCCGCAAGCAAAAAATCGAGATACAGCAGTATTCGGCGGTCATTTTCACCAGCCGGAACGCGATCGATCATTTTTTCCGGATCTGCGAGGAAATGAAGGTCAGCGTGTCGCAGGATACCAAGTATTTCTGCATCACCGAAGCGGTGGCGCTCTACCTGCAAAAGTTCATCCTCTACCGCAAACGCAAGGTTTTTTACGGCGCCGACGGCACCAACAAGAGCATGTTCGATGTGATCAACAAACACAAGGGGAATGAGAAATTTCTCTATGTGTGTTCCGAGAACCAGCAGGACAACGAGATCGTGAACTGGCTGAAGACGAATAATTGCGAATTCATACTGGCCTTTATGTACCGCACCCAGAGCGCGGATGTAAAAGAGGTACTGATCAAAACGGAATACGATGTGATCTGCTTTTTTACTCCCAGCGGCGTGCGGAGCCTCTTTGATAATGTACCCCGTTTCAAGCAAAACGGCACGGTGATCGGGGCTTTTGGCAGCAATACCTCGCGGGCGGTGGAAGAAGCCGGTCTCAAACTGGAGATCAAGGCGCCCCAGCCCCAGACGCCCAGTATGGTGGCGGCGCTGGAGCAATTCCTCTCCGCCATGCTGAAGAAAAAATAATTCCCCGCAACCGGCAGCTCAACGCATGTAAAGCGAAGCAATCCATCTCCCGCTGATTGTCGATCTTCGCTTTCTTATTTTCTCTATGCCGGCCAATAAACTCATTCACGAAAACAGCCCCTACCTGCTGCAGCATGCGCAGAACCCGGTGAACTGGTATCCCTGGAGTGAGGAGGCATTACAACGCGCAAAATCGGAAAACAAACCAATTCTTGTCAGTATCGGATATGCCGCCTGCCACTGGTGCCATGTCATGGAACGCGAGAGTTTCGAGGATGAGGCGACGGCAGCCCTGATGAATGAGCATTTCATCAATATCAAGATCGACCGGGAGGAGCGTCCCGATCTCGATCATATTTATATGGATGCGGTACAGGCCATGACCGGCAGCGGGGGTTGGCCGCTGAATGTTTTTCTTACACCGGAAGCAAAACCTTTTTACGGGGGCACTTATTTTCCACCGCAACGGGCATTCAACAGGCCTTCGTGGAAAGAAGTGCTTCAAAATGTGATCCGGGCTTTCCGCGAAAGAAGACATGAGATCGACGCGCAGGCTGAAAACCTCACGGAACACCTGTTGCGGGCCAATGATTTCGGATCCGGCGGGGCGGGGGAAACGAATCCATTTTCAGCGGAGAAAACAGCTGAAATTTGCCGGAATCTTTTAAAGAACGCTGATGCGCTGTGGGGCGGTTTTGGCAAGGCGCCAAAATTCCCGCAGACTTTTTCTATTCAATACCTCCTGCGTTACCATGCCGTTACCGGGAACGAAGCGGCCTTGCAACAGGCGCTGATCAGTCTTGATAAAATGATCGAAGGTGGTATCTACGACCAGCTGGGGGGCGGATTTGCACGCTATTCCACCGATAACGAATGGCTGGCGCCACATTTTGAAAAAATGTTATATGACAATGCCCTCCTGCTGTCCGTGATCAGCGAAGCCTATGCATTGACGCGTAAACCCCGTTACCGGGAAGTGATCGGTGAATCGATGACTTTTTTGCAGCGGGAAATGATGAATGATCAGCAGGGTTTTTATACGGCCATCGACGCCGACAGCGAGGGTGCGGAAGGAAAATTCTATGTATGGTCGCTGCCCGAAGTGACATCGCTGCTGGGAGAAGATGCGGACATCTTCTGCGCGTATTATGATATCACGGAAAAGGGAAACTGGGAAGGAGTTAATATTCTCCGCGTTAAGAAACCAATGGATGTTTTTGCGGAGGAGCGTCATTTGGAACCGCAAGCTTTAAAAAAAATCCTTGATGCGGGACGTGAAAAACTGATGTCGCGCCGTGAACAGCGCAAGCGTCCGCAGCTGGACGATAAAATCATCCTTGGATGGAACGCATTGATGAATGCCGCCTGCAGCAAGGCTTTCGCGGCAACGGGTGAGGAGACTTACCGGTCATTGGCGATCGCCAATATGCAATTCCTGCTGGATAATTTTTACGATGAACAGCGCCGCTTGTTTCATCATACCTGGAAAAACGGGCAGGCAAAATACCCCGCTTTTCTCGACGACCTCGCCTGCCTGGCCGATGCCCTGCTGCAATTGCAGGAAATTACCGGGGATACCTTTTGGCTGGAAAAAGCGAAATCGGTAACGGAAGCAGTGCTCGCGCAATTCGGGGAAAAAAAGGAACTTGATTCTGGAGACATCGAAAACCCCGGCGGATTGTTTTTTTATACGCCGGATTCACAGCGGGATGTGATCGTCAGGAAAAAGGAAATTTATGACGGGGCCGTTCCCTCCGGCAATTCGGTGATGGCTTACAATCTTTACCGGCTGGGGATCCTGCTGGACCGGATTGACTGGAAACGGTACGGGACAAATATGACTGCTTCCCTGGCACAGCTCATCTGCCGGTACCCGGGCTCATTTGGAAACTGGGCCGCCCTTTTCCTGGAAATATCCAGCGGAACCTTTGAAATAGCGGTAACGGGAGAGAACCCCGCTATGCTTCATTTACAGGTGCTTGCAGAGTACATTCCCCACCGGGTACTGATGACGGCAAGGGAAGAGCATCCGGGGTACCCGTTACTGGCCGGAAAGCAGATATCCCCGAGGGCCTCTGTTTTTCTCTGTAGTAATTACACCTGCCAGGCCCCGGTATTTTCCGCAAATGAGCTTAGAGGGCTGATAGACAGGGTAAAAAAGCAGTGATTTATTTAAACAGGGTGCAATAAAACCCCTCAATTTCCGTTAGAGTTTTTACCCCGTAAAAGGCGCTTTTAATTAAAAAAATAAATGTCAACCTTGTGGCTGCGAATAATTCAAAATATTATATTTGCCCAATACCCCTTAAGTGTATGAAAATGAAAAACCTTTACTACACCCTGTGTACACTGGTCTGCATCGCCCTGCTGACCAGTTGTGGCATTTTGGGAAAAAAGAAGAATGGAAAAGGCAGTACGCTGGCAAATGACGGCCAGGTACACGGTATTTCACCCGGCAACAAGTACACGCTGCCCAAGCCTCCCGGAATGGTATTCGTTCCGCAGGGGACTTTCCATATGGGCCCCAGCGATGAGGATCCCGCTTACGCGTTCAGCGCGCGTAACCGTGCCGTATCGATCAGCGGGTTCTGGATGGATGCAACAGAAATCACCAACAACGAGTATCGCCAGTTCGTATACTGGGTGCGCGACTCTGTCGTAGCCCGCAAAATGGGGTATGTAAAATCCGGGGCCGACGGAAATGAATATGTGGACTGGAAGAAAATGCAGACCATGAAATGGGGAGATCCCAAAGTGATGGAGCAACTGAGCAGCACCGATATCATCCTTCCTCCGGATGACCGCATTTTCGGGAAAAAAGAAGTAGACCCCTCAAAAGTAATTTACCACTCGGAGACATTTGACCTCAAAGAAGCCGCGAAAAGGGAAAACGCCGGCAAACCCCGTTCCAAATTCATTGTGAAAAAAGACGTACAGATCTATCCGGATACGCTTTGCTGGATCCGTGACTTCTCGTATTCTTATAATGAGCCGATGACCAAGCGTTATTTCTCACATCCTTCTTTCGGCAACTACCCGGTTGTGGGCGTAAGCTGGAAACAGGCTACCGCCTTCTGCGAATGGAGAACGCATTACCTGAATGCCTACCTCGATTCAAAGAAAAGGGCGCAGGAATCCGATTTCCGCCTGCCGACCGAAGCGCAGTGGGAATATGCGGCGCGCGGCGGACGCTCGCAGTCGATGTTCCCCTGGGGTAACTATTATCTCCGTAACAAGAAAGGCTGTCTGATGGCCAACTTCAAACCCGGCCGGGGCAACTATCCCGAAGACGGCGGATTTTATACCGTACGCGCCGACGCTTACTGGCCGAACGATTATGGTCTTTACTGCATGAGCGGAAACGTAGCCGAATGGACATCCTCCATTTACTACGAAGGCCGCAACAACTTCCAGCATGATATGAACCCCGATGTTCGCTGGAACGCGAAAGACGATGATCCTCCCCTGATGAAACGCAAGATCATCCGCGGCGGCAGCTGGAAAGATGTGGGCTATTACCTGCAAACGGGAACCAGCACTTATGAGTACCAGGATTCTTCCAAATCGTATATTGGCTTCCGTTGCGTCATCGACCTGCCGGCAGCTCCCCTGAAAAAAGGCCGTAAAAAATAATTCTTGACTAAAAAATAAAATTCTTGAGAGGGCAGTTATCCAACCTGTCCTCTCTTCTTTCTCTCAACATTCATATCAAATAAAACCTAAAAAAAAGATCCAATTATGGCAGCAGCTATTCCTTCCCGAGTAAGTAAATGGGTTGACGTAGGCGTATCCTTTGGCGCAGCACTTGTAATCTGGGGCGCCCTCCGTAAAATCACACACGCACCCGATGCCGACACCTGGCTGTGGATCGGTTTGACGACCGAGGCGATCATCTTTACCCTTTATGGTATATTGTACGCCATCTACCCGCCCATTAAAGACGCTTCACACGATGAAGAGCAGTTTTCAGTGGCCGGCGCCAAGGCAAGGGCGGGATTTGCTTCCATGGATAAAATGCTGATGGAGGCCGATATCACTCCCGAGACGATGAAACGCCTGGGAGACGGCTTCAAACAACTGAATAGTACTGTTGACGGGTTAAACGATATCGGGGGCGCTGTTGCCGCCACCGGCGAATACACCGCGAAAACAAAAGAAGTAACCGCTTCGCTCGATAAGGTAAAAGACGCCTATACAATGGCCGCTACTTCCGTCGGCGCTTTCAATACCGCCACTGAAGGCGCAAAAGCATTCCATGAGCAGGTGCAGGTGCTGACGAGGAACCTTTCTTCCCTCAATACCATTTATGAACTGGAACTGCAGGAAAGCAACAACCACCTGAAAGCCCTGAACGCTTTTTACGGCAAGTTGTCTGAAACTTCCGCCCAGATGCTTAACAGCGCTGAGGATGCTAAAAAAGTACAGGACCAGATCGGACACCTGGCAACCAACCTGGGACGCCTGAACAGTATTTACGGCAATATGCTTACTGCCATGCAGGGTCGCGGCTAAAACTAATATCAACGGTATGATTTGCGAATCAAAAAATACCGGCAACGACAATGAAGAAACAAGTCACATTTCAAAATCCAAATAAACCGGAATAGTCATGTCTTTACCGAAAGAGCCACGGCAGAAGATGATCAATATTATGTACCTGGTGCTGACAGCGCTCCTCGCGCTGAACGTATCCTCGGAGATCCTCAATGCCTTCAAGACGGTGAACAATAGTCTCGAGAAAACGAATACGGCTGTCAATTTATCAAGCGCACAGATCTTTACCTCACTTACCGATAAAATGGGCGATCCTACCACGGCGGCCAAGGCCACCCTTTGGCAGCCCCGCGCCAAGCAGGTGATGGATGAAGCGGCCAAAGCGTATAATTTTATCCAGGGTATCAAGGATGAGATACTAATAGCAGCCGGCGGCGATCCCAAGAACCCCGATAAGAAGTTCAAAGAAGATAACCTGGATATCGCCACCCGTTTGCTGATTAAACAGGGAAAAGGAAAGGAACTGTATAAAAAACTGCAGGATTTTGTCAACAACGTATACGGCGTGAATGACACGATCAAAGCCAATTTTCTGAACAAACTCCAGGTAAACCTGGATATGCCGAAGACGCAGAACAAATCCAACAAGACCTGGGAAGCGGCTTATTTCCATATGGTGCCCACCGTGGCGGCGCTGACCATCCTGAGTAAATTCCAGAACGATATCAAAACTTCCGAAAACAAAGTGGTCACTTTCTGCCACGAACAGGTGGGAAAGGTGGAAGTCCGTTTCGACCGTTTTGACGCGATCGTTGGACAAAACTCCAAGTACCTGATGCCCGGACAGGACATTGAAATTACAGCGGGTCTGGGTGCCTTTAGCTCCACCAAAGTGCCGCAGGTTTCATTCGGCGGCGCAGGCGCCTCCAAAGTGGAAAACGGCATTTCCTACTACACGGCCCCGGCCGGTGGCGTTGGTTCACATACCATCAATGTTACGGTATCCTTTACCGACCAGGATGGAAACCAGCAGCAGAAATCCTTCCCCGTAGAATACGTGGTGGGTTCGGCGAACGCTTCCATCGCTCTTGATAAAATGAACGTGCTGTATATCGGCGTTGATAACCCTGTTACCATTGCCGCAAGCGGCGGCGGAGACGATAAGGTTCAGCCCGTGATCGCAGGCGGCGGCGGCAGCCTTACCAAGGTTGGCGTCGGTAAATACATCGCGCGGGTAAACACCGTTACCGATGATTGCAAGATCACGGTCAATGTGGATGGAAAAGTGGCCGGAGCCTCTTCGTTCCGGGTACGCACCATCCCCGAAGCCCAGGCCTATGTGGGCGGTAAACCCAGCGGTGAAAACTTCCCGGCAGGCGCCTTTAAAGCGCAGGGCGGGGTAGGCGCCGGTATCAAGAATTTCCCCTTTGAACTGGAATATAACGTCGTAAGCTTCACATTCACCTGCGATACGGATGATGATATCGTGTCCATCCCCAACCAGGGCGCGGCTTTTTCACAGGCCGTACGGAACGCTATGAACCTGCATCTTAAAGCTGACAGGATGGTTACGATCGACGATATCCGGGTAAAAGGGCCTGACGGACGTACTACAAAAGCGCCTTCACTCGTTTATTATATTAAATAGTGCGATATGAAAATGAATATTTTGAGGTTCGGGCTGGCCGTGGTGATCTGCAGTCTTCTGGCATTCGAAGGGAGCGCCCAGCGTTCCAAGCGGGGCCGGAATACGGGTGGTAATCCCAATACGGCAAATCCGACTGATACGACGAAGAAACCCATCGTCGATCAGCAGAATAATAATAATAATCCCCCCACGGGATTTGACCCCCTGGCCAACCTGCCGATTACCTATGATACGATGAGCACGGACCAGGCGCCCCGCAAATCCCTGCGGAATGATAATGCTTTTGATAAAAGCAGCCTGACACAGCGCACACCCCTGCCTTATGAGCATTTACGCTGGGACGACGCCCTGTTCGCAGAAAAAGTATGGAGGGAACTGGACCTGCGCGAGAAGATCAATAAAGTCTTCCAATATGAAGCTTCCGACGATAACGGCAGCCAGATGTTTGTCAATATCGTGATGAACGCCGTACAAAAAGGCGATGTAACCGCATTCGCGGATGACCGCTTCACTTCGCCGATGGCATTATCCGATATCCAGCAACTGACCGCCGGTAAACTGGATACATTCCCGATCTACGATACCAAGCAAATCGACAAGGTGATCGGCTGGAACGTAACCCGCGCCAGCTTTGACGCCAAATCGATCGTTAAGCTGCGCCTGAAGGAAGAGTGGGTGTTCGACCGGGAATCCAGCAAGATGTTTGTCCGGATCCTGGGTATCGGTTTCCTCAAAACAGAATATTTCCCCAACACGACAAAGGAAAGGGGTACTTCATCCCTGTTCTGGATCTATTACCCCGACCTGCGGCCCACACTGGCCAAATACGAGGTATATAATCCCAAGAACATGGGCCAGAGCAGGATGACATGGGAGGAACTGTTTGAAAGCCGCATGTTCAGCAGCTATATCGTGAAATCCACCCTCGATAACCCGAGCTTTAAGAATATCCGCCAGTATATCAGGGACCCGATCCTGGCCCTGCTGGAAGGGGATAATATCAAGGATAAGATCTTCAATTTCGAACAGGATCTCTGGTCGTATTAATACTTTTCAGCTCCTTTTATAACTCTTGTTAAAGCCTCCTTCCGGAGGCTTTATTTTTTTGGCAACTGTTTAGCTTTCAACAGGAAAAAAAGTTTCAAAAATCGTAAAAGTCCTATA
>CAYNSL010000038.1:0-25803 GCA_964399755.1 uncultured Chitinophaga sp. | reverse complement strand
AAGACCGACCGGGACATGACCGCCGTTACGCCATCGATGCGGGAAAGATCAGCCGCGAGCTAAATTGGAAACCTGCGGTCACATTTGAGCAGGGATTATCTCTGACGATCGACTGGTATCTTGCCAATACAGAATGGCTGCAACATGTTACTTCTGGCGCCTACTTGCAATATTACCAGTCCCAATACCACCCCACCACGCATGAGTAATGAAGTACACCTGAAAGGACTCAATGGCATCAGGGCCATTGCAGCACTCAGTGTGGTCATTTCGCATATTCTCCAAAACCTGGTAACCTTTGGACTCCCGGGACAAAGTGGTATTGAACTCGCCAGTTACGGGGTCACCATGTTTTTTACCCTCAGCGGTTTTCTGATCACTTTCCTGCTGTTACTTGAAAAAGAAAAATACCGGGATGTCAATATCCGGCAGTTTTATGTACGAAGGATACTACGCATCTGGCCCCTCTATTATTTTTACCTGCTTGTATCGATACTCGTATTGTTTATTTATAACCGGGAAGAGCTTACCGGGTATACCTGGTTCTATTTCCTGCTGCTCGCCAATGTCCCGTATATACTTGAAATGCAGGTTCCTGTTATCGGGCATTACTGGTCGCTGGGGGTGGAAGAACAGTTCTACCTGTTCTGGCCATGGGTGGTGAAAAAAGTCAATAAACTGTTTAACTGGCTTTTCGGTTTTGTCATATTGCTCCTGTTGCTGAAATTACTGTTTTGGATCTTCTACCGGCAAACGGGTAATCCTATTCCCCTGGCGACCATTCATCATACCCGTTTCGATTGTATGGCCATCGGGGCCTGCGGCGCCCTGCTTTACCACCAGCGGCATACGCGTTTTTTAAGATTTGCATATGCCCTCCCTACGCAATTACTGATGTGGGGGGCGATCGCCGTCATAGCACTGAACAAGTTTCACATCAACCGGCTGATCAACGATGAGCTGGTGGCAGGAATAACAGTACTGCTGATCATGAATGTGTCGAGTAACCCCAAAACGCTGATCCGTTTCGACAATTGGTATATGGATTATCTCGGTAAGATATCTTACGGTATATACGTCTATCACCCACTCGTGATATTCCTGGCGGCCAAATGCCTGGGTTCCTTTATCAAAACATTCGATTCGCCGTACAACTATATGATCATATATGTTATTGTGGTAGGAATGACGATACTGATCGCCGATCTCTCGTACCGGTTCTTTGAAAGCCCCTTCCTCCGGATGAAAAAGAAATTCTCCCGGATCCACAGCGCGGGCAACAGGGAAGAAGTTACCGTACCCGTCAACGCATGATCCCTTATTATTAAACGATATCCCTCAAACAGCATGAAAGGAATCATTCTCGCCGGCGGCAGCGGCACCCGGCTTTACCCGATCACCCGGGCGATCTCCAAACAGCTGATGCCCATTTTCGACAAACCGATGATCTATTACCCCCTGTCGGTGCTGATCATGGCGGGGATCCGGGAAATACTGATCATTACCACCCCGGAAGATAATGCCCAGTTCCGCCGGCTGCTCGGCGACGGGAGCCAGTTGGGCTGTCGTTTTGAATATGCCGTCCAGGAGGTGCCTAACGGGCTCGCACAGGCATTCGTGATCGGGGCATCATTTATCGGTGGCGATAAAGTGGCGCTGATCCTGGGTGATAATATTTTTTACGGAACGGGACTTGACAAACAACTGCAGCAATGTTCGGCCGTGGAAGGCGGGTATGTTTTCGCTTACCAGGTGTCAGACCCCGAACGATACGGTGTGGTGGAATTTGACCGGAACATGAAGGCGGTATCCATCGAGGAAAAACCCGCCCGTCCAAAATCCAACTACGCGGTACCGGGATTATATTTTTATGACAACCAGGTTGTCGCGATTGCCGCGGCACTGCAACCCTCGGCCCGGGGTGAATATGAAATCACGGATGTAAATAAAGCGTACCTGCAAATGGGAAAGCTGAAGGTAGCCGTGCTGGATAAGGGAACGGCCTGGCTGGATACGGGAACCTTTGATTCGCTCAGCGATGCCAGCGAATTCGTTCGTGTGATTGAAAAAAGACAGGGTACCAAGATCGGTTGTATTGAGGAAGCCGCCTACCGCTCAGGATTTATTGGAAAGGAACAGGTGCTGAAACTGGCGGAAGAACTGGCCAAAAGCGGATACGGACAATACCTGAAAAAAATAGTGGAACAATAAGATGAGTTACTACGCACATCCCACGGCCGTGATCGACGAGGGCTGTTCCATCGGCGCCGGAACGAAAATCTGGCATTTCAGCCATATCATGCCGGGCTGTACCATCGGAGCCAATTGCAATATCGGTCAGAACGTAGTCATTTCTCCCAAAGTAATATTGGGCGATAACGTTAGGGTGCAGAACAATGTTTCCATATATGAAGGCGTAATCTGCGAGGATGATGTTTTTTTGGGTCCTTCGATGGTCTTTACCAATGTGTTTAACCCGCGAAGCGCCGTCAGCCGCAAACATGAATACATGCAAACCCTGGTACGCAAAGGGGCCAGCATCGGCGCCAATGCCACCATCGTCTGCGGTAATGAAATTGGAACGTATGCATTTATTGGCGCAGGTGCGGTGGTGACCAAACCGGTTCCCGCCTATGCGTTAGTGGTTGGCAACCCCGCCCGTCAAACGGGCTGGATGAGTGAGTACGGTCATAAGCTGGTTTTTAATAATGAGGGTATTGCCCAATGCCCGGAAAGCGGCGAGCTTTACCTTCTCAGTAACGGGAAAGTGCAGAAAATGATTGCCTCCTAAAAAAACATGATCGTTCAAACCTTTCCAAACTATCCTCATCAATGAAAAATTTTGCATTGATCGGCGCCGGTGGTTATATCGCGCCCCGGCATATGAAAGCTATCAAAGACACCGGCAATAACCTGCTGGCAGCCCTCGATAAACATGATTCGGTGGGAATCCTGGACAGTTATTTTCCCGACGCGGATTTTTTTACTGAATTCGAGCGCTTCGACCGGCATATTGAAAAGCTCAAACGGCAGGGGATACACACCGATTATGTCAGCGTTTGTTCTCCTAATTACCTGCACGACGCGCATATTCGTTTCGGGTTGCGGATTGGAGCGGATGTGATTTGCGAAAAACCGCTGGTACTGAATCCCTGGAACGTGGAAGCGCTTATGGAAATCGAAAAGGAAACCGGCGGGAATGTTTATACCATCCTCCAGCTCCGGCTACACCCCGCCATCATCGCGCTCCGCGAAAAAATACAAAACGGACCTGCGGGAAAAAAATACAAAATAAACCTAAAGTATATCACTTCGCGGGGGCACTGGTACCATGCCAGCTGGAAAGGCGATCTGCAGAAAAGCGGGGGCATCGCTACCAATATCGGCGTTCATTTTTTCGATATGCTGATGTGGATATTCGGAGATGTCAGGGACAATTCGGTACGGGAGCACACCGAAGATACCGCGTCCGGTACACTCTCGCTTGAAAAAGCGGAGGTCGATTGGTTTCTGAGCATCGACGCTACCACCCTGCCGGAAGAGGCGAAGCAGGCAGGAAAGCGCACCTACCGTTCGCTCATGATCGACGGGCAGGGTTTTGAATTCAGCGAAGGATTCACCGAACTGCATACGGTTTCCTACGAAGAGATACTGAAAGGAAAAGGTTTCCGGCTGCCCGAAGTCAAACGGTCGATTGATCTCGTACACGCCATACGGAACGCCAGGATTTCCGGGTAATAAATCAAATCCATCATTTATAGAAAAAATAAAATCTGCATTGCGCTATGACGAACAACATCACAGGTAAAAATATTTTCATCACCGGCGGGGCCGGTTTCATCGCCAATACGCTTATCGCCAAACTGGTGGAGACGAACAAGATCACCGTTTACGATAATTTTCACCGCGATACGCTGACGGGTAGCGGTTATGCCAGTCACCCGAATATCCGTATTGTAAAAGGGGACGTGCTGGACAAAGACGCGCTGACCCGCGCCATGGCCGGCGCCGGTATTGTAGTACATGCTGCAGGAATTGCGGGTATTGATACCGTGGTGAAGGATCCTGTGCGCACCATGACGGTAAACATGATCGGTACCGCCAATGCCCTCGAAGCTGCCCAAACCAACGGAGTGAAAGACCGCTTTATCGATTTTTCCACTTCTGAAATATTCGGATCGATGGCCTTCAAGTCATCAGAAAGTGATAATACCGTGGCCGGGTCCGCCGGCGAAGCGCGCTGGGTCTATGCCGTGAGTAAACTGGCCGGGGAGCACCTGGCGCATGCCTACTTTAAACAATATAAATTACCCGTGGTCACCGTGAGGCCATTTAATGTGTACGGGCCCGGACAAACTGGCGAAGGAGCCCTGCAGATCTTTATCAAGCGCGCCCTGAAGAACGAGGAGATTTTCATCAACGGCGACGGGGCGCAGATCAGGGCCTGGTGTTATGTGGATGATTTCGTGGACTGTCTGATGCGTTGTATCCGGGACCCCGCGGCAATCGGGGAAAGTTTTAACCTGGGTAATGCCCGTGCGGTAATCACCACGCTGGGACTGGCGCAAACCGTTTGCCGGGTCCTGGATTCCGAATCAAAAATTTCATTCCGCGACCAGTTATCCGCCGACATTGAACTGCGGATTCCTTCCGTGGAAAAAGCGGAAAAGATACTCGGATTCAAAGCGAAAGTGGATCTGGAAGAAGGGATCCTGCGCACCGCGGAATATTTTAAATCCATCCAGTAAGATGCTGACAGAAACATTCATCCCGTTAATGGTTCCCGACCTGCAGCCGCAGGATATCGAAGCCGCCGTGGAAGTACTGCGATCCGGTATGCTGATCCAGGGGAGCCAGGTAGAAGAACTGGAAAAAAATATTATCCGGTATACCGGGGGCCGGCATGCCATTGCCGCTGCCAACGGCACCGCCACCCTGCACCTTTCATTAGTAGCCCTGGGGATCGGAAGAGGAGATGAAGTGATCGTGCCCGCATTTTCCTATATGGCTACCGCCAACGTAGTCGAACTGGTTGGGGCGACACCGGTCTTCGTGGACATCGACAAACGGACTTTCAATATCAATCCCGCATTAATAGAACAGGCGATCTCGCCGCGTACGCGCGCCATCATTCCCGTACATGAATTCGGACTGGCTTGTGATATTTCCGCTATCATGGAGATAGCCGCCAGGCATGGTCTTTTTGTAATCGAGGATGCCGCTTGCGCGCTCGGCGCCACCGAAAACGGGAAATGCGCCGGCACTTTCGGTATCATCGGGTCATTTTCCTTTCATCCGCGCAAAGCCGTTACCAGCGGCGAGGGAGGAATGATGGTCACCGATGATGAAACGCTCGCTTTCCGGCTCAGGGTATTGCGGAACCATGGTATTGATATGCGATCGGGCAAGATGGAATTCGTGGCCGCGGGTTTCAATTACCGGATGACGGATTTCCAGGGCGCATTGGTGAACAGCCAATTGAAGCGCCTGCCTGCCATCCTTGATTATAAAAATGAACTGGCATCGGTTTATTTTGAAGCACTGAAGGACTGCGATGCCCTGCAATGTCCGTGGGTACCGGAAAACAAACGTCATACCTGGCAGTCATTTCATATCCTGCTTGACAACAGGGTCAACCGGGACGATCTTATTGAAAAACTGAAAAAAGAAGGGGTCGGCACCAACTATGGCGCGCAGTGCATGCCCGCCCAGCAATATTACCGGGAAAAATACAAACTGGATTACGAAAAACTGTTTCCCCACGCCTGGCAGGCCTACCGCCAGGGACTGGTGCTGCCCTTATACGACAGGCTAACGGAATCGCATATACGAAAAGTAGCGGCTACCCTTAAAAAATGCATTGCATGAAACTGGCCATTATCGGCGCGGGCGAACTCGGCAAGCTGATCGCGCACCACGCGGTGCATGATTCCGGTTATGAATTGGCCGGGTATTATGATGATTTTGTCAGGGCTGCCGAATTCAACGGGAGCCCGGTCCTCGGAACCTGTGAACAGGTTGAGGCCGGTTTTGAAAAGAAGCTGTTCGACCACTTGTTCATTGGCATCGGGTATGACCACATGAAACCAAGGGCCGCATATTTTGAACGCTTCAGCAACAGTATTCCCTTCGCCAATATCATTCACTCTTCCGCCTATGTGGATCCGGGTTGTTCGCTGGGCCGGGGTATATTCCTGTTGCCCGGCGTAGTGATTGATTTCGGTGTGGAAATCGGTAACAATGTACTGATCAATACCGGCGGGGTGATCGCGCACCATTCAAAAGTGATGCAGCACAGTTTTGTTGCGCCCGGGGTGCAGGTGGCGGGACTTGTGACTATTGAGGAATCCTGTTTTATCGGTACCGGTGCGACCATCGTGGATTGTATCCGCGTGTCGAAGGGTTCCGTTGTAGGTGCCGGTGCCGTGCTGCTGAAAGATACCGAACCGAATTCCGTGTCCGTGGGTGTACCGGCGCGGATCATTAAGTATAAAGAATAAACGGACGTCTCAGGGTTTTTCCTTTCTCAATTTTATTTCTTCCGTTGGTTCCTGAAAAAAATATCATGGTCACCGGCGCCAGCGGACTGGTGGGCCGCCACCTTACGGAACGATTGCTCAGGGAAGGATTTAAAGTGTGCGCTGTTTATTATGCCGGCACACCCCGGCGCGCACACGAAAATTTGCAATGGGTCCGTTGCGATCTGCAGCAGGAACCGCCGGAAACTGTTGATCCCGCATCCATCGATACGCTGGTGCACGCCGCAGCACTCCAACCAACCGACACCGACAGCGATGAAGTCTGTTACCGGGTGAATTCACGGATTGATCAGCAGGTTTTTGCTTACTGTGCGCGTAACCCTGCCATGCGGATCGCTTACCTGTCCAGCATCTATATTGAAAAATATCCCGAAACCGGATTGGCGGAGCATAGTCTTTATCTTTCCGGCAAACTTGATAGTGAAAGGCAACTGGAGCGGATGAAAAATCCATGGGCTGTATTCCGGATCAGTTCTCCCTATGGTATCTACCAGCGTTACCGGAACGTTTTGAAAAAATTCATGGAGAACGCGATGGCGGGTAAAGAGTTGCTGGTATACGGATCAGGGGGGAGGACGCAGGATTTCATCGCGGCCGATGACATTG
The DNA here is from genome assembly GCA_964399755.1 of uncultured Chitinophaga sp. Lineage (GTDB taxonomy): Bacteria > Bacteroidota > Bacteroidia > Chitinophagales > Chitinophagaceae > JJ008. Next base: position 18,658 of record CAYNSL010000038.1, on the reverse strand, counting down.
CCGACGCCATTCTTATCTATATTCAAAAGAATATTCTGCCCGGTATCTTTAATATTTGCAGCAGCAGCCCCGTTTCCATGAAGGAACTGGCGGATATTATCGCCGTCAGGGCGCCCCGGTCCGTAGCCGTTCGTTTTGCCGGTCAGCCCGATCCCCAGGAACAATACCGGTCCGATTTTGATAACAGTAGTGCCCGCAAAACGCTGGGTTGGGCGCCACGCACATCTCTTGAAGAAGGCATTACAGACTGGTTTAATTACCTGCAGCGATGAAACTCGGTTTTCTTTCGGACGCGCACGGCAATGAGCCGGGATTTTCCTGCTGCTTTAAATACCTGTCGGAACACTGCGATAAGATTTTCTTCCTTGGTGATGCGGTCGGGTATTTCCCCCTGTCGAACTCGCTGCTCGACCGGCTACGAGAACCGGGGATCAGCTGCCTGAAGGGTAATCACGATGCCATGCTGCTCGGTGAATTGCCCTACGATCCAAAAAAAGAACCAGTATTGCAATTGGAAAAATCAAGAGCGGCCATTACCGAAATAAACCGCGCATTCCTGCGCGGGCTGCCGTCAAGGCTGGAATGGACAACCGGTCATATTAAATTATTGTTGCTGCATGGCGGCCCCTCCGACCCGCTGAACCAGTATATTTATCCCGATTCAGATCTTTCTGTCTTCGACGACCTCGGGTATGATGCCATTTTTATGGGACATACGCACCGCGCATTTCAAAAAACAACCCGGAACAAAACTATCGTGAACGTGGGCTCCTGCGGTTTTTCAAGGGATCACGGTAATAAACTTACCGTAGTCGTGTATGACACGGATCATCACAGTGCGGAAATCCATGAGTTCAGGCAGGAACCGGGTGATATCATCAAATTATACGGCGACCGGCTTCACCCTTTGGTGACCGATATCTTAATGCGCAATCCAAAACAATTTGCCAATGCCTGATATTTCCGTGCTGGTCACCGGTGTAGGTGGAAGCGGGATCGGGAGCCAGGTGCTCAAAGCGCTCCGGCTTGCTTCCCTGCCGCTGGAAATTACCGGCACCGATACCACAAGGGCCAGTACAGGCGTGAAAGAAGTAGATCATTTCCATTTGCTCCCCCCGGCAAAAGACCCTTCTTACATGGAAGCGGTACTCCGCATCGGGAAGGAGCGGAATATCCGGGTCCTGTTCCCCGGTTCCGAACCCGAATTGCTGGTATTAAGTAAAAACAGGAAAGCGCTGGAGGAAGCAGGCATTCTCCTGCCGGTAAACAATCACGAGGTGATCGAGGTTTGTCTCGATAAATTCAGAACGAATCAGTTTCTTGCGCAAAACGGGTTCGCGTTTCCCCAATCATACCGGGTTAAAGACGTATCGGATATACCGGCCGTGGAAAATTACCCGGTGATCATCAAACCCAACACGGGCGGCAGCGGATCCAATGGCGTGATGATCGCGCAAAACAGGGATGAACTCATGGTATTCGTTTCGTTCCTGCTCAATGTAACCACTGATCTCGTAGTGCAGGAATACGTTGGCGACGAGCAAAGTGAATATACCGTGGGCGTGCTCAGCACCCTGGAGGGTGAGGTCATCAATTCCATCGCTGTGCACCGTGAGATCGCTTCCGGGCTGGGCAACAGGATCCGGGTAAAGAACAATACCGGCCGTTCGGAACTGGGGAAATTCCTGGTGGTCAGCAGTGGCATTTCACAGGGCCGGGTAGGCGCTTTTCCCGAAGTGACAAAACCCTGCGAAGAGATTGCCCGCAAACTCGGATCCGCCGGTCCGCTGAATATACAATGCCGGTATGTGAACGGCCGGGTGATGGTTTTCGAGATCAATCCGCGCTATTCCGGTACTACGCCGCTTCGCGCCATGGCCGGGTTCAACGAGCCGGGGATCATGATCCGGAAATATATCCTGAAAGAAAATATAGAACCTCATTTCGCGTACCCGGAGAAGCTGATCATGCGTACGCTGAAAGAAGTGGTCATAGAATAATAATCCCGGCTCCGCCGGCCAATCCTCCCGCTGATGTCACAAACCGTTCAGGACCGGTACCATTTTTCCGATTTTACAACTGAGCATTACCGTTATTTGCTGCAAAAGGCGAGGGAGCACTATGTCTTTTCGGCCTACGATACCTTTGACCGGAACGCGAAATTCGTACTCTGCCGTCATGATGTTGACCTCTCCCCGCACCGCGCCCTGCGGCTCGCGCTGATCGAACAGGAAGAAGGAGTGATCAGCACTTATTTCTGGCACCTGCACAGCGAATATTACAACCTATTCGAAAAATCCATTTACGATATCATCTGTGCCATCAACGGAATGGGGCATCGCTTCGGTATTCATTTCGACACGCATTTTTATAATATCCGGAACCAGCAGCAGATCGAGGAGAACCTGTTGCGGGAGAAAGAAATTCTTGAGCGGCTGTTCCCCGTGGAGATAAAAGTATTTTCCTTTCATAACACCAACTCCTTTATCATGGGCTGCCAGGACTGGCAGTATGCGGGATTGGTGAATACCTACGCCGCTTATTTTCAAAAAGAGGTGACTTATTGTTCCGACAGCAACGGCTACTGGCGCTATGCGCGGATGGCCGATATCGTGGAAAAGGCGGAAGCCCCGCGCCTCCAGTTGCTTACACATCCCGAATGGTGGCAGGACGGAATCATGAGCCCCTGGCAAAAAATACAGCGGGCCATCGAAGGCAGGAAACAGCAATCGCTGGATCACTACCGCAGGCTGATGAAGAACGGGAATATGAAAAACATTGATTGGGAGGGCGAAATATGAGGGGGAACGGAAAGATCGTGATGGCCGGTTGCACACAACCCGGGTACGAGCTGATCAGGATGCTGCTGGAAGCCGGCATGCAGTTCGATTATTTCGTAACAATATCGCGGGAAAAAGCCGAACAGATGAGCGTGTCGGGCTATGCCGATTTTACACCCCTTGCCGCACAATACGGAATTCCCGTCTATACCGCTGAAAAATATTCCCTGAAATCGGAAGCTGACCTGGCATTTTTCCGGGAGCAGCAATTTGATCTGCTGGTGCAGGGCGGCTGGCAACGGTTATTCCCGGAATCGGTCCTGCAGACGCTCAGAACCGGTGCCATCGGCGTACATGGCAGCTCGGAATTCCTGCCAAAGGGGAGGGGGCGTTCCCCGATCAACTGGTCGCTGATCGAAGGGAAGAAGCAATTCATACTTCATTTTTTCCTTATCAAACCGGGTGTGGACGACGGGGATGTTTTTCATTACCGGATTTTCGATATCAACGAATGGGACGACTGTAATACATTATATAATAAGAATGTCATCGTTTCCAAACAGGTAATCCTGGAATACGCGCCCCGGCTGTTGCGCGGGGATTATACCGTGATGCCCCAGGAAGGAGAACCCACTTATTATCCCAGGCGGACCGCCGAAGACGGGCTGATCGACTGGACCAATAACGTATATGGTATTTATAATTTTATTCGGGCTATCACCCGGCCTTTCCCGGGGGCATTCGGTTTTGCAAACGGAAAAAAAATAATCATCTGGAAAGCCCAGCCCTTTGATACCCGGATTGAATTTCCCGGCGCCGAAATCGGAATGGTTGTGGAAGTTTTTGAAAAAGGCCCGCTGCTGGTACAATGCAACCAGGGGCTATTGCTGGTAACGGATTACCAGTATGAAGGGGCGGGCTCATTAAAAGGAAAAAAAATTAGCGCGCAGGCATAAACAATCTCTCCGGTTGAAAACAGCGATTGACAAGCGTACGGTTCAGTGGGACAAAAAACAGTTTGTCCCGAATTTCGCCGTCTCCGCTTCCACGCAGCTGCTCGCCTCTTTTATCTCCTTCCTGATCAGTTACTATGTCCTGAAAAAATACAACCCGTCAATCCTGGGTGAACTGGTATTGCTGATCTCCACGGCCCAGGTATTCGTATTCCTCACCAACTGGTCGCTGGTATCCGTACAAAAACTGGGAACGGAAGAATACCTGGAAAGCCAGAACATTTCGACCGTGTTCTCCAACCGGCTGCAGTTATTCCTGCTCAATTTTATTTTCGCCGCTGTTTTTTTCCTCATCCTGCATCCCTGGCTCAAAAATTTTATCCCGCTTACTTTCCGGGGCGGACTTCTTGCGATCGCCTATGGTTTTGTACTGGCCCTCAATATTCATTTTTACAGCGGATTCCAGGCGCGCAAGCTGCTGAAAGTACAGGGACTGCTGGTACTCACCGAGAAACTCCTGATCATCGGGGGACTGTTTCTTTTTCTGCGGTACAGCAGTATCTCGGTGGAAAAGATCGCTTACGTGTATATCGGTGCTGGGCTGGTGATTTCTGTGATTAGCCTCCGCCTCAGCAGGGGTACGTTCGGCTTCCGCTGGAACACGCCGATGATCCGGAAAATCATCCGGTTTTCCCTGCCGCTGGTTCCCTATTCGGTAGTGGCTTTTTTTACGTCAAATTATATCGACAGTTTTTTCATAAATAAATACCTCGCCAAATCCGATATCGCCATTTACTCGATCGCTTACCAGTTCAACGGGGTATGGATACAGGTGCCTACCATTCTCGGAGCTATCGTGCTGCCACTGTTTATTACATCCAACCGAAACGAGTCGGACCAGTCTACGCTGAATTATATCAGTTCCTACGGCACTACACTTAATTATATATGGAGCATACTGAGTTTCGGACTGGTAATGGTCCTTGTGTGGATCCTGCCGCTTTTCTACAGCGCATTTAACAGCGATTTTTTTGTTTGTCTTTTCATGTTCCTCGTGAGTTCTTCCGTATCATTCTCCGCCGCGGTACTGTTCTCGCCCTTCCTGCTTTCCAAGGGGATCGTAAAAATCGCATTACCCCTGGCCCTTTTGTCGGCCGTTACCAATATCATGGGCAACCTGCTCCTGATTCCCGAGTTCGGGATCGCGGGTTGCGCGCTCTCCAGCGTGATCTTCGGATTTCTTTATGCACTGGCGCTGATCATTTATATCAGCGTTAAGTTTCGGGTCCGGCTGTACCGGATCCTGCTGAACAATATAATCATTGCGGTCGCCGTTGTGTTTGCGTTCCTGGGTTACGATCCGGTGATCCTGTCACTGATTTTCCTGGGCCTGTATACGGTGATTGTAAGCCTTCAGTTCGGCAATGTGGTAAAAGTGTACCGGGTACTGATGGGTTATTTCAAAAAACATGAGATCGGTAATACTGCATAACCTTCTCGCCGGCCCCGGGGTAAAGGATATTTCTGCCGACAGTAATTTATGGCATGTTCGGAACTATGAAGCGGTGGCAGACAAAGTGTACGTGTTGTTCCTGGCTGGCACGATCCCTGGCCGGAAAGTAATGCGCAACGGCAATACCATCGTGATCGCGGTGGGATCCGGCTCGCTTGCGAAAAATATTTTTCTTTCCCCCTTCCGCCTTTGGAAACTGGTCAGGCGAATCCGGCCGGAGCTGACGATCACCTACGAACAGGTTTTTCTCTGGTGGACGATTTTTAGCGTCAGGTTGTTTTCTAAAACGCGGAATCTGATGATTCCCATTGCGCTTCCCGATAAAATTTACGAGATCACCGGCCGTTCCCTGTCTGGTAAACTGCCGATCTGGTTTGAAAAAATATTCCGTCGCTGGAGTATGCGGAGCGTAACAAAAATCATAACCACGAAGAGCCTGGGCGATTACAAGAAATGGCTGCTGGGCGATCACCTGGCTGCGCGGAAGACCATTGTGCTGGATAAATTGCCCGAAGAAGCACCTTCGCTGAATTTTCTCGCACATATAAATGACGAGCGGATTTTTCCCGGCGCGGATGCCCCTGCCTATAATCTGGTCATCATCGGCCGTCTCAGGGCGGAGAAGCTGGTGGATCACGCGATCCTGGCCCTGGCCGAATTACTGCAACGCGACAAACGTTACCGGCTGTACATTATCGGTGAAGGGGAAGAAAAAGATAACCTCAAAGCGCTGGCCGTCCAAAAAGGAGTGGCCGCGCAGGTAATATTCGAGGGCTACAAGAATACAGCGCAGATCATCCGTTTTTACAGGGACATGCATGTATTTGTATCGCCCTATACCGGCGGCGCACTCCGCGAAGCCGCCCTGTTAAAACTACCGATCGTGGCATATAATACCGACTGGATCCGGGACGAACTGGTACCGGATACGGAATTCGCTTCGGCGGAGTTTTTGAACTACCACCAACTGGCCGATAAGATCCGGCAGGTTATCACCGACCCCGTGTTCAGAAAAAATCTCATAGACAATATGTTTGCCAAGGCGCAGCAACGATGGACACTAGCCGGCGCCAAAGAAGGATTTGAAAAAGTATTACAGGGTTAACCGCATTTTTTACCTGAATATGAAAAAAATTCTGTCAGCCATTCCAAACGCCATCATCTATTTCTTCGGATGGTTGTGGGGAAGTTTTTTCCGGCTCGGGTTAAAGCTGAAAATTTTTTATTTCCCGTTTATCGGGGAATTTATTTCCCGCGCCCCCTTTTCAATCGGCTGGAAATTCAGGAGGGCTGTCTACCACCAGTTGCTGCCCGCCATCCCGCAGGATGTGGTTTTACATTACGGCGTGAAGATTGAGGACCGCCGTTCGCGTTTCGGAAAAGATATCTGGGTGAGCAGTGGCTGCTACCTGGATTATGTAGTGATCGAAGACCATGTACTGATCGGGCCGAATGCTGTTTTACTTTCGGGAGGGCATCATCATCAAACCGGGAGGCTTGATATTCCGATTAAGCTCCAGGGCAATGGTCCCAAAGAGGCCCTGCTCATCGGGCGTGGCGCCTGGATCGGCGCCGGCGCCATTGTGATGGCGGAAATAGGGCATGACGCGATCGTTGGCGCCGGGGCCGTGGTTACCAAACCTGTTCCTCCCTTTGCCGTTGTCGCCGGCAATCCCGCCCGTGTCATCCGGATGCGAAATGAAAACCCGACCATCCATTCATGAAAACAGCGGTTGCACTGATCATTCCCGTATTCAACGAGCACAAAACAATTGCCGCACTTATCCGAACGATCAGGGAACAAACGTACCCTCCTGCGGAGGTCATCCTGGTTGACGGCGGTTCAACCGATGACACAGCACAACTGGCCACTGATCTTACGAAGGATGACCCCAGGTTTCAAATCATCCGTACCGAAAGGGCCATGCCGGGCAAAGGCCGCAATATAGGGGCTGCCCATACCCGCTGCGAATGGATCGCTTTTACAGATGCAGGGATCACGCTGGATAAACACTGGCTGGAATTACTGGTTCAAAAAAAAGAGGAAGACCCAAACGCTGCGATCGTGTACGGAAATTTTTCTCCGCAGGTATACGGGATCTTTGATAAATGCGCGGCCATTGCCTACGTACCGCCGATGCGGCCGGGTGCAATCCGGACAAGGTCGATCGCATCCTGTCTGCTGAAAAAAGAAGTCTGGGAAAAAACCGGCGGGTTCCCCGACTGGCGTGCTACCGAAGACCTTGTCTTCATGGAAAAAGCGGATCAGCTTGGATTCAGGTATGCAACCGCCCCCGACGCTATTGTTTACTGGCAGCTGCGGCCCGGGCTGGGATCCACTTTTAAAAAGTTTGAATTGTATTCGCAATTCAATGTCTGGGCGGGCCGGCAGGCTTACTGGCATTACGGAATCGGCCGGCAGTATCTGGTCATGCTTGCTTTTTTGATGCTGGGTATCTTTTTAAAATGGTATTTCTTACTGGCGATACCCCTATGGGCCAGCGCCCGGGTACTGAAAAGAACCTGGTCGCACCGGTATGAATACGGAACCGCAACCTTGTTGAACCCGGGTGTTTTTTTTATGGTGATGCTCATCACAATTTCTATTGATTTGGCTACGTTCAGCGGGTGGCTGAAAGCCCTGTTCAACCGTGAGGAAAAACGTAGAATTTCGCAGTACTGATCGGAACTTTACGATACGCGCAAAGGGGTTCCACCCTAAATTGCCGGGATCATATCCTCCTGGCTTTGATGCTGTTGAATAAAAGATATTTTTGAGATGAAATTACAATCCAATACCAGGAAAAATACCGATGGTGAAGAAACTGTATTTCATACTCCAGTTTTTACTATTCCTTTCATTCAATTTTTCCCTGTTGCTAACAGGGTATCTCTTCGTTGGCGACAAATCGGTGATGGTGCGTCCTGATTACGCCACGCCGCAATACAATCAAAAAGAAGACTTTGACCCCTCCCTCAGGCGCCTCAACTCGCTCAACAGCCTTATGGCTTATTGTGACAGCGTGTACGAGGAAAAATTATATTCCGGCCTGCCTGTTGTTTTTGAGGAAATCTACCCCGAGATCACCAGTGAAGCGGTTCGTAACCGGTTTTACCACGGATATTCCATGTATGGCTTTAGCAATAATTTCATGGCCATGCTGCTGTCGAAAGTTTCTGTCAGGGGTCTGGGTGCAATCGTAGTACCCGACGATATTTTGAAATATCCTTTTGCCGCCTGCAGCCAGCAGTCGATTGTGATGATGGAGATACTGAAACGGAAAGGTTTCAGTACCCGCGTTGTTGGATTCCAGGGAAAAACATGCGGGCATTTTTGTTTTGAAGCTTATTATAAAGGAAGCTGGCATTTTTACGACCCGGATATGGAACCCGATGTAAAACTGCTCCAGGCCTATAACCGGCCTGGCATTGATTTCCTTGTTAAGCACCGTGACCTGCTGCTCCGGGCTTATTCACAATATTCGCCCGAACTGGTGAATGACCTCTTCCCGACCTATTTTTATGAGCGGCCGAATGTATTCCCGGCGCCCAATGCGCTTATTTTTCAGAAAGTGTCCAAATATCTTTCGTACACGATCTGGCTTTTCTTCCTGGCCGCTTTTATCTGGGCCCGGAAAAAATATGTGCGGATCAGTCGTCATGGCGTGAAGAAAAAAGCCAGGCGGGCCACGCCCGTACAGGAACCGATCCCGGCTGGGTATTTTCCTGAGTATTCGGTTTAACCTGTTGAGCGGGCCATCCGTAAAAATTCAGCAACCCAATCCGTCTTTGCTACCCGCAGCCGCGGAGCTTCCGTTCCCAAACCGTAACTTTGCCGGTGGAAAAACCGGTACACCGTGAACCCTCCGGCGCCGTGCCGGGATGACCCCAAAAAATTAACTGTAACCAAATATCCTGCGATGGCCTCCGTCAATTCCCCGATCCGAAGATTTATCAAGCCGATCCTGTTCAAACTGCTGAACAAACGCGGGTACAAATGGATGCAGTATTACGCCAAGAAGAAAGACATTACACACCGGCTTGTAGAGGAAATAGAAATGGAATTACTACCGGTCTTGCTCAACCCCGGCGACGAAGTGCTGGATATCGGGGCGAATTATGTGTATTATACGGAACGGATGGCGAAACTGGTGCCGCAGGGCAGGGTTTACGCATTTGAACCCATTCCCTTTACCTGGGAAGTGGCTTCGATGCTTGTAAAAAAATTCCGGCTGAAAAACGTGAACCTGTATAAAAAAGGAGTGGGGCAGAAAACCGAGACCATGCGATTCAGCGTTCCGAAAATGAGCTATGGCACGATGGCGACCGGGCTGGCACATATGGCCAGCCGGAATGATGAACTGCTGAAAGGAACCGGTCATTATGTATCCGAAAAGAACGATGAGTTCGAAGCGGAAGTGGTGGATATTGACAGCTTCCTGTTGCCGGAATTGAAGAACCTTCATTTTATCAAGATCGATATCGAAGGCGCCGAATACTTTGCCCTCAAGGGGATGGAAAAAACACTGGAGAAATTCAGGCCGGTGATCCTGATTGAGATTGTGGACCTCTACCTGAAGAGCTTCGGCATCGACCTTGCGTTTTTCCAGCAGTATATTGAGAATACGCTCGGTTATAGGATCTATAAATATGATCAGCCCTCAAAAAAACTGTTTCCCCAGGTTGGGTTGATCTCGGATGAACGGAATTTTATCCTGATCCACGCCGGCAAAGTTTCGGCCTATTCAACACTAATAGCATAACCATGGGAAACCTGAACCGCTACATTACAGAGATAGCCGGCATATTCAGAAAGGTAAAGGACAGGCGAGAGGCCCATGCCCTTGCCAAACCCGTTTTACAGGCCATGGGCGCCGACCGGGAAGTGCTGTTTGATATTTTCCGGCAAAGCCTGCAGGATAAAAAATTCATCGAACGTCTGCGGCATTATCCCACACTGGCTTTTGAAATTTACCAGGACGAAAACGTGGGGATCAGCGGGAATTGCTTTATGCCACTGCCTGACCGCAGCACTGACCTGAGTTTCCAAAGCATACATCACCACGGGAAATTATTGCTGACCACCGTGGCAGCCTTTGGCCCGGGTTATGAATCCATCCTGTTCAGGAAAGGATTTGTGATCAATAAAGAAAACCAGACCGCCGACATGCAAATCGAAAAAATATACCGGTTTCCGCAGGGGAATATCGAATTTGTAGACAGTTACCAGCCGCATGTTGTTTTTTTCCCGCCGGATGCCTCGATTACTTATGCCATGTGGGCGTATGAAAAAGTTAACTCCACTACCCAGCGGCTGAAGAACAGCTTCCTGGTAAAGCGTTTTAAAGAGCCGATCCGCAAACTGCTAAAAGCAACAGGGATGCTGGACAAGGCCGGTGTGAACCTCGTGGAAGATTTCGATTTTTATCCCGAAAACAAACAAATAAAAGTACTCCATAACCGGAAGGGATTTGAAGAAGGATCCAATGAAAATTTTCTGACCAATGTTTTCTATGTACTGCAAAGTGCAGGTTTCAGCGATATGGCCTTCCTGGAATCGCTGAAAAAAACCTATCCTCAGCATAACGTGTTGCACCGGTTGATCGACCGGTATACGGCGGGAGATAGGATTAAGGATGAATTTTACGACTTTCATAGGAATGTACAGTATGTCAACCTGCGCAAGCAGGAAATACTTGAAGTATTTAATTAATTTATGTGTGGCATCAGCGGCTATATTGATTTCAACAGGAATACAAGAGACGAGGTATTGAAAGACATGACGGAAATTCTCCGTCACCGCGGCCCGGATGGCGGCGGACATTATATCGATAAGACTGATGCGGCAATCGTAGCCCTGGGACACCGCCGTCTTTCCATCATCGACCTCAGTGATGCCGCAGCCCAGCCCATGCAGGCAGAGGGGCTGGTATTGACTTTTAACGGGGAGATCTACAATTATAATGAAATCCGGGAAGAACTGCTTGCAAAGGGACACCAGTTCCGTACGCATTCGGATACCGAAGTGATCATCCATGCCTACAGCGAATGGGGTCCGCGGAGCCTCGACCGTTTCGTGGGGATGTTCGCATTTGTGATTTATGACAAATCCCGCCGCCAATTGTTTTGCGTTCGCGACCGTGCCGGCGTGAAACCTTTTTTCTGGTACTACAAGAATGGATTGTTTCTTTTTGCCTCCGAGTTGAAAGCTTTTCACCGTCATCCCGGGTTTTCTAAAGAACTGGATGACGACGCCGTAGCCGCGTTCATGCAATTCGGATATGTGCCAACCCCCCACTGCATATTCCGGGACACGCACAAATTACCACCGGGGCACTACCTTACACTCGACCTGAGCACCCGCGACGTGAACATCTCGAAATACTGGGATGTGCTCGATTATTACAATAAGCCCAAACTGAAGATCAGCCTGGAGGAAGCCACCGTGGAAACCGAACGCATACTTGAAAAAGCCTTCCAGTACCGCATGGTAGCCGATGTACCGGTAGGCGTTTTCCTGAGCGGGGGTTACGACAGCACCTGCGTAACCGCGCTGTTACAGAAAAATAGCATGGCGAAGATCAATACGTTTACCATCGGTGTGCACGACAAGGGACTGAACGAAGCCCCCTTTGCCAAAGCCACGGCAGCCCATCTTGGTACACACCATACCGAATATTACTGCACCACAAACGAAGCGCTGGAGATCGTACCCCAGCTTCCCTATTATTACGATGAACCTTTCGCCGACAGCAGCGCTATCCCCACAACCCTAGTGAGCAAACTGGCCCGCCAGCAGGTGATCGTGGCCCTGAGTGCCGATGCGGGTGACGAAGTCTTCGGCGGATATAACAAATATAATTACGTGGCCCGGGTAAAGAAGAAGTTAAACCGGGTTCCGGCGGGAATCCGCCGCGGACTGGAACGCGTGATGCATTATATACCCGCGCACCGGGTTCCCTATTTTAACCGGAAGCCGTTGTTTGCATCGCGGTACAAAAAGATCATGAACCTGCTCCGTGACAATGATGCCGTTGAACTGATGCCGAACCTGAGCAGCCTTTATTTTCCCGATGAACTTGAAAAAATGCTGCTTCGGAAAACGGGAAAATTATCCAGCGGTTTCGATGAACGGTTACGGAAAGAGTATTACGATGATCTCAGTTTTATGATGGCCCTGGATTATAAAACCTATATGCTGGATGATATTTTGCAGAAGGTTGACCGGGCTTCCATGAGCGTAAGCCTCGAGGGAAGGGAACCTTTTCTCGACCAGCATATCATCGAATTCGCAGCCCAGCTGCCCTCGGAGTATAAACTGCACAACGGGATTAAAAAATACCTGTTGCGCCGGATTGTACACCAGTATGTGCCGCGGCAAATGATGGAACGGCCCAAGATGGGTTTCGGGATCCCAATTTCCGATTGGCTGAAAAACGACCTGAAGCATTTCGTGGACGAAGCCACCGAACCGGATTTCCTGCGGCAGCAGGCCCTGTTTAACCCGGCAGCAACCGAAAGCCTTAAAAAGCAATTTTATAACGGAAAGGAACAACTGCACAATAAGATCTGGTATTTGCTGATGTTCCAGTTATGGTACCGGCAATGGATGTAAACGCCAAAAAAGTTCTTTACATATCGTATGACGGAATGACGGATCAGCTGGGACAAAGCCAGGTGATACCTTACCTCCGGGAGTTGACTAAATTCGGCTATTCATTCACGCTATTAAGCGTGGAAAAGAAGGAACGTATGGAGAAATCAGGCGAAAAGATCCGGGCACTCCTGCAGGCAGCCGGCATCAGGTGGGAAACGATTTCTTTTACGCGTCGCCCACCGTTGCTCGCCAAGCTCTATGACCAGTGGCGCCTGAACCGGACCGCTGCGCGCCTGCACAAGGCCCGCTCTTTCGAACTGGTACACTGCCGCAGCTACGTTTCAGCACAGGCGGGACTTCAACTGCACCGCCGGTACGGGATACCCTTCCTGTTCGATATGCGGGGCTTCTGGGTAGATGAGCGTGTGGACAGCGGACTATGGAACCTGAAGAGTCCCTTGTTCGGGTTCCTGTACAAGCGGTACAAAAAAAAGGAAAAAAGATACCTGGAGCAATCAACACATATCATTTCACTTACGCAACGGGGTAAAGAGGAGCTTGAAAAAAAATACCATGTTCCCGCGGACCGGATATCTGTTATTCCCTGCTGTGCTGACCTTGACCATTTCGATTTTCACCGGCTGGGAACCGGCGAGCGTAAACATACCAGGGAATCATTGTCCATCGGCCCCGGTCAGCGGGTACTCAGTTACCTGGGCTCGCTGGGAGGCTGGTACATGACGGAAGAGATGCTCGATTTTTTTGCGGTCATGAAAGAGAAAGTCCCGGGTGCCGTTTTCCTGCTGATCACGCACGACGCACCGGGTCCCATCCTGGCCAGGGCGGCAGAAAGGGGAATCAGCCCCGCGGAAATCAGGGTTCAGCCCGCTTCCCGTGATGAAGTGCCGAAGTATCTTTCCATAAGCGACTGGAATATTTTTTTTATCCGGGATGTCTATTCCAAAAAAGCGTCCTCGCCCACCAAGCAGGGAGAAGTGATGGCCATGGGGCTCCCACTCATCTGCAACGATATAGGCGATACCGGCGATATCGTCGAAAAATCCGGGGCGGGGATCGTAGTCCGGTCCTTTGACAGGTTGGGGTATGAAAATATTTGCACGCAGTTGCCCGCCCTGCTCTCGATCAGCCGGGAAAAGATTCGCAGCGCCGCTGAAAAATATTTTGACCTGCAACATGGTGTAAAGATGTATCGCCTGATATATGAAAAATTATGTACCCAATAAATCCATGATAAGCCATGAACATCAAATTAAATAAAACTCCGGTGGGGGTAATTGAGATGAACCAACGCCGGATCTGGTGCTTTGACACCAGCTTCGGCAATATCGATCCCGCTACCGTAAAGTCGTTTGGCGAAGAATGGAAATCCTTCCATGCATTCAGCGCTATGGAAATCCGGGATATCGGGGATACCTACTTCGATATCGTTACCCCCGGGATGCTGGGGCCCGAAATGATTGTCGCGGATTTCGGGTGTGGATCAGGACGCTGGTCCAAATACATCGCTCCCAAAGTGGGAGCAGTAGCGGCTATCGATCCCAGTGACGCGGTGATCGCCGCCAGCCGCTTATTGGGTGGTGAAGACAAGATTTCACTGTATAAGGCATCGATCGACGATCTCCCTTTTGAAGACAATTATTTTGACTTCGGGTTCAGCCTGGGAGTGTTGCACCATATTCCCGACACCCGGAAAGCAATGGAATCCTGCGTCCGTAAAATAAAACCCGGGGGACATTTCCTGGTGTACCTCTATTACAACCTTGATAACCGCAGCTTTTTGTATCGGGCGCTCTTTTTCCTGATGAACATAGTGAGGATGTTTGTGAGTAAATTGCCTTCGAAATTGAAAAGAGTTTGCTGCGACCTGCTCGCTATCTTTTTTTACATGCCGGTTATATTGTTCAAACGTTTCCTGAAATTGGTGGGAGTACCTGCGAAAATCCGTTCTAGGCTTCCGCTCCACGCTTACGAGAACACATCCTTTTACGTGATCCGTAATGATGCGCTTGATCGCTTCGGCACACCGCTGGAACAACGGTTTTCACGACAGCAGATACTTGAAATGATGGAAAGCGCTGGTCTCGGTGAAATCGTATTCTCGGAAAAAGTACCTTACTGGCATGCCGTCGGCAGGAAAAAAACCGCTCATGAATAACTACAGTATAAAAAATAACAAAACATGAAAGTATCATTGGTTACCGGCGGAGCCGGATTTATCGGGGCCCATGTTGTCAACGAACTGATCGCCCGGGGACACAAAGTGGTGGTGATCGACGACCTTAGCGGGGGATTTGAAGACTATGTGCATCAAGACGCCGTTTTTATCAAAGGGACCGTCTTCGACGAAAAGTTTATCGCCGGGCTTTTCCAGGAATATAAATTCGATTATGTATTTCATCTCGCGGCTTACGCGGCCGAAGGGCTTAGCCATTTTATCCGGCGGTTTAATTATAACAATAATCTCATTGGCAGCGTCAACCTGATCAATGAAAGTATCCGGCATAAGGTGAAATGTTTTGTATTCACTTCTTCTATCGCGGTTTACGGGGCCGGGCAATTACCGATGACGGAAGATACCACACCGGTACCCGAAGATCCCTACGGCATTTCGAAATACGCGGTGGAACTCGATCTTCGCTCAGCCCATGAAATGTTCGGGCTCAATTATGTCATTTTCAGGCCGCATAATGTGTACGGTGAATACCAGAATATCGGCGACCGCTACCGCAATGTGATCGGGATCTTTATGAACCAGCTGATGCAGGGAAAGGCCCTGACCGTTTTTGGGGACGGCAACCAGACCCGTGCTTTCAGTTATATCAAGGATGTAGCTCCCTATATTGCGCGCTGCGTAGACGAACGGGCCGCCTATAACCAGGTGTTCAATATCGGCGCCGACCAGGAATATACCGTAAACGAACTGGCCAAAACTGTTATGAAAGTGATGGGGATGGAAGGCGAACTGCGCCATCTTCCTGCCCGGAATGAAGTGGTCAATGCTTATTCGGATCACAGTAAAGCGAAAAAAATATTCGGTATTTCCGAAGGGGATTTCACAACCCTGGAGGACGGCATACGCAAAATGGCCGATTGGGCACGTAAAGCGGGGGCGCGCGAAAGTTCACGGTTCAGTAATATTGAGATCACGGAAAAGCTCCCTTCTGTCTGGCTTGAAAATTAACCGTACATGAAAGTTCTGTTTACCTGCGTACATATACCGGGGAGAGCCCCCGGTCAGCGATTCCGTTTTGAACAATACCTTGACTTTCTCAGCGCCAATGGGGTCGAATGTGTTTTCTCGAATCTCCTCGATGAGGAAGACTACCGCTATTTCTATAAAAAGGGGTACTATTTCCGGAAACTCGGAATCCTCTGGAAAGGGTATCGCAAACGCCGCCGGGAATTAAAAACGATCGGGCAGTACGATATCGTTTTTGTACAGCGCGAGGCCTTTATGCTGGGGACTGCATATTTTGAAAAGCAGTACGCCCGCCGTTCAAAAATGATTTTCGATTTCGACGACGCCATCTGGCTTGAACAGGTTTCCGGTCAGAACAAGATATTCCGGTTTGTTAAAAACCCGGCAAAAACCAGAAAGATCATTGCGCAATCCAGCCTCATCTTTGCCGGTAACCAATACCTGGCGGATTATGCATCACAGTTCAATAAAAATGTTGCCATTATTCCTACTACCATTGATACGGACGCATACCGCCCCGCCTATTCTGCTGAAAAAGAAAAAATCTGTGTAGGCTGGAGCGGCTCCTTTTCCACCATCCGGCATTTTGAAACCTGCCTCGACGCATTGAAGATCATCAAAAAAAAATATGGCGAGAAGGTTTACTTTAAAGTGATCGGCGACGGGAATTATGTCAATGATGAACTGGGGATCCGCGGACAAGACTGGAAAAGGGATACCGAGATAAAGGACCTGCAGGAAATCGATATCGGCCTGATGCCGCTTCCGGATGATGAATGGTCGCGCGGCAAATGCGGGTTGAAAGGACTCCAGTACATGGCCCTTGCCATTCCCACAATCATGTCGCCGGTAGGAGTAAATGGTGATATTATCCGTGAGGGGGAAAATGGTTTTCTTGCTTCCGCAACCGCGGAATGGGTCGATAAAATATCCAGGCTCATTGATTCACCTACCCTGCGCGAACAAATGGGCAGGAAGGGCAGGGACACCGTGGTTACTGCTTATTCGGTGGAAGCCAATAAGCAATTATATCTCGATCATTTCCGGCTTGTGACCGGCAAAGTATAACCGGTCGCTCAACATTATTCATGCTGCTGCTCGCAAGATTTTTTTCCACGACTGACCTCGCTGTATTCCCGCTATGCTTCCTGGTTCTGTATTTCATTATCCGGGGTAAGGCAAGGCGACAGAAGGACCCCCGCCTGCGCATGCTCTATTTCCGCGCTTTTTATTTCAAACTGATCTGTGTATTCGCCTTCACCATGCTCACCGAGTTTTATTTCAAAGGCGGCGATACGGGTTTGTATTACCAGGCTACGCAGGACCTCCGGGCTGCCATCAAGGATAATCCCGATAATTTCAAGCTGGCGATCATTACGCCCAAACTGACGTATAAGAGCCCCCTTTTCGATTATTTTTATTATGACGGGTATACCGACGACCTGACTTATAACTATATGTTCGGGCAGGCGAATTTCTTTCCGCCCAAGCTGGCCTTGATTCCCTCATACATTTTTTTCAATAGCTATTTGTGCATCAGTATGGTATTTGGTTTTTTTGCCCTGGGCGGGGCTATCCGGCTCTTCAAGACCTTTTATCATTTTTACCCGGGACAGTACCGCGAACTGGCCCTGGCATGTTTGTTCCTGCCCAGCGTCTGTTACTGGAGCTCGGGATTGCTGAAGGACCCGATTACTTTTGGCTGTGTGGGATATATCGTATACGCATTCCTGAACCTTTTTGTGAAAAAACGGAAAATACTCATTTCCATTTTCATCATTCTTGCTTGCGGTTTCCTTCTTTACATGATCAAAGTGTATATTCTGCTGGTACTGGTGATGGCCGTGCTGATCTGGCAATTTGCAGAAGTGAATAAGCTGATTGAGAACCGAACCCTCCGGGCCATTTTTGCAGGCATGACCTTTTTGGGGAGTCTGGGCGTGGCCTACCTGATGCTAAACTATTTTACGTCGCTGGAAGCGGCGCAGCAATACCAATTTGATAAATTTGCCGGCAACGCCGAGTATCAGCGCCAGATGTACGCCCAAATCGCAAAAGATACGGGCGGAAAGGATTCTTATTTCGCCATCAATACATCCAACCCGTTTGCCATGATTTTCGGGGGCATATCCGCCACATTTTACCGGCCGTTTTTGTGGGAGGTGAACTCCCCGATCGTGTTGTTTTCCTGCGCCGAATCATCGGTCTTTTTGTTCTTAACTGTATTTTTTGTTTATAAACGGGGTTTAAAGAAATTTTTCACGACGGCCTTTTCCGATCCCCGGATCCTCATGTGTTTTATATTCGCCTTTGTTTTCGCCGTGGCCGTTGGAATTTCATCGGCCAATTTCGGGGCCCTGTCGCGATACAAGATACCTTGCATGCCTTTCTACCTGCTGATGCTATTAATGATGTATCATAAGACAAGGCTAGCCTATCCCCGCTGGTTTATGAAAATCCTTGATTTTGCCGTACCTCAAATCCGCAGAAGGAGGATTTGATATCCTATGCCCAAACTCATCCGCATCACCACCGCGCCGCTTTCGCTGAAATACCTGCTCCCGAACCAGATGAAATATATGCGGGAAAACGGTT
>CAYNSL010000037.1:0-25868 GCA_964399755.1 uncultured Chitinophaga sp. | reverse complement strand
CTGTAGCGTTCAAATCAAAATCGCTTAACTACACTCCCCATTGCCCATGATTCATTTTATTCAAATACTACTTAGATACTTTATATACCTATTTACTTATTTACTTATATACTTATATACTTATTTACTTATTTACTAAACCCTCCCGAAAGTCCGCAAATTTAACGCATTAACGCTTCTGTCAGCCTGCCGAATCCTATCTTTGCAGGTTAGAGATATGCAAAAGATTGTGACCGCCGTGCTGATCCTGTTGTGTTTTAATCCCGCCCGGGCCCAAAACCCCGCTTCGGGGCGCTTTACACTGAACGGATATATCAAGGACAGCCTTTCCGGCGAGTCGATCATTGGCGCCACGGTGGCCGTGAACGGGCAGTCGAAGGGCGTTTCCAGCAACCAGTACGGCTTTTATTCCATCACCCTCGACAGGGGCACTTATACGCTGAACATTTCACATGTTTCCTATCTCGGTAAAACCCTGGTGATCGCGCTCGACAGCAACCTGACATCCAATATCGACCTGCTTTCCAAATCAGCGGCCATCGGCGAAGTGGTGGTGTACAGCAAAAGGAGGGATGCCAATGTAAAGAACGCGCAGATGGGCCGGGTAGACCTTTCGATGAACCAGATCAGGAATATCCCGGCCTTTATGGGCGAGATCGACCTGCTCAAAGCGCTGCAGTTGCTTCCGGGAGTGCGGAACGCAGGGGAGGGAAACGCCGGATTTTATGTACGCGGCGGCGGGCCCGACCAGAACCTGATCATCCTGGATGATGCCGTGGTGTATAATCCCGGGCACCTCTTTGGTTTTTTCTCCGTGTTCAATTCCGACGCCATCAAAAACGTATCGCTGATCAAGGGAGGAATGCCCGCGCAGTACGGCGGAAGGCTTTCATCCGTGGTTGATATCAGCATGAAAGACGGCAATATCAATAAACTGCAGATGGACGGCGGCATCGGGCTGATCGCCTCCCGTTTTTCCATCCAGGGTCCGCTGAAAAAAGACAAGGCTTCCTTTATCATATCGGCGCGGCGCACCTATGTCGACGCCATCATCAAACCCTTTATCAAAAAAAGCAGCAGTTTCTACGGTTCGGGTTATTATTTCTACGACCTGAACGCGAAAGTGAATTACCGCTTTTCCCAGAAAGACCGGCTTTACCTGAGCGGATATTTCGGCCGCGATGTGTTTGATTTTGTCAACGGCAAGCGCTCCTTTAAAACCAATATCCCCTGGGGTAATTCCACCGCCACGCTGCGCTGGAACCATGTCTTCAACCGGCGCCTCTTTTCCAATACCACCCTGTTGTATAACGATTACAGGTTTAAGTTTTCAGCCAGCCAGGAAAACTTTGAGATCGGTCTTTCTTCGGGTATCCGCGACGCGACCCTGAAAACGGATTTCGATTATTATCCCCTTCCCAATCATAAACTCAAATTCGGGGGACTGCTCACTTATCACAAGTTCATTCCCAATGTGGCGAGCGGCCGGCAGGATTCCGTGGTGTTCAAACCCAATAACGAAAGCAACAAATTCGCGATGGAAGCCGCGGTGTACCTGCAGGACGACTGGGAACTGGGCGAGAAATGGAAGATCAATTACGGGATCCGGTACAGCCGGTTTACGCAGGTGGGGCCTTATAAAAAATACGTGAAAGATATCGACGGCAATAAACTCGACAGTACCATCTATAAAAGTTTCGAACCGGTAAAATCTTACGGTGGTTTCGAACCCCGCTTTACGATCCGGTACGCCCTGAATGATGAAACCTCGGTGAAGGCCGCGGTTTCCGGTAATTACCAGTACATCCACCTCGTCAGCAATTCGGGAAATACGCTGCCCACCGATCTCTGGGTGCCCAGCACTTATATTGTGCGGCCCCAGCTAAGCTGGCAATACGCGGCGGGGCTCTTTAAAAATTTCAGCGATAATAAGTACGAAACTTCTCTCGAAATTTATTACAAGGACATGAAGAACCAGGTGGATTACAAGGAAGGGTATACCCCTTCGCTGAAAGATCCCGAAGAAGAATTCGTGTTTGGCAGGGGATGGAGTTACGGCGCGGAAATGCTGGTGAACAAACTGAAGGGAAAATTGACGGGGTGGATCGGGTATACCCTGTCATGGACATGGCGGAAATTTCCCGACCTGAACGACGGCGAAAAATTCCCCACCCGCTACGACCGTCGTCACGATTTGTCTGTCGTTGCCAATTATGAACCGGGTAAAAAATGGAAATTCGGGGCCGTCTTTGTATATGGCACGGGCAACGCGATCACGCTGCCCGAGCGTTTTTATTTTATTAACGGGGTGCTCACGCAGGAATACAGCCGGTTAAACCAGTACCGGATGAAGGCCTATCACCGGCTTGATCTTTCGGCAACTTATAACCCGGTCCCCAAAAAAATAAGAAAGGTCAGCAGTTACTGGGTGTTCAGCGTGTACAATGTATACAGCCGGCTCAATCCCTATTTTATTTATTTCGACCAGGACGGCAGCGTGATCAATGGGTCGCTTAAAATTGAAACCAAACAGGTTTCTCTTTTCCCGATCATACCGGCGGTGACCTGGAATTTCCGGTTTTAAAATAAAAAAGGGTCTTCTCACGAAGACCCATCGGTTTCAGGAATGAAACTGATTAATTAGCGATTTATTGAACGACCAGCTTGGTCAGGCTCGAAATACGGCTGGCTTCATTGAAAATCCGTACGAAATAGGTTCCCTTGCCGGTAAGTTCGGGCAGTTTCAGTTCGGCGGTCTGGAGCCGGTTCTGCACAATTACTTCCCGGGCAGTGACCAGTTTGCCTTCCATGTCATATACCTGCACCTGGTAACGGCCCCCGGGCTGGTTGTCAAAGGAAAGTTTTACGATACCGTTGGTAACGGGGTTGGGAAAGACCGTGATGCCTTTCACATCATTCAGCTCGGTAATGGGTCCGTTTTTCGCCGTGATATTATTTTCAACGGGTTTTGTTTCTTCTTTGGCCTCTTCCGTTTTCTTTTCCTTTTTCTTTTTATCGAAAGCGAGAATGCCGTTGGCCAGGTCGGACGCATTGAACACTTCGCCGCTGCCGGAAACTTTTTCGGCCTGCAGGGTATTCAGGTCGAAACGGTAATACCCAACAGTGGATTCGGAACTGGCGATGATCACTTTACTGCCTTCTTCCACCATGGCGCCGTTGGTGCTGAAACCCTGCGGAAGTCCGCTAATAACGCCGAGGTAACTGGCGGATCTCGTTTCGATATTGATCTTAAACACGCGGCGGTTGGCCGTGATGAGGTATAAATTGCCCGATGCGTCGGCGATCATATCGCCACCGTACCCGCCGCGGCCATGCACGGAAATTTCGGCGCCGGCGGCTTCGGACACCGCGCCCAGGTCGGTAATGGCCGGTTTTTTCCCGGTAGTAAAACGCAACAGGTGCTGCGCGTCGTTGGTCAGCGCATAACCATTACCGTCAGATGCGATCACCATCCGGGTGATCTGGTTGGGCGCGTCGCCCATACCGCTCACCACGCCAAAGGGTTCATCTTCGAAATAATAGATGGTACCCGATTTCAGGTCGATATAGCGAAGCTGGTTGATGCCCATCGGGGTATAATACAGGCGCTCATGCTTTTTATCATAAGCCATGGCCGCGGAATTGGTGGCAAAAGGTTTGTCGCGCCCCATTTTTTCATGCTGCATGTGGAAATAGTAGGTCTTACCCAAAGCGTCGGTCCCTGCCTGGTACACTTTTACACTACCATTCATGGTATGAACCTGCACGGCTTCGCGTTCTTTTACCTCCCCGAGCACCTGGTCGAGGTTCACCACTTTGCGGGTCGACACGGGGGCTGTTTCATCAACCTTTACGGGTTTGCCCGTTCGCGCGTTCAGGGGTTTGGCTTCCGAGGCGCTGCTGTAGATGGTTTTCAGTTCCGCACCCGTGCGGATATCCACCAGGCGCACTTCATGCCAGCTTCGTCCCCCTTTCTCGGAGGCGGTGATGGCATAGCCGCTCAGGGATTGTTCTTTTTGCTGGGCCTGAAGCCCGGTAATGCACAAAGTCATTACGGTTAAGAGTAGAATTCTCTGTTTCATGGCAATTTGGTTTAGGAAATTAAATTACGACATCTTTCGTGGAATTGCCCCAATTCATGATAAAATGCCGGTTTTTTTTGATGAGCGGGAAGGATTGACTCCAAATTACGAACCCCATTTCCCGCGAATAACAATCTCATATACCCTAAAAAGGGTATTGGCCACCCTGCACGAATTACTTAAATTACTTATATTTAGAAACCAACAATAAGCTCACCATTAAACCCTTCATCATGAGAAAGCTCCCATCTTTTTCACTAATCTTATTTATTGTTTGCCTGGGAATTGTTTCCTGCACCAAGGACACCGGCGGTTCGGGCGGTGGCGGCGGAACCGGTGGAGGTGGCGGAACGGGCGGGGGAGGCGGTGGCGGCACCACGCCGCCAACGGTAACCACACCCAATACTTTTTTCATTGAAACCGACCAGAATTTCGCCGGGCTCAATGGTTGGTGGACCCAGGATTTTACCGTAACGGGCACGGCCTATTTTGTATTGCGCTGCGCCAGCCAGTATAAAATGGATTTTATCGTGGCCGATATCGGCCAGAAAGCAAATTTCACCGGGGGTGGAAGCGCTTCGGGTTATGCCGTATTTGATGACCAGTTCGGTTACAAATATATTACGCTGGGCACCGGCAGTTATTTTGTGGGTATGCGGAACCAGGTAAGCGGGGCCAATACCGGGAGGATGGAACTGGATAAGCAGATCAGCCTGCCCACATCCGACCGGGCCACCTATTATGATAATTACATGACCAACGTTACGAATATCGGCGCCAACGGCGGCAAGGTTTACCACCAGTTTACCATCCAGAGCAATACCCGGTATTTTATCGATGGCTGCAACAGCGGCGGCACCACTTTCCAGATCATCCCCGCCGACCAGATCAATTTTTTCCTCAATAACCAGTCGTACCAGTATTATACCGACTACAATGGCAGCACTACCAGCGAACCGGGGCTCACGGAAGTGCGGCTGAATCCCGGTACGTATTACCTGGTGTTCAAAAACACCAGCAGCACGGCGCAGGCCCTTGAATACAATATGGAACGGTGGACCGTGAATTAGCGGTCATCCCGGTAATAAAAAAGCTGCGGAACCCGGTTCCGCAGCTTTTTTAATTATTTCGCTTACTGATGAGCGGTAGTATCTTTTCCTCCCATGCTGTTATCCATGGGGGGCATGGACGATTGCATCATCTTCATCATATCGGTGTAAGAGATAAAGCTCCAGTGTTCGGATACTTTTCCATCCTTCATTTTCGACACTTCGATGGCGTCGGCCGTACTTTTCTCGCCGGCTTTCATGCCCATGGCGTCGGTTTTCATGGTCCAGCTCTGCTTCATCCATTGAAATACATAGTCGTCGTCCGCCATTTCTTTCACGGTCTCCATCTTCATATCACTCATCATGCCCATCATCATGGTAAACTGCGCCTTGATGCTGTCCAGTCCCACTACATCCCCGGTCATCCCGGCATGATCCACCGCGTCGGCGGCGATATAATCCCCGACCTTGCTGAAATCGCCGGTTTCAAAACATTGGGAGAGGGCCTTTACGGTTTCGAGATTTTTTTTGGCTTTGTCAGACATACCGCCTTTGCCCTTGCAGGAAGCGAGGCTGATGCATCCCGCTACAATCAATACCAGATACTGTTTCATGTTCGATTTATTTTGGTTTAAAAATGCGTAAAGTGGGTCCGGTTCTGGTTTCGTAGGGGGGAAATCTGTTCAGTTGGCACAATTAAGGTAAGGAAACTCCGTCAAATACCCGGCTGTTTCCTGCCAAATTGCCCCGATTGTCTCGCGAAATGCGCGGAGTAGAGGGAAAATGGCTAATTTTCTAACCATAAAACCAAAACAATGAGAAAGCTCCTCACATTCGTTGTATTCATATCCGTTGTCCTGCTGGCAGGCGCCCAGGATAAAACCGACCCGGGAATGATCAATAAGATCAAAGATGAAGAATCCCGGAATTCCAAAGTCATGGATTACGCCTTTCACCTGACCGATGTCAGCGGCCCGCGCCTGACTTCCTCCCCGGGATTTTTCCGCGCCGCGAACTGGGCCAAGGGGGAAATGGAAAAACTGGGTTTGGTGAATGTACAACTGGAACCATGGGGCGATTTCGGAAAAAGCTGGCAACAGGAAAAATGCTATGTGGCGATGACCGCCCCTTATTATGCGCCATTGATCGCGGTGCCCCGGGCGTGGACGGGAAGTACGCCGGGTAAAAAAATATTCAGCGGGGAGATCATACTGATTAAGGCAAAGGATACCGTGGAACTGATGCAATACCAGGATAAGATTAAAGGTAAGATCGTGATGACCTGGTCTACTACCCAGCTCAAACCTTCCTTTGAACCCGATGGCAGCCGCTTTGCCGATTCCACGCTTGATAAAATGGCAAAAGCGACACCCGCGCAGGGCGGGGGCGGTAACCGCAACCGGCCCGCCACCGACTCCACGCAGCGCGCCGCCATGCTGAACCGTTTTGCCGTGCAAAGAAAAATGACAGAATTTTTCAACAAGGAAAAACCGGCGCTGATCCTTTCCATGAATGCGAGCGGCAACGACGGCACTGTATTTGTCAGCGGCGGCGGCTCCTATGCGAAAGACGCGGAGATCGGTCCCGCTTCAGTGATGTTGTCCAGCGACGATTACCTCCGCCTGCAGCGTCTCGTGGAAGCGGGCGTACCGGTGGAACTGGAAGCCGATGTGAAAACAAAATTCTATACCGACGACCTGAAGGGATATAATGTGGTAGCCGAGATCCCGGGAACGGACCCCGGTCTCAGGGAAGAACTCGTGATGCTGGGCGGTCACCTCGACTCCTGGCACGGGGCTACGGGCGCCACGGATAATGCCGCGGGCTGCGCGGTGATGATGGAAGCCGTACGCATCTTAAAATCCCTAGGCATCCAGCCCCGCCGAACTATCCGGATCGCGCTCTGGAGCGGGGAGGAGCAGGGGCTCTTCGGCTCGCGCAATTATGTAAAAAATCATTTTGCCGATCCCGCCACCATGCAGCTGAAACCCGAACACGCCAAAGTTTCCGCCTATTACAATCTCGATAACGGGAGCGGGAAGATCAGGGGCGTGTACCTGCAGGGAAATAAAAACGTTTCCGAACTATTCAGCAACTGGCTGGCTCCTTTCAATGATATGGGCGCCAAAACCGTTACACTCAGCAATACGGGCGGCACCGATCACCTCGCATTCGACGCGGTGGGAATTCCGGGATTTCAATTTATTCAGGATGAACTGGAATACGATACGCGCACGCACCATACCAATATGGATACCTACGATCACCTCGTGGCCGATGACCTGAAGCAGGCCGCCACCATCGTGGCCGCCTTTGTCTATAATACCGCCCAGCGCGATGAAAAAATTCCCCGTAAAGACTTACCCAAACCCGCGGGAAGCCAGCAAAGGGGATTTTAATGACAGATACTAAAGAAACCGCCACCAGGCGGTTTTTTTTGGAGAAGCAGGCACTAATAAAAATCTTTTCCCGGTCAGCCGTTCTTCTTTGGAGTAGGACGGGAAGGGTCGCTATCTGGTTTTATACTAAAAGCGCGCCTTCCGGCAGGGCGGCTCCGCCTGTCCCCTTACCCCTTTTGAAAATATTTCAAAAAATGCTTATGTGATACAGCCTTCAAAGTACGAGAATCATATTGGGCCGTATCCATTTAACCAATAGTTTTACGCCCCATCCTGATGATAACCTACGTCCCCTTCCTTTAGTAACCATTAAACCACAGATATCATCATGAAAAAGTATTTTTTCAATGACGGGACTGCTCAACTGGGACCCTTTACCCTCGAGGAGCTAAAAGACAAAAACATCAGGGCCGATACGCCGGTATGGTATGACGGTCTTGAACAATGGACCACCGCGGGTCAGCTGGAGGAACTGTCGTCCCTGCTTACACCTGTTACAAGTGTTGCGGAGACCACGACACCCGCAGAAATGAAAAAGGAAGCGGAACAGGTTATTGCCGCTGCCGCAACAACGGCAGCCGCGGCGCCTGTCGCAACATCCGCAGCGCCCGCACCGGCTCCCGTAACAACCACAAAACCTGCAGCCGCCAAAGCGGGTAAAAAAAGTACGGCCTGGTTATCCTATGTACTGGCCCTGCTGGTTTTTGGCGGACTGGGTTATTACATTTACCAGGATATGGAAAAAAACAAAACGGCGTCGGTTGCTCCCGTTACCAATGACAGTACGGTAACAACCAACACCGATACTACCACGGCTCCGCCCGTAACCACGGTTACCACCAACACGACAGGCGACAGCCTCGGTAACACAACGATCAGCGGTGATACCATCAGCACCAACCCGGTTACAACCCCGCCTGTAGATGTAACCACGGTAACCCCGACCACCAAAACAACGGATCCGGCGGCGCTGAAGAAAGCCGAAGACGAAAAGAAAAAACTGGCTGCGCAGAAGGCCGCCGAGGAAAAAAAGAAACAGCTGGCGGCGGCGGCCAAAAAAGAAGAAGAACGCCAGAAACTGATCCTGGCCCAGGCCGCTGCCAGAGAAATGGAAATGCGGAACAACTGGCCGCGTTACATCACAATCGGCGCGCTGGATTATAAGGAAGACGACGGAATCAAGTCCTTTCCCGTACCGGTATACAATGCCACCACCGCGATGCTCGACAAAGTAACGCTGCGGATCGATTATATTAAGAAAGAAGGCAAAGTGGTGGGAACGGAAACCCTGGTGCTGACCAACGTGCCGGCCAAAGGCGGGCTGAATGCCATGGCTGCGGGCAACAAGAAAGCGCGGAAAGCGAACGTATATATCACGGGGATCACCAGCCGAAAATTACATTTCTGTTACCCGCTCAACAACGGGAACGCGGGCGACCCTTATTTCTGCAATTAAGATTACCGGAAAAAATGGTCACGTTGCCCCCGTGACCATTTTTTTATTCGTTTAACTTACTGGTGCGAAGTCGTATCCGCCGCCGGTTGCTGCTGGCCGGCCATCATCTTCATCATATCGCGCATTTCCATAAACTCCCAATGCTCCACGGCTTTCCCGTCCTTGCATTTCGCCAGTTCGATAGCCTTCATCTCGTAGGGTCCGGCGGGCATCCCCATGCTGCCGTCGCTGGTGCCGGTAAACTTATACCAGCCAAACACATATTCATCGTTGGCCATTTCCAGGATCGCTTCCGTTTTCATACCCATGTTCTTTGTCTTCATCATGGCAATAATCGCTTTGAGGCTGTCCCTTCCCATGTCACCCCGGTCGGTATGATCCACAAAATTTTCGGCTACGACCGCGTCGATACCGCTCACATCGCCGGTTTCAAAGGCCTTGGTGACGACGCGCATGCCTTCGAGGTTCTTTTTGGCCGTGGCCGACATGCCTCCTTCTTTTTTACCGCTGCAGGCTGCAAACGAGAGGGCGAGCAGCAGGGCTCCTGAAAAAACAAAAACGCTTTTCATGTTGGTTGTGTTTTAATTAATAAATAAATAGCGGGGGGACTAAAACCGGAAGGTTTCTCTGGGGGGCGGAATTTATACTGATGAAAGGTAGAGAATATCGTGCAAACCTGCAACCTATTGCGTCTTCACCGTGGCGGGCGGTTTTTCGTAGATAAAACGGACCATGGCGTTCTTCTGCTCATCCGAAGTGAGGTAAAGCTGGTAGCGTTTGTCGCCCGCATTCACGATCATCAGGGCGGTATTCGGGGGGATCTCCCCCAGGTTTTCACCCACCATGATCAGTTCCTGTTCGGTTTTTTTAAGATCGATATGGATGGTGATCGAAACCGGTTTGGCCGTAAGCCGTTTATTGGAAACGATGGGCATGCCGTTGGCATAGACGGAAATCGTATCGCCGTCGATCTGGCCGTTGTCGTAAAAGTCGATCTGGATCGTACCCGTATCCACTTTGATTTCCTTGACCAGTTCGGCCTTGCGTTTGGTGAGCGTCGGGGGAAGTTTGAAATCGGGTTTGAAAGAGGATTTTTCAAACCGGGTCAGTACCAGTGTGCCCGGATCGCAAACCGTCTTCCCGTCGGTAGCGCGTCCCGTCCACGAACCGCGGAGCTGTTCCTCGGTCACCACGTTGCCCCCGCCTTTATGATAACTTAGCTGGTATTTTTTCACGCAGGGCACACAGTCTTCCCGGATCCGGAACGTGATGATCCCGTTTTCCTGGATAGTGATCTGGTTGGAGTCGGGCCGGAATGTGCCTTCGAAATTTTCCCTGACGTAATTGACTGAATCCGAAAAATGATAGGCCGTGCCGGAGATCTTGCTGCCGGCCACCTGTATTTGCAGTTCGATATTGTACACCGGGAAACAACCGCCCGGGGCCATTACCAGTTTACCCTTCCAGATGCCGTTGATATCCTGACCGTCCGCAAACCGGGCGGCAAAAAAAAGGAGATATAATGCGGATCTTTTTAACATGAAAAGGTAAAATAATTGAAAATGCGGAAGCGGGCCCTGAAAATTACAGAAACGGTCAATACCTATTGTAGTTTCTGGTACCGGAAACGAACAACTGCATTTTTCTGTTCAGTAGACGTAATACGTACGTCAAAACGTTGCTCGCCGGCTTCCACGACCATCAGGGATGTATTGGGAGGGATGGTGCCCAGGTTCTCGGCCACCATGGTGAGTTCATGTTCGTCGTTATCCTCGTCCATCTTCAGTTTCACGATCAGCGGACTGGCGGTTAAGCGTTTGGCCGAAAGGACCAGTTTTTTGTCCAGGTAAACGGATATGGTATCCCCGTCGATTTCGCCGTTATCATACAATTTTACCGTCACGTCCGAATCATGCACCACCAGCACTTTCACCAGCTCATTGGTCCGGTTCCGGATCACGGAAGGGGTGGGGGTCACGGCCGGGGGATTCGTTTTGGTGATGACGGGGTTGATCGATTTCACCGAATCTTTTTTCGTGATCACCGGGTCAGCGGGTTTTTGAATGGGCTTGTTCACATCGGGCTTTGTAACCACCGGGTTGGTTTTAATAATGGGTTTGGTTACCGGCGTTTTAATCACCGGCACGGTCTTCACCGTATCCTTTTTAACGGGCGGCTGGTTGATGATCACCGGCTGGGTTTTGATCCGGTTCTTTAAGAAAGGCTCCACGTAAAAGTCGGTCGTAGTCACTTTCCGCAAAAAGACCTTTCCATGCCCGCAATCACCCCAGGTGCCGGTGGCCGCGGCATACTTGGTTTCGAATTTTCCGAGGTAAGTGCCTTCCAGGAATTCTTCCTTGCCGGAACGGGCGTAATTGAAATTATAGTTCATGATGCAGGTTCCGCCGCCCATCGAACTTCTGACCTCCACGGTCTTGATCTCACGGATACGGAAAGAGGCGGAAGATTTGATGAAATTGCCGGTCATAGTGGCCTTGCCGTAAAACCTGACATCGAGGTAAGAATAGGAGACGCCGGTAACGCCGTAGGAACCGTTTTGCGCGACCTGGAATTCCAGCTTGTAATATTCGCCGGACTCGGTAATAAAGTAACCCCTCCAGATGCCGGTCAGGTCCTGGCCATAGGATCCGAACGGGGTAAGCGGGGAGAGGAAGAGGAAAATCAGCAAATACCTGGTTATTACCCTTTTCATCGGGGTCAAAACTAATAAATATGTTCATTTCGGGATACCGGCGCGGGGCAAGAGTTTGTTAATTTTAAAGTTGAATTACCTATGCCCGGGAAACGGAGAATTATGATGCTGACCTGTTTGGCTTTGCTAAGCTGGACTCATTGCCTGGAAGCCCAGCAGGGGGATGATGAACTTATACTGCTGCTGAAACTTGACTCGACGCGTAATGCCTCCCTGCCGGGCCGCTATTTTGCCGGTCTTTATTTCGAAACCACGGAAAGGGCCATACGATTTTATGAAAATGCTGAGGCGCCGGCCCGGGATTTTATCCGCCGTTTCGAAGCCAGGTTTGCGGGATTTTTTTTCAGGGCCACGGAAGCATACCGGTTACAGCAGGTAATTCCCACAGCCTGGCAGGCTTATTTTTCAGATACGTCCCTCTCACCGCTGCAATACCAGCTGCTTGGCATCAACGCGCATATCAACGGCGATATCTGGCAGGCCCTCACGGCCGAATTCTCGGCGGCGGAGTTAAAGGCCAACCGGAAAAACTACCTGCGTTTCAATAAAGGGCTCTCCGCGCAGTACCGTTCCTTTTACGAACGATCGGTGGGATCCAGCGCCGCCACGAAACTGCTGGATGATCTCAGTTTCGGGCTTTCAAAATTCTATGGGCGAACCCTGTTGCTGCGCTGGAGAAAAAGACAGCTGAAAATGGCTTTTCTTTATTTCAGCGACCGGGAAAAATTCGGGGTGCGGCTGACCAGGTTAAACCGGCAAATGGCGCATATAAACCGATTGGTGCTGCGCCATCTTTAGCCCTATTTGGTTAACTTTGCACACGCTTAAAAAAGCGTTACCAGCGCATGATCAATATTACTTTACCCGATGGGTCGGTCCGGCAGTATGAAAAGGGAACCAGTTCGCTCGATATCGCCAGGTCTATTTCGGAAGGACTGGCGCGTAAAGTGCTGGCCGCCGAAGTGAACAACGAGATTTGGGATGCCACCCGGCCCATACAGCAGGATGCCACGCTGCGGCTCCTGACCTGGAATGATGCCAACGGCAAGAGCACTTTCTGGCACTCTTCGGCCCACCTGATGGCCGAAGCGGTGGAATCGCTTTTCCCAGGCGTTAAATTCTGGGTGGGCCCGCCCGTGGAGAACGGGTTTTATTACGATATGGATCTCGGCGACCGGAAGATGAGTGAAGAGGATCTCGCGGCGCTGGAAAAAAAGATGAATGAACTGGCCAAACAGAATAATGTCTATGTACGCAAAGAGATCCCCAAAAAAGACGCCGTCAGTTATTTTTTTGAAAAGGGTGATGAATACAAACTCGACCTCCTGGAAGGACTGAACGACGGGGAGATCACTTTCTACACGCAGGGTAATTTTACCGATCTCTGCCGCGGGCCGCATATTCCCAATACCGGTTTCATCAAGGCGATCAAACTAACCAGCATCGCCGGCGCATACTGGAAGGGCGATGAAAGGAACAAGATGCTGACCCGCGTATACGGCGTTACCTTTCCTTCGCAGAAAGAACTGGATGAATACCTGCAGATGCTGGAAGAAGCCAAAAAACGGGATCACCGCAAACTGGGAAAAGAGCTTGGCATCTATACCATGGATGATGATGTGGGACCCGGGCTGGCGCTCTGGATGCCGAACGGCACCGTGATCATCGAGGAACTGGAACGCCTGGCCAAGGAAACGGAACAGGAGGCGGGATACAAACGCGTGGTCACCCCGCATATCGCCAAGGAAAACCTGTATATCACCAGCGGGCACTTGCCCTATTACCAGGAAAGCATGTACCCGCCGATGGAACTGGAGGGGCAGAAATATTACCTGAAGGCCATGAACTGCCCCCACCATCACAAGATCTTTGCGGCGGAACCCCGGAGCTATAAGGAATTGCCCCTGCGGCTGGCCGAATACGGCACCTGTTACCGCTACGAACAAAGCGGCGAACTGTTTGGCCTGATGCGCGTGCGCTGCCTGCACATGAACGACGCGCATATCTATTGCACCCGGGAACAGTTCTACGACGAGTTCCGCGCGGTGAATGACATGTACCTTAAGTATTTCAGGATATTCGGGATCGATAAATACGTGATGCGCTTGTCGCTGCATTCGCCGGATAAACTGGGAAAGAAATATGTGGATGAACCGGATTTGTGGAAAGAAACCGAAGCCCTGGTGCGGGATGTGCTGATCAGGACCAATACGCCCTTTATGGAAGTGCAGGATGAAGCCGCTTTTTACGGGCCCAAGATCGACGTGCAGATCTGGAGTACCATCGGGCGCGAATTCACCCTGGCCACCAACCAGGTCGATTTTGCACAGGGCCGGCGTTTTAAACTCGAATTCACCACCGCCGACAACCGTTCCGAAACGCCCCTGATCATTCACCGCGCGCCCCTGGGCACGCATGAACGATTTATCGGCTTTTTGCTGGAACACTACGCGGGCCGTTTCCCGCTCTGGCTGGCCCCGGTACAGGTGAAAGTGCTCCCGATCAGCGATAAATTTCTCGACTACGCGAAATCTGTTTCAGATAAACTGAAAAAAGCGGATATTCGTTGTGAAGTGGACGACCGGAACGAAAAGATAGGTAAGAAGATCCGGGACACCGAGCTGATGAAAGTGCCGTATATGCTGGTGGTGGGTGAAAAGGAAATGAACGAAGGGAAACTGTCCGTCCGTAAACATGGCCAGGGCGACCTGGGCACTGAAACGGTGGAAGCCTTCCTCGAAAAAATTAAGGAGACCATCGATTCGCGAAGCGCAGAATAAATTTGTAAAGCCTCAATCCCTGAATGAGGTATTTAATCAATAAACACAACAATGCCTCCCGGCAGGGTACGGAGGCCGATTATTATGGCAGTTCCATTCAGACCCGGAGGCGGGTTTAAAAAGCCATCCGGTGGCGGGTTTAAAGGCGGGTTCAACCGGGGACGGTTCATGCCCCGCAAAGAAGCCGAACACCGGATCAATCATTTTATAAGGGTACCCCAGGTTCGGCTGGTCGGTGAAAACGTGGAAGTGGGGATCTATGACACACCCGTGGCTTTAAAGATGGCGCAGGAACAGGGACTCGACCTGGTGGAGATTTCTCCCACCGTGGATCCCCCGGTTTGCAAGATCATAGACTATAACAAATTTCTCTACGATAAGAAGAAAAAGGAAAAAGAGATCAAGGCCAAAAGCAAGGCCTCCGAAGTAAAGGAGATCCGCTTCACCCCCAATACGGATGACCATGATTTCGATTTCAAGGCCAAACACGCCGAAAGTTTCCTGAAAGACGGCAACAAGGTAAAAGCCTATGTGCAGTTCAAGGGAAGGGCCATCCAGTTCCAGGACCGGGGGCAGTTACTGCTCCTGAAATTCGCCGAAAGACTAGCCGAAGTAGGCGTACTGGAAAACATGCCCAAGATGGAAGGCAAGAGAATGCTGGCCATGTTCGCGCCGAAAGGGAAAAAGAAATAACCGCACTATTTAAATTTCAAAGGCCGCCCCCGGGCGGCTTTTGTGTTAAAAAAACAGGAATCCTGTCAATAAAATCCGCTACATTAGTAACCAAACAAAATCATTTAACATGAAACAACTGCTTATCGTCCTGTTTGCCGCCGCCCTCTTTACGGGTTGTAAAGGCAAGAAAGCTTCGGCCGGCTGGCCCCAGAAAGAAAGAGACGCCTTTACCGAAAATTGCGTGAACGGCGCCAAGGGCACCATGGGCGACGACAAGGCAAAATCCTATTGCGACTGCGTACTCGGTAAAATGGAAGCGAAATATTCCAATCCCGCCGATGCCGGGAAAGTGGATATGAACACAATGATCGAAATGGCAAAGGACTGCGTAAAATAATCTGCCGCGCGGGCGATAGCCGGTCAGGCTGTCGCCCGCGCTTTTTTAAGCCCCGGCTTCTTTGACGCGATACCTAGAGGTTAAAACAATAATGAATAAGTCCGGCGCCGTTCCCTGAGCGCTTTAACGACATTCTTCTCCTTTATCTACTTTCCTGACCGCTGGTACAATTAACGCAGTACGTTTATTTCCGTACCGTTTCATTGCGTAAATTGAGGCTTTATTTTTATCCATCCACAGCATGAAAAAAATCCTGCTCAGTTTTTCCCTGGTCATGGCATTCGCCGCAATCACCCAGGGGCAGCGCCCCGATTCCACCCGGCCCGTTTTTCCGTCCAGCCGTAGTACCGGCAATGGTCCCAAACCCTATAAAGAAGTGATCACCGACAAGGCGAAGACCGACGAAGGCTTGTTCAGGGTGCACCGGGTGGAGGACAAATGGTATTTTGAAATCCCGGATTCATTGCTGGGGCGGGATATCATGGTGGTAAACCGCATCGCCCGTTCTTCGGTGAACGCACCCAAATCCTTCGGTGGTTATGCAGGCGACCAGATCAATGAATCGGTGATCCGCTTCGAAAAAGGGCCGAATTACAAGATCTACCTGAAAAGCGTTTCCTATACCACGCTCTCCCTCGATTCCACGCAACCCATGTACCAGGCGGTGATGAATTCAAATGTGCAGCCGATCTCCGCCGCTTTTGATATCAAAGCCTATTCAAAGGATTCCACCGGTTCGGTGGTGGATGTATCGGATTACCTGAACAGCGACAATGACGTGATCGCTTTCGCCACCGGCCAATCCTTTATTCCCACCAGCGTGGTACTGGGCAAATCTTCTTTCCAGGCGGGTTCGCTGCAGTCCGACAAATCCTATATCGCGGCAATCCGTTCTTACCCCATCAATATCGAGGTAAAAACGGTAAAAACTTACAGTAAAACCTCGGGACCCGCGATCGGGGGAAGCTCTTCACCGCCCGGCAGCCAGAGCAATATCACCCTTGAAATCAATAACTCCTTTGTATTGCTGCCCGCCAAACCCATGCAGCAGCGTCTCTATGATAACCGGGTGGGATATTATTACCGCACTTATTCCGATTACGACCAGAACCCGCAGCGGGTGGAAACAACCAATATGATCATCCGCTGGCGGCTGGAGCCCCGCGAGGAGGATCGTGAAAAATATTTCAGGGGCGAACTGGTGGAACCCAAAAAACCCATCATCTTTTATATTGATCCCGCCACGCCCAAAAAATGGGTGCCCTACCTGATACAGGGTGTGAATGACTGGCAATCCGCTTTTGAAAAAGCGGGATTTAAAAACGCGATCATGGCAAGGGAAGCGCCGGTGAACGATCCCGACTGGAGCCTGGAAGATTCGAGGTATTCCGCGATCGTATATAAACCTTCGCCCATCGAAAACGCCTATGGCCCCAGCGTAACCGATCCGCGCAGCGGCGAAATACTGGAAAGCCATATCGGCTGGTTCCATAACGTGATGTCCCTGCTGCACGACTGGTACCTGATCCAGACCGCGGCGGTAGATCCCCGCGCGCGGAAAATGGAATACGATGACGAACTGATGGGCTCGCTGATCCGTTTCGTATCCTCGCATGAAGTGGGGCATACGCTCGGGCTCATGCACAATTTCGGTTCTTCCTCCACCGTGCCGGTTGAAAAACTGCGCGACAAAGCCTGGGTGGAAGCCAACGGGCATACACCCTCGATCATGGACTACGCACGCTTTAATTATGTGGCGCAGCCGGAAGACAATATCGGTGAGAAAGGCTTGTTCCCGCGTATCGGTGATTACGATAACTGGGCCGTTGAATGGGGTTACCGGCTATATACCCAATATAAAACCCCGCGCGAGGAAAAATCGGGCCGCAACAGCTGGGTGGTTTCAAAGCTGCGCGACAAAAGACTTTGGTACGGATTGCAGGGAAATATGGATGATCCCCGATCGCAGAACGAAGACCTCGGCGATAACGCGATGAAGGCGGGCGCCTATGGCATTAAAAACCTGCAACGGATCTTGCCGAACCTGCTGTCATGGACAAAAGAGCCGGGAGAGGATTACGATAACCTGGGCCGTTTATACGGTCAGCTGATCGGTCAGTATTACCGCTATATCGGTCATGTGGCCAAAAATATCGGGGGCATCATGGAAACACCGCGCACCATGGATGAACCCGAACCCGTGTACCAGGTAGTGCCGGCCGCCACGCAGAAAGAAGCGATGGATTTCCTGGCCCGGAATCTTTTTACAACGCCGGCCTGGCTTGTCAATTACGATATCTACAGCCGGATCGGTGGTAATCCCTTTAATGTAATTTATAACAGTGACGGCAGCATTAAGGTATTATCCATCGGGTATATGCAGGACATGTTATTAAACCGCCTGCTCAGCGCCAGGAACCTGAATAAGTTGTCCGAGTCGGAAGCCGCGGCGGGTAACAATGCCTATACCCTGAGCGAGTTTATCAGCGATCTGAAAAAAGCCGTGTGGACGGAATTGTCGACAAGGAAGCCCATCGATATGTTTCGCAGGAATCTTCAGAAATCCTATCTCAACCAGCTGAACAGCCTGCTTAACCTGCCCACGGGCGGACTGGCGGGCAATGTTC
Source organism: uncultured Chitinophaga sp. (assembly GCA_964399755.1). GTDB lineage: Bacteria > Bacteroidota > Bacteroidia > Chitinophagales > Chitinophagaceae > JJ008. Next base: position 7,690 of record CAYNSL010000037.1, on the reverse strand, counting down.
CCGTGGTTGTGCTGAGCGGTTCCATCAACCCCGAAAAATCCGATTTCAGGAGCGTCATTCGCGCGCATCTTGGATCGCTGAGATCGGAAATCGCTGCGGCGGCAGGTGCCATAAACGACCCGATGTCGAAGATCCACCTGCAGGACCTGCTCAAAAGAATCGACAACATCCTGAATCCGAAAGGATAGGGAACTTTATATCGCGTAAAAACGGAAATAAGGGAACGGGTAAAACTGTTCCCTTTTTATTGGATCAGGGTTGGCCGGACCGGCGTTAAACCCTATCTTTGCAACCCCGTTTAAAACGGGAGTTCCGTAAAGGAACTTATTGCCCGAAGAGGCCCGAAAAAGGTCCCCCTGTGGGGAATGCCTCAAAGGTGTACATTAAAAAAAGGTAAAATGCCTAAGGTAAAAACAAATTCCAGCGCCAAAAAACGCTTTAAAGTAACGGCGACCGGGAAGATCACCCACCAGAAAAGTTTCAGGAGACACATCCTGACCAAGAAATCCACCAAACGCAAACGCGGGTTACGCAAAGACGGAATCGTCAGCAAGGCCAATCTCGACTTTGTAAAAAGGTTGCTGCGCCTGCGCTGATCCCCGATGGCTTCCCGGAAGCCGCTAACCAATTTATCATTCAAAAAATTTAAGATATGCCTCGTTCAGTAAACGCTGCCGCCAGCAAGGCCCGCAGGAAAAAAATATTAAAGCAAGCAAAGGGATTCTACGGGAAACGCAAGAATGTGTTCACCGTGGCCAAAAACGTTGTGGAAAAAGGGATGGCCTATATGTACGTGGGCCGGAAACTCAAGAAAAGGGAATACCGCAGCCTCTGGATCGCCCGTATCAACGCAGCCGTCCGCGCCGAAGGGATCACTTACTCGGAGTTTATCAATAAACTCCAGCAGAAAGGGATCGAACTCGATCGCAAAGTGCTGGCCGATCTCGCCATGAACAACCCGGAAACTTTCAAGAGCCTGGTTGATTCGGTGAAATAACCAAACCGACTTTATAAAAAAAACCCGCCTCGCGCGGGTTTTTTTATTTGATCTGTTCTCAGCGGGCTATCCCTCCGCATACAGGTACCTGAACTTCTTTCCATCCCAGTAGATCCAGTACCCGCCCGCGTCGTGGTTATTGATAAGCACCCCGTCGAAATTCAGCTTTACATTAATTTCTTTGTCTGATTCTTCACTGGTATACCCCGTGATCGTGGATCCTTTGGGAGCCAGTTCGATCACTGTATGTTCCGTTGAAAAATGTTTGTCTTCCAGTATCATTTTCCCGCCGGAAGGAAAGAATACCACGGCCGTTTTGAGCCGCTCGTATTCTTTTTGATCATTGGTGACCAGGGCGGCATAATCCGTTTGCCCGTCTGCATTGAAATCGCCTTTCAGGATAAAGGGGTAATTGGGATCCGTTTTCCTTTTTTCCTGCACTTCCTTGTCATAATCCGCCCAGATATCGGCCCGGGTATCCTTGTCGCTGAGCACCCGCCAGCCCGTGCCGCCCTGCGCCAGCATCATGCCGTTAACTGTCGCCGCGTCCGGTAACTGGTATACGGCATTGCTGTCATTCATATTGCCGGCAACGGTATCCACTTTACTGATTACAGTATCGCCTTTCCCGGTTTCGGGGGATCCCTTCTTTTTTCCGGATCCGCAGGCCAGGAATAATAAAGCCGCAGTCATAAAGAATAAATAACGCATATGGTTGGTTTTTGATGTCAATTGTTTCCCGGGAGTAAATCCCCGCATCAGTTCGATTATCCTTCCGAATACAGGTAAGCGAACTTTTTCCCGTCCCAGTAAATATAATAGCCCCCGCCATCCCAGTTGTTCACGTCGATCGCGTCTTTCGTCAGTTTTATTTTTTTGTCCTTGTCGTCATACCCTTCGATGGTGGTGGATTTGGGCACGATTTTCAGCAGGGTATGCTGGAAGCAGTTCTCGTTTGAAATGATCACATCTCCGCCGCCGGGAAGGATGGCAATCCTGGTTGCCGCGTGCACGAATTCTTTTTCACCTTCTTTGGTTCCGTCGGTGACGAGGGCCACATAATCCGGTTGCCCGTCACCGTTAAAATCGGATCTGACCAGGAAAGGAAAATCCGGGTTATCCTTTCTTTTGGCGGATACTTCCTTTTGATAACTTTCAAAAATATCCACCCGGGTATCGCTGTCGTTCAGCAAGCGCCAGCCGGGACCTTTTTTTGTCCGCAGCAGTTCATTGACCGCCGCGGCGTTTGCCGTTAAACCGGTCATGCTGCTGTTAGCCGGGGGAGTAGCTACCGTGTCAGTATTCATCCCCGTAGAATCCGGTTTATCCATAACCGGGTTTTCCTTCTTTTTGGAAGTACCGCAGGCGACACAGCCCAGTATCGCGAGCAAGATCATTGAATGTCGCATATAATTGGTTTTTTTAGTTGCGAAAACCGTGGCATACCGGGTCGGGGGCGCTCAAAACTGTACAACAGAAAAGGAAATAAAGTCACCGGATAAATCCCGCATTCACCAGGCGCCTTATTTGGGCATACTGTTTTTTATCAGTTCGCTTCCGCAGTCACCGATGATCTTGTTGTATTCTTTTGCCTTGTCCGGGTCGTCCTTGATCTTATTCCAGTTTTCACCCTGTTTGGTAATGCAGGCATTCTGCGCGTCGGCCCGTTTGGGATCGGCGGCATCCATGCCATTGGCTTTTTTGTAACAATCACATACTTCATTGGCCAGTTTGGAAGGGCTGGCGCCTCCGCCGCCGCAGGAGACCGACAGAAGGGATAGGGTGGTTAATAAGAGAATGGCTGTTTTCATGCTGTGGAATTTTTGTGTGCAATAGGAAGGGGAAAAAAATGCAGTGTTTTAATCGCCGGTCCAGACCCTTTTATAGGCCGACCCGCTCCAGTAGATGACGAACGAACTTGTTTCATAATATTCCACATTGATCCCATCGCCCTTCATTTTTATTTTTTCACCGTGAAGTCCTTCCAGGCTCCCTTTCGGATAAACGGAGAGCGCGGAAAGATCCATGTCTTCCTTCCAGTAGCGGATGGATGCGGCGTCCGTACCCATCGATTCGATGATGGCCAGCTGGTATACCGCCGTATCTTTCAGGCGTACCAGGGCGGCGGCGTCTTCCCTGCCATCGCCATTAAAATCGCCTTTTACGAGATAGGGATAGCCGGGATCGGTCTTTCTTTTGGGAGCGATAAAGTAATCAAATACATCCCGGGGCCAGTTTGCCATCGCGTCGTTTGTAACCACCCAGGGTTCGGTTGATTTTGCTTTAAGCACCGCGTTCACCGCAGTTTCCATGGGGGATGGCATAGCGGTGCTGTCGGCAATCGTTTGGCGGTTCCCGACCGTAGTATCCGTAACCGGGCCAATGGAATCATGGCGGACCGGGGGTTCTTTTTTACCAGATTTTTGTCCGCAGGAAATCAGGACAAGCAGCAGCAGGCAGGCAGGAATTCTCATAACAGTCAGGTTGGTGGGTATTTAAAGATAATGACAAATCGTGAAATGAAAAGCCCGCGGGTTTATTTACAGATCCACTTTCCCTTTCATGAAAAGCAGGGAACCCAGGGCCAGCCCGATACCATAGGATTTGAAGGCGGGACCGAATTCACCACCTTCGATGCGGGCAAGAACAAAGAAAAAAAACAGGGCGCAAACCGCCAGGGTGAGCACGAGCATCCGGCGGGCTCCTTCATTTTTTTCTGCGGCACGGTTGATGCCATATCCATAGGCCAGCAGGGCAGCGAAGATGCCGCCCACGCCAAAGAGTACCATAAAAGCCGCGCTGCTGTAAAAACGGGAATAGAAAAATACAGCCGCGATATCGACCCCGCTCACAAATACCAGCATCAGCAGTATCACGGCGATAGCCGTTAGCGGCGGTTTGATCAGCGCAGGCCATTTCATGCCCGCAAGATAAAGAATTTGAATACCCGGTATTTTATGGAAATGAAGCAATAAATAAGGGACAAGGAATTTGAAACTATCTCACAGGTTATTAATTGACGGTACTAAGAATACCATTAAAGGAAGCCGGATAACCGGGAAGAATATTTTTCCAATAAAGATTTCTTACCGCCTCCCCGTCTTTACGGCTATTGATTTATCTCTTTTGAATAATTCTCATTCTTTTCAACTGAGGATCACGATCAGCGCGTAGACGACCGCAGCGAAGATCAGCAGCCAGCTGAAAAAGATCACACCCGCCAGCCCGAGCAGGAACAGCAGCAGGGTGATCCAGAATTTATTATTGGTTTCGCCCTCGTGCAGGTAAACCGCCAGCGGGGGAAGGAGGATGGCGAGGATCGCGAGCAGGAGGGTATTGGTATCGGGTTCTTTTCCGGACCTGCGCGCGGCCTTAAATGTCTTTATCTCCCGGCGCGCTTCCCTCAGTTTCTCTTTTTTAACCCGCAGCGGCAGGCTTTTAAAGGCGTTGAAAGCGGCTTTGACCAGGGCGGGATCAAAACTGGCCGGCGCGGAAACAGGAACAAGCGATGAACTGCGGGCGGGTAATGCCGCGCCGGAAAGTATCACTAGGGTCGTCAGCATCCAGAACATTTTCCGCATAAGCATGGGTTGAAGCGATATATAAATAAAGAGAAGTTCCGGGTAAAATTAAGCCCTGCCGGGGCAGGGCTGTATCAAAAATATCAACAGGTGTTAATTGCTTACATGATGTCAAGCGCCTTCACAAAAGAAGTGGTCTGGAAGGGGAGGATCAGCGTGAGCCATTCCCAATGGCTGTAAATGGCGAAGATCAGGGCTGCGGTCGAGGCCAGGAATACCAGCCACCAGAGGGCTTTGTTTTTCTTTACTTGCTCCATGTTGAAAAAATTTTGGCAAAAATAGGTCAGCATGCCTGAAACAAAAAAAGAGATTTACACAAGACTAATCTTTCTTTTTTCTTCTGAGCGAAAGCGGGATGGCCACAAGGGCGCCGGTAAGCGCGAGGACCCATTTCAGGGCGACGATAAAATGATAAAGCCCGAATGCACGGATCGATCCCGGCTCGCGTATCCATTCCAGCAGTCGCATATTTTCATATATATCGCAGCCCCATGCCAGGGCCTGCAGCAGGGCAAGCGTTTTCAGCAGTTTTTTAACAGCGCTTCCGGTCGTTTTTTTCGCGGCCATCATGCAAAGGGCGGCGATACCCGGGTACACGCCGGCCATAAACACAAAATCAAAATGCAGGTGGTAACGCAGTATCATTTTAACAGCGGGGTCGAGTCCCTCCAAAATCAGTTTCATTTTTTCGGGCGGGTAAACAATCTCCAGGCCGATGACGGTAAACGGGGTGCCGCCCGAACTAAAATCAGGTTCCATCCATTTCATGCAAAAGGCGCTGCCAAGAAAGATGCCCGCGCAGGCCAAAAACAGCCCCTGCCACGCTTTGTAGTTAATAATCATATAATTAATCCGGTATTTTTGCAAAAAAATCAAATAAAAGTACGAACCTTGCCCATTTTTTATATATTCGTAAATAATGTGTCGTTTAAACACGACAAACACTAACACCGAACCTAACGATTGAGATGAAGCTGCAGTTTTACTTACGTTTTCATACCCGCTTTGGACAAAGCCTCCTGATTTCCGGCAATATCGATGAACTGGGGAATGATGATCCCGCCAAGGCCCTCCCGATGGAATACCTCAACGAAGAATTCTGGTCGGTGGCCGTCGAGCTGAGAAAAAAGGAACTGCAAAAGGATATTACCTATAAATATATTCTGAAGGACGAAGATGGCGAATACAGGGAGGAATGGGGCCGCGACCGGCATCTCAGTGGTTTCAAAAAAGATATGCAGGAATTACAGGTGGTAGACACCTGGAATCACGCGGGTGAATATGAAAACGCGTTTTTCTCCGCGCCCTTTCAGAAAGTATTGCTGAAACAGGGCGCCGCGGGAAACAAATCGGGATCCGATAAACATCCCACTCATGTGTTCAGGGTAAAAGCCCCCCTGTTGCAGAAAAATGAAGTGGTATGCCTTTCGGGCAACGGGGAGCGTCTCGGAGAATGGTCGACCCATAAACCGGTGCTCCTGAAAAAGAACCATACCTGGTGGACCGCGGAACTGGATCTTTCGGGCGCCAGTTTTCCGCTGGCCTATAAATACGGGGTTTACAATACGAAAGAAAAAAGTTTTGTACGTTTTGAAGAAGGTAATAACCGGCTGCTCTACAGCGATGCGGCGCGGCGTAAACTGACCATTCATCATGATGGGTTTATTCATTGGCCCAACAATACCTGGAAAGGTGCCGGGGTCGCGATTCCCGTATTCAGCCTGCGGAGCCGGAACAGCTTCGGGGTAGGGGAGTTCAGCGATATCAAACTGCTGGTGGACTGGGCGCGGCAAACTGGGCTGAAACTGATCCAGCTGCTTCCCATCAATGATACCATGGCCACGCATAGCTGGCTGGATTCCTATCCTTATTCCGCCATTTCCGCCTTTGCCCTGCACCCGCTGTATATCAACCTTGCCGCTGTAGCCGGAAAGGAATACGCCGACCAGCTCGAATCGCTGAAGGAAAAACAAAAAAAACTGAACGCCCTGTCGGAAGTGGATTATGAAGAAGTGATGAAGATAAAATTCGCCGTCCTGAAAGAATTGTACGGCGTGATGCGGGAAGAATGTTTCGCTTCGGAAGGATTCAAGGAATTCTTCCGCGAAAACAAGCACTGGCTCGAGCCCTTCGCGGCTTACTGTTACCTGCGCGATAAATACGGCACGCCCGATTTCAACAACTGGAAAACGCACGCGGCTTACCGCAAACAGGATATCGACAAGCTCTGTTCGCCGAAATCGCCCGTGTTCAGCCATATCGGGTTTCATTATTTCAACCAGTACCACCTGCACCTGCAGTTAAAGGAAGCGGCTGACTATGCCCACAAAAAAGGCGTGGTGCTTAAGGGCGATATACCGATCGGAATTTCGCGCAACAGCTGCGATGCATGGGTGGATCCCGGCATGTGCAATATGTGCTGGCAGGCCGGGGCGCCGCCCGATGATTTTACGGCGGTAGGACAGAACTGGGGATTCCCCACCTACAACTGGAAAAAAATGCAGGAGAACGGCTTTGCCTGGTGGAAGCAGCGCTTCGAACAGATGAGTAATTATTTCGACGCCTTCCGTATCGACCATATTCTCGGTTTCTTCCGTATCTGGAGCATCCCCGCACACGCGGTGCAGGGGATCATGGGAAGGTTTGTGCCCTGTCTTCCCGTTCATATCAATGAATTCGGCGAAAACGGCATCTGGTTCGATTACCAGCGTTACTGCCGTCCCTTTATCACCGATGAAGTGCTGGAAGAACGTTTCGCGGGCCAGGCGGAATATATCAGGGAAAATTTTGTAAGTCCCAACGAATGGGGCGGGTACGACCTGCGCGAAGGATTTGAAACCCAGCAGCAGGTGGAAGCCTGGTTCGCGGATAAAGAGCAAACCGAAGAAAATGAACAGCTGAAGGATGGATTGTTCGACCTCGTTTCCAATGTCATCCTTTTTGAGGAAGAAGGTTCACAGGGGCAGGAATTCCATTTCCGTATTTCCATGGAAAAGACCTCCTCTTTCCGTCACCTCATCCCGCAGGTGCAGGAAAAACTGAAAGACCTCTACGTAAATTATTTCTACCGCCGGCAGGATGATTTCTGGTTCCGTGAAGCCATGCATAAACT
>CAYNSL010000036.1:358-26209 GCA_964399755.1 uncultured Chitinophaga sp. | reverse complement strand
TCGCGTCCCAAAATCTCCGGGAAACGATTTCGTGTATTTCCGTGTCTTTCGTGGCCCATTTTTTTCGTGGCCAGTTATCTCCGGAATTGCGGTCGTGTCCCAAAATCTCCGGGAAACGATTTTGTGTGTTTTTGTGTTTTTCGTGGCCAAATTTTTTCGTGGCCTGCGATGATATTCCCGGCTTTTTATCTGAATTTTCAATCCCTTACTTTTGTTCTTTCATAAACCAGCCGTATGAACGTCAACAGAAAGGTTCAGACTCTCGATGAATTCACGATTCAGCAGCTCCGCGATTTTCCACAGGCTACGGGCGAATTGTCGCACCTGCTCCGCAATATCGGTCTCGCTGCCAAGCGCGTGAACGTGGAAGTGAACAAGGCCGGTCTCGTGGATATCCTGGGCGACGCGGGCACGATCAATGTGCAGGGCGAGGAAGTGAAGAAGCTGGATGTGTACGCCAACGACCAGTTCACCGGCGTGCTCCGCCACGGGATCGCCTGCGCAGGTATCGCCAGCGAGGAACTGGATGATTTTGTGGCATTCGACGACGCCAAGAGCGTCAAGTCGAAATACGTATGTCTCTTTGATCCGCTCGACGGCAGCAGCAATATCGACGTGAATGTATCCATTGGCACCATCTTTTCCGTGTACCGGCGGGTGACCCCCGTGGGCACGGTTGCCACACTCGAAGATTACCTGCAGCCCGGCCACCAGCAGGTGGCGGCGGGTTATATCGTGTACGGATCATCTACCATGCTGGTGTATGCCACAAGGAGAGGCGTGAACGGATTTACCCTGGATCCTTCGGTGGGCGAGTTCACCCTGAGCCATCCCGATATCAAATGTCCCGCCACCGGAAAGATCTATTCGGTGAACCATGGCAATTTTTTCCAGTACGATGAAAAAGTGCGGAACTATATCAACGCCTGCCAGCATAAAACAAAGGCCGACGGGGGGCCGTATACGCAGCGCTATATCGGCAGCATGGTGTCTGATGTGCACCGCAACCTGATCAAGGGCGGCATATTTATGTACCCGGGCACCACCGATAAGCCCAAAGGCAAACTGCGCCTGCTCTACGAATGCAATCCATTCGCGTTTATCATGTCGGTGGCGGGAGGCAGGGCGACCAATGGCAAGGAACGCATACTCGATATCCAGCCTACGGAACTGCACCAGCGAACGCCCCTGTTTATCGGGAGCAAGCTGATGATGGATGAACTGGAAACCTACCTGGCGGGATGATAACGATTATTAACTATGATAATAAGCACCATGCTGCGTTCAAATCGCTGAACCTGGAATGGCTGGATAAATATAATCTCACAGAAAGCCATGACCTCGCGATACTCGACGATCCCGAAGGCACGGTACTGGCCGGGGGCGGGTGCATCTTTCTCGCGATCGAAGGGGGTAGTGTGATCGGCACGGCCGGCTTATGGAAAGAAAATGATAAGGAATACGAATTGATCAAGATGACCGTCGACCCCGCGTGGCGGGGAAAAGGGATCGGCAATTTATTGCTGGAAAAATGTATCGCGGAAGCAAGGATCAGGGGTGCGGAAAAGATAATTTTATTTTCTAACAGCAGGCTGACGACCGCCCTGCAGCTGTATGAAAAATACGGGTTCAGGCATGTGGAAGTGACCGGGGCCCCTTTCCTGACCGCGGATGTGAAAATGGAATTAATTTTATAACCGTTTTGATTTTATGGCAAACACGATCATATCTGTACGTAACCTCGTCAAGAACTATGGCCAGTTCCAGGCGGTGAAGGGCATTTCCTTCGATGTCTTCGAAGGGGAGATCTTCGGCCTGCTTGGTCCCAATGGCGCGGGCAAGTCAACCACCCTCGAGATCATAGAAACGCTGCGCAGCAAGACCGGCGGAGAAGTGATCGTGGACGGACTGGACCTCGACAGGCAGCCCAACGAAATCAAAAAGATCATCGGCGTTCAGTTACAAACCAGCGGGTATTACCCCGGGTTGAACCTGCTGCAGCTGATCGAACTATTCTGCGGACTGTATAACCGCGACGTGGAGCCCATGGAACTGCTTGAAATGGTGAACCTGAAAGACAAGGCCAAGTCGCGTGTAAAGGAACTGAGCGGCGGGCAAAAGCAGCGCTTCTCGGTGGCCACCACGCTGATCAATGATCCCCGCATCATCTTTCTTGATGAACCCACAACCGGTTTAGACCCGCAGGCGCGGCGAAGTCTCTGGGAGCTGGTGAAAAATATCCGGAAGCGGGGAACGACGGTGATCATCACCACGCATTATATGGACGAAGCGGAATACCTCTGCGACCGTGTGGCGATTATCGACTCCGGTAAGATCGTGGCCATGGACGCGCCCGATAAATTAATCGACGACCTCGTGGCTTCCGGTTTCGAACGCCCGAAGGAAATGAAGATGGCCAATCTTGAAGATGTTTTCATCCACCTCACGGGGCATTCGCTCCGCGAAGGATGATCCATTGACCGATATGACTTATATGACCTTTTTGACCAATATGACTTATATGACCTATCTGACCAATATGACTTATATGACCTATCTGACCAATATGACTTTTCTGACTTAAATAACTCCCATGACCCCTCTTACTTCAACCGACCCCCGCTATCCCATCGGCAAATATGAGCCCAGGCCTTTTACCATCGAACAAAAGATCGAGTGGCTGGCCGATATTAATTTCCTGCCCCTGCAGCTGGAGAACGCAGTGCTCAACCTGGACGAAGCGCAACTGCAGACGCCCTACCGCGAGGGGGGCTGGACGGTTCACCAGCTGGTGCACCATGTGGCCGACAGTCATATGAATGCCTATATCCGGTTCAAGGTGGGCATGACGGAAGACAATCCCAGCATCAAACCTTATGATGAGAAATTGTGGGCGGAGCTGCATGATGTGCAGAAACTGCCTGTGAATATTTCCATCACCCTTTTACATGCCCTGCATGCCCGCTGGCACGAGGCGCTGAAACCTTTATCGGATGATGACTGGAACAACCGTACCGTTTTTCATCCCGAACACAAGAAGACCATGCGGCTCTGGTACCTGCTCGGCCTGTATGCCTGGCATGGTAAGCATCATGTGGCGCATATCATGGCGCTTCGGGAAAAGATGAAATGGTGAGAATTTTACATGGTGAATGCTAAATGTTGAATGTTAAATGCTAAATGTTAAATAAAGAAGTCGCTCACAGCTCACAGCTTACTCCTTTTAAACTTCATAATTCTTAGTATATCATGTCCGACCTCCGCTGGCGAACCCTTTCTTCCGAATATCTTTTTAACGACAACTGGTTCAAGGTCAGAAAAGAGAAATGCCTGACCCCCGGGGGAAAGATCGTGGATCCTTATTACGTGTATGAATTCTCCACCTGGGTGGGCGCCTTACCGGTTACAGAAGACGGGAGGGTGGTGATGGTGCGGCAATACCGGCATGCCCTGGGCGAAACCTGTATTGAAATCCCGGGGGGCTGCGTTGACGAAACGGATAAGGATTTTGAATCGGCCGCGGCGCGTGAACTGCTGGAAGAAACGGGCTACGCTTTCTCTTCCTTTGAATACCTGGGCCGGATCTCGCCCAATCCTTCCACCAACAGCAACCTGCTGCACATGTTTCTCGCGAAAGGGGGGAAGCGGGTGGCGGAACAGCAGCTCGACGGGAACGAAGAAATTGAAGTAATGTTATTAAGCATGGATGAACTGAAAAGCCTGGTTCGTGAAAAAAAAATCGTGCAGTCTATGCACCTCAGCTGTATCATGTATGCCCTGGAGCGGCTGGGAGAACTGAAGTATTGACTTCTCCCACCAGGTAAACGCTTCCGCAAACGATCACCATATCATCCGCATGCGCATGCGACAGGGCCGCATTGAGCGCTTCATTCACTTCCGCGAAAGTTTTTCCCTTTAATCCCGCTTTCTCAGCTTTCGCCGCCAGTTCGGTCTCCGGCAGGGCCCTGGGTATCCGGGCTTTGGTGAAATAGTAAATGGCGGTTTTCGGAAGCATGCCGAGGATCTGTTCCGCATCCTTGTCCTTCACGATGCCGATGATGATATGCAGTTCCCGGTAAGTCGCCAGTTCCACCTGTCTTACCAGCTGCGCAATGCCGTCGGCATTATGCGCCACATCCAGCACCAGTTCGGGGCGATGACGCAGCAGTTCCCAGCGCCCGTGCAGCCCGGTGAGCCGGGCGGTATGCTTCAAACCATTACGGATCGATGTCTCATCGATATGCCAGCCTGCCTGCTGCAGGAGGCTGCAGGTTTCTAGTACGGTCAGCAGGTTTTTAACCTGGTAAATACCGGTCAGCCCCAATTCCCAGTGATGGTGGTCCGTATGATTTTTTTCGGCCACTTCCACCATTAAAGAATGCTTAATCCATTCCCAGTTCACGGCCTGCCGGGTTTCCGCGGCGAAATACAGCGGCGCCTCTCTTTCACGGGCCGCTTTTTCAAAAACGTGTTTTGTCAGGGCCGTGGATTCACCGATCACAGCCGGTATGCCGGGTTTGATGATCCCGGCTTTTTCAAACGCGATCTTTTCAAGGGTATCGCCCAATAGGTTCATATGATCGTAACCGATATTGGTGATCACCGATAATTCCGGGGTGATGATATTGGTGCTGTCGAGCCGCCCGCCCAGGCCGGTTTCAATCACCGCGATATCTACTTTTTCCTTTTCGAAAAAATCAAATGCCATGGCCACGGTGATCTCAAAAAAACTGGGCGATATTTTATCTGCCAGCGGCATGATGTTTTCCGTAAATGCGGTTACAACGTCTTCTGGAATCATCATCCCGTTCACCCGGATCCTTTCCCTGAAATCTTTTAAATGGGGGGATGTATAGAGCCCCGTTTTATATCCCGCCGACTGCAATACCGCGGCGAGCATATGGCTCACCGAGCCCTTACCGTTTGTGCCGGCCACATGGATGGTCTTTATTTTTTTATGCGGGTCGCCCAGGAATCCGCAGAGCGCGATGGTATTGTCGAGGTCCTTTTTATAGGCGGCGGCACCGATCCGGCTGAACATGGGCAGCCGTGTATAGAGGTAGTCAAGGGCCTGGGGATAGGTCATGTGCGCAAAAGTATCAAAAGACAGGAAAGAATGATTTACGGCCCCGTTGACGGGCGGTTTGATCATGGAAACAGGATCGCTGCATAAAAAGGGCCGCGATAGATACTCGCGGCCCTGCAGGTTTTTAAAATAAATATGATTAGTTCACCCGGAAATTAAATTGTACCGTCAGCATGGATTCATGATCGGCCTTGTCGAATTTGATATTTTGCAGGTACTGAATGATCGCCTCTTTATACGCGTTGCTGCTGTTGGATGATCCCTTCGCGATGCTGATGAATTTACCGATCCCTTCGGGCGAAACGCTGACGTTCGCGTAGATCACAGCTTTGTCGAGATCGCCCTCGAAGGAATAATACCGGATGATCTTGCGGTCGCCGCGGGTGATCTTCGGACCGCTGCCGGTTCCGTTGCCCGTGCCGTTGCCGCCGCCATTGCCCCCGCCGGTACCGCCGCCCGTGCCATTGCCATTGCCTACGCCATAACCGTTACCGGTGCCGCCGCTGCGTTCGTAATCATCGGCTGTTCCGCCGCCTTTGCCGGCACCCGTGGTTGTTTTACCCAAAACGGCCTTGGGCCTGGGGGGAGCGGGTGTTTCCACCACAGGTTTGGGTTCTGCTTTTACGATCGAGGTATTGACAATTTTTTCAGCTTTGGGTTTCGCCACTACCGGTTTTGTGACGGGAACAGATTCTTTATCATTATCCTCAATATCTTTTGAATCGTCTTTATCGCCGGGTACCGGGGGCACGGGCGCCGCAATGCCCGCGGGGCCGCTGGCCTGAACGGGATTGCCGCCACCGCCACCACCACTCGCATATGTTTCCGGTTCCTCGGGCAGGTTCAGTTCAACTTCAATTGCGGGTTGTTCAACGATACGGGGAATATAGGTCATGTCCCATTTCAACAGGAACATCAGCAGGATCATAAAGGCGGCAAAGCCGGCCGTGATCATGGTGGCCTGGGAGCGGTATTTGGCTTCAAGGGATGCAGACATGACGTAAGCGTTATTCATACAAATGTAGTTTTCGGTGAATGGGGGTGGAAATCATTGTTTTTCACACCTGTTAGTAACGATGCAAACGCCGTGCAACTTGTCCGGAAGATGATATAGAAAATGTTAAATCGGGAAAAAGGCTAGAGCAGCCTCCGGTAAAGCCAGAAAGGGGCCCATCTCATCAGGCGGGCGATCAGCCACCAGCGGCGGCTGACATAGACTTTTCTCCTCCCGCTCTCAATGGCGCTGATGATCTGCCGCGCCGCTTTATCCACAGGCACGATCCAGAACATCTTATTCCCGCCCCTGGCCATCCTTGTTTTTACAAAGCCCGGTTCGATACAGGTAATGCGGATATCGAGCCGCGGGTTGCCCGAATACTCCTTCATTTTTTTAGCCTTGATATACAATCCCTCGAAATAAGTGCTTTGAAAGGCTTTTGATGCCGCATAGGCGGGCGACCAGCTATTGCCCCGGTTGGCAGCGATAGAGGAGAGCGTAGCCAGCTGACCCTTTCCCTGTTTAAGGAAATAATTGAAACCCCAGTTGGCGATTTCGACGAATCCGTTCACGTTGGTATTCACGATGGGTTTATCGATCTCCCATTTCAGTTGCTTGGAGGGCTCTCCGGTGCCGGCGCTGATCACCAGCAGGTCAAGGCCCCCGAGTTTGCTGATCAGGGATTCAAGGTGAGGGATATTTTCGGACCCGGTTACGTCAAAACTCTCATATTCAGCCTGCTGGGGATATTGTTGCTTTATTTCCTCGAGTAAATGAAGCCTTCGGCCGGTAACACCTACCCGGTGGCCTTTTTCCATTAATATCTCCGCCATCCTTCTCCCCATGCCCGACGTGGAGCCAACGATGATGATCTTTTGTGGTATCATATTATAAAAATGCTGCAGGAATGTTCAACAAAAAAATTTAAATTTAGCAAAAGCACTGCAATGAGAAAGTGGATCATTTTCTCGGCTGTGTTCTCTTTATTCCTGCTTGTACCCGCATCAATAACCTGGGCGCAAACGATCAGCAGCATCAAAGGTCTGACCACTGCGGTATTTCCTACGCAATTTGGTAAAGTAAAAGTATACCTGCCCGACGATATCCGCCCGGGGGAAAGCGTTTCAGGTACGGTCATTATTGAACCCGCCGGCGAAAATGCAAGGCAAAAGGAGAAAAATGCCGCATCGCTGATGAAGAGCAGGCTGAGCGTGGACGGAACCAAAATCCTGGTTCCCGATCGTTCCGCGTCTTTCGACTGGCTGGTGCAAAAGGACAGGCAGGCGGCATCACCGATGGAATTATTGCTGGTCAGCGGTAATAAACAAATGAAACTGGTCCTTCCCGCACCCCCGTCTCAACCCGCAATGGTTACCGGTAATGGCTGCTTTATTCCTGAGAAGGCGCTCACCAATGCACCCCTGCGGGTGCTGGGTGATTTTGACGGGAACAGTTCCAATACAAACTGCCTGTTCGACCAGAACCAATTGCCCGTATTGGCCGAATCACCCCGGCAATGCATCGTTTATTATCCCGCCGGGGCAGATGGCAGTCACCAGCTGACCATCACGGAAAAAGACAAGCCCTCCTGTTCCCAATCCGTTTCGGGCGTAAAGCTGAATGTTACGGCCGGCAAACTGAACCTGCAGAAAGGAGAGAACACGTATATCCTTATTGAAGTGTCGGGGCTGGAAGGATTGAAGGGAACGGCGCTGCTGCAAATTGAAAACAGGTCGAAAGAAGTTGTGAACATGCTGCCGCTGAACAGTCAAACGATCCCGCTGACGAAAGACAGCCTACTAACAGGAACATATAGCCGAAAATTAACCATCCACAGCCTGCGAAGCGGTAATTTCTTCGTGGACGTATACCTTGACCTGCCGGATGTACAGGCGGAGAATCCACCCACCCGTCCCGAAGACGGGCCCCCGCAGCCGGGTGATACCACGCAACCGCAACCGGCTGATACCACGCAACCCGAACCCGTTGACACGACGCAACCCGAACCGGTGAACGGCGACTGTACCTGTGAAGTAAGTTGCCAGGTCGTTAAAGTGAAAGGGAATTCGAGTTTTAAATGGTTCGATGCTTTTATTAATGCCGCCTGCAGGGGCTTTACGGGCAAAGGAACCACCCGCGTGAAATGCGAGATCTCGCTGATCAGGATCAACTGGCACCTGTCTGATAACAGCGTGGTGACCATTGACGGCGATAAGGACAAGAAACGCGTAAAATTAAAGATCATCAAACCGGGCCCATACGTGCTGAACCTGACGGTGACGGTCCTTTGCAAGAACGGCACCAAATGCGTTACGAATTGCAATTATGAGGGCACGATACCGCCACCGTTTCCCAACCCGGCCACCTGTGAAATGGAATGGGAGGAATATGCCACCCCTTCGATGACGGGACGATTAAAACCGCGGTTTGCCCGCTCATACCGGATCAGGCGCGATGATTTTATTCCGCTGGGCGCGGAAGGCAATGATGACGACCAGCTTTACTGGAACTGTATCGCACAACCCAAATGCGAACCCGGGGGTTACCAAATCACCAACCTGAACGGAAGGGTGAAATTCGAATGGATCATCCTGAAAGGCGAGGGGAGTTTTTCCGAGCTGGGCTGCATGCCGGAAAATAAACTTGAAACAAAAGGCGATTATGTGATTTTCAAACCGCCGGTACTGCCTTTACCGGTGATCAAAACGGATACCACGGTCACCACCACCATCCTGCTGAAAATCATTGACGACAATCCCACGCAGATCCAGGATGAAACAGTGATCCG
Source organism: uncultured Chitinophaga sp. (assembly GCA_964399755.1). GTDB lineage: Bacteria > Bacteroidota > Bacteroidia > Chitinophagales > Chitinophagaceae > JJ008. Next base: position 17,338 of record CAYNSL010000036.1, on the reverse strand, counting down.
CGAGATAACGATCACGACTAAGCGAAGCCGGGCCGGCAAGGACGGTAAGGACCGTGCCAAAGAAGATTATTATGATATTACCGTCAGCGCTGATTCAAAAAAAGATCCGGTGGTGACTTCGTCTCCCGTTCCCTCCAAAGACGCCCATTGCAGACCGGTGGGGCCTGAATGGAATAAAAAAACGCCTATTCCGCCCCCAACAATTATTCTGCCGGCAGTGCCAGACAATGAATTCGTATTACCCGGGCAATGGATGCTGCTGCGCGCCACCGATTCAAGGGATATGGATCACCTGAAAAAAATTTCCTGTGAAAGCCAGGATTGCATCAACCCTCCGCCGTTCGAGAACGATTTTGAAGATAACGTACTCTTCAAATGGTCTATTGAACCGGTTACCAAACTGACAGGGGGGGAAAAAGGAAAATTCGGGAATGACCAGCTCCTGGATACCGGGGCCGCCGTCATTTATAAGGTTCCGGAAAACTGGCCGGCATCGCCGGATGCGGATTTTTATGATATTAAGATCAAAATGTTTGCCCTTAACCCGGGAGGCGGCGACCGGCATGACGACGATACGCCTCTCGCGGAAAGGATGATCCGGATTTACCGTCCCGGTGTAAAATTATCCCTTACCCCGCTTGCCTGGTTGCCGGAAGAAGATAATCATGTTTCGCTAACCAGCATGCTGATGTATAAAGACGGCGCCTGGAAACCCGGGCCCGCGCATGCCTGCCGCATTCATTTTTTTGAGTTAATGAATGTGAGCAATGAGAAAGGTACATGTATGAATGATCCTTTGCCGGGTAAGGCGAAGTCGTGCCGCGACCTGAAACTGAAAAATGAAAAAGGACAGGAAGCTTTCCTCGACACGATGTATTTAAAAGACTGCAGGGGGCAGGGTTATTTCATGCAGGCCCGCACCGAGGCCCCGGTCAACAGCTATACGATCCATGTGTACAGCGAAGATTTCGGCGCTTACGGATTCCTGCGAAGTTTTGCGAATATCAATGCCGGAGATCCGGGAACGATCACCGGGCAAATGCCTTACTACACGCCGATACCGGTAGAAGAGAAGGAAGCCCGGCATCCATCGCGAACGATGGGTAGGGGAATATTCGATTACCACGACAACCGGGTCAGCATTCCGCTGGATGTAGATCAGAATCACTTACCCGATAATGGCTGGATGAAGGCCGATGGAACCATGACGCCGGACCCGGCCTGGGATTACCAGGACGAGGATGACCAGCCTGCCGGCGACGGCGTGAACGGTGACGGGCTCACCAATTACGAAGAATACCGGGGATTCATGGTATTGCAAAACGGCGATAAAAAAGTGGCGGTCGCGCCTGCCGTGACAAAGCCGGAACATACGCGCTGCGACCCGGCCGTTAAAACATTATTCATACACCGTACCAGCGCCGATCTTGACATCAGTCTCTTTGAAAGCATTTCCGGTCTTGAAACTTTTCTCCTGAACGGGGAGCAATATGTCAGCGACCCCATTGGTGATTCGAAGATCCCCCGCCGCTGGATCAACTTTAATTATACCAATGCGAAGAACGTCATCGAACAATGGGGTCTCAAACTGATCGATGGAAAAGCCGTGGGCCGGGATGGCAGCGAAAACCAGGGGATCGCTTTAAATATTAATAAGAGAGAACGACCCTCGCCGCCAAACTGGGAGTATGAGATCCGGGTGAATATTGAAAAAGTCAGGACAGATATCGAAAAGATCAATAAAGCGGTGGAGGAACGTTTCAAGGGCACCCCGAAAGCGCAAACCAGTAAACTGGATCCAGGCGACAAGATACGGCAGGTGGTGGCGCACGAATTGCTGCACGGTTGTAATGTCTGTCATCACGGGGAGAAGCCGGTAAATTCCGGGAAACCTGCCGCCGAAGAATACGATCTCCCGAACTACGGCGGGTTAAGAAGCGGAAATATCAATTGCGTCATGCGGTACGACAACCTTGCCGGTGTAACCGAATTCCCGGGATATTTTCCCGAGCCGATCGGGAAGATACTTTGCGAATCTGCGACCGGTACCGGATACAATGCGCCGGTCGGGGGAAAACAGCAGGGTAAGGGAAATGCATCGGTGGGAAATTGTATTCACCAGATTCATGTTACAGCAAGGGGTGGTCAGCCCCCGGCCTGCGGCCTGCCCGCGAAGAAATGATTTATTTTTTCTCCCTCTTCAGCAGGCGGAACATCGGGGGCAAACCCGCGATAGCGCCTGCACCCAGCAGGATAAAAGTATTGGCTCCACCCATAAAACCGGTTGAATGGAATACCCGGTCGATGACCCATAAACTAATGGTGGAGATCGTAAAGCCGATAGAATTATAGATCGTCAGCGCGGTTCCCCTTAAATCATCAGGCGCGTATTGCGCCACCAGGGATGAAAATTGCGGAGAATCCGGAACAACGGTCATGCCCCAGGTAAAAATCATGCCCAGGAATAAATAAAGCGGGAAAGAAAAAATTAATGGGGAGAGCAGGCAGCAAAGACCTGAAATCAACAGCGAAATGGTCGCCACCTTCGCGCTTCCCGCGGTGCGCGACACATAACCGCCGGCGATGCAGCTCAGGCTGCCGCTGCCGATCACAAGAAAACTCAGCAGGGGGATATTGAGCGTGATCGCGTTTTTTTCCGCATACAGCGATATGATCACCGGAATGAATCCCCAAAAAGTATAGAGCTCCCACATGTGTCCGAAATAGCCGGATGCCGTTTGTCTCCATCGAAGCGAGCGGAAGATGCGGGGAATGGCGTCCCAGCGGAAACGGCCCGCTCTTTTACGATAGGGACCATCTCCCACAAAAAAGTAGAGCAATAAGCCGCCGGCAAACGCGAAAGCGGAAGTGCAGTATAAAATTGTTTTCCAGGGTAAATCAAAATCGCGGTTCTTCAATAAATGCGGGAATGCCGTACCCAGTACGAGGGCGCCGAGCAAAAAGCCCATGGCATGCCCCAGTCCCTTTTCAAACCAGTCAGCCGCTATCTTCATGCCCACCGGGTAAATGCCTGCGAGAAAAAAACCGGTCAGGAAGCGGAACAGGAAAAGCGTGGCGCCGTCATGGGCCAGCCAGGCGACCAGCAGGTTGCAAATCGCCCCGCAGCATGAACAAATGAAAAACAAACGAACAGGGGAGAAACGGTCTGCCAGCGAGAATATGGCGAATACAAGGGTACCCGCGACAAAACCGATCATCACCGCGGCTGTAACCAGGCTGATCGCGTACTGATCAAGGTCCAGCGCTTTTTTTAATTCGGGCAAGACCGCATTTCCCGTAAACCAGAGGGAGGTGCCTGCAAACTGCGCGAGCACAATGAGCGGGAGGACATGTTTCGGTTTTGCTGGCAAGCGGCTTCGTATTAATTTTTCAGGAATGCGGGATAATCTTTAAATTTAGCAAAAGCACAGACATGAGAAAAAATCTCCTGCTTTCTGTGCTCTCTTTATTCCTGCTTGTACCCGCATCAATAACCTGGGCCCAGACAGCGTACGTTACCGGAACCGTATCCGGCGAAAATGACTACCGTACCATACAGTTCAATTCACCACCCGGACGGTTAACGGTCATTCTGCCCGGCGATCTCAGCGCGGCCGGGACGGGCACCGTTACGATCAGCGGCACCGTGATCGCCACGCCCGCGGGAGAAACCAAAAATGAAAAAGACAGAAACGAGGCATTGCTCAGGAACCAGGTACTTCGCTTAGCCGGAACCGTTATACCTTTCCGCGAAGGGAGAAATGCCTTTCGCCTCTCTCTGCCCGCCGGTTCCACCCGGGCGCAGGAACTGGTATGCACGGGCCCGCCGGGAGGAAAGGATGCGACGGTCGTCCTGAGAAACCCCGTATTACCCCCCGCGCCCGCCACGGGGAATCTCGCTGCGGACCAGCCCCCGGTCTTTACCGACCAGCAGGTTTTTCTCACCAACGGCAATATCCCCGTCTATGCCGCTAACAATACAAGGACGCTTTTTCAGCCCTCCGATCAATTTTTTATACAGGACGGAACCGGTAATAAAACAGCCGCCGTGGTACTCGCCCAATCACCCACGCAAACGGTGCTGGCATTGCCTGCGGGTGTTCAGCCCGGCGCTATCACTATCACCCGGCAATCCGGCAACCACACAGACCAGGTAAAAACCAGGCTGGCCGCTCTTTCGCTCAGCAGTTCCGGCACCAACCTGCGCAAAGGTCAGACCGCCGCGCTGACCGTTACCATCGACCCGAAAATTACAGAACTCGACTCTGCAGAAGCCATGCAGATACCCGTTATGAGCCTGGACCTGAAGAACCTGACACCCGGCATCATCGAATTATCGGGCGGAAATATCCAGGTGCTCCGGTTTCCGGCAGGAAGCGGTCGTTCCGCAACTGACTGGACCGCCAACCGCACCATTACCGGTGTCAGGCCCGGTGAATTTAATATCAGCGCTACACTCTATCCTTCCATCGATCTGGCCGGCCCGTTGCAGGCGCAGAAGAAAGCGCTGACCACCTGTGAGGAATTCAACCGCTGGGCGGAAGGAATCAAAAAGGACCTGGAACATTATGTGCAGGGTCTCGGAAATGAGCACCCGGATTATAAGGATATCGCTCAAAAAGCCATTGATAATATTCCGAATTGCAATGGGGCGGATGAACTGGAAGACAGCAAATGGACGGTCGATTACCTGCTTCGCTTCCTGCCGGGATTTCGCCCCGGCACCGGATCCGGGCAGGCGGCTTTGGCCGCCTATGAAACCGCTGCCGCTCATGTGAATGATCCTTCCCTGCAGGAAAACGTACATACCGATGTAATCCGGAATGGTCTCGTCATGATGCAAAACGGAACAGGGACGGAGATATCTAAAAATGCGCAGGACAAGATCAGTAATGGAATTGCGGCCTGTGATGAATTGGACAAAAACTATACACCGGCAGGGCTCCGCAAGCTGCGGGACGCCCTTGCGGGTATCGCTTCAGACGCGGCCCTCAGCAGTTTGTTGAAAAAATTAAAATCGGGGAATGCCGGGGAAACGCATATAGCGGGGGGAGAGAAAACCCGCGTGGGCGCTTTTGATCCCCTGATGAATACACTGTGGGTGCTGCCCGAAGAACAGGAAAGAGTATTAAGTCATTTCGGGGCCAGCAAACAAAACAACGGGCAATACCTGATCCATTGCAGCAACCGGATGAATGCCCCGCTTACCTTACTGATTACCGTGAAACCGGCCACCCTTAAGCTGCTGAATAAACGGGGCGGTGACAAAGCGCCTAAACCAAAAGATAAAGCGAAGGAGGAAGACGGATACGATTATGTATTGGAACTGGATATTCCCGCCATCGATTGGGATCAATACCGGAACAGTGAAGCGTACCGGGCCCGGCAGCGGTACCTCGATTCCCTGCGGCGATACGGGAAGGCGGAATTCTCCACCTGGTTCCGGGACAGCGCCGGCACCGTATATAATTTTTACCGGAATGCGCAGTGCGTAAAAGTGATGAACGCCCATACGGAGATCGCCTGCGCCCCTAACCAAAACGTGGAGAACCTGAGCGACAGCCTCCGCTATTTCGAAGAGTTCGATAAAAATTTCGGGAAGAATCCCCAGCATAACAGGGCGGGACAATTCATGAAAGTGGAACTCTACGACCGCTGGAATTGCCTGGGCGGGGATGATTTCTGTATCTCGAAATTTGTCATCGTGGGACTGAAATATGTTTATGCGGATAAAGATTGTAAAAAACTGATCGAAGTGGTAAAGATCGAAGGGCTGGATTGCCAGTAATACTATGATTGCTGCTTACCGGTTGCCAGCCAGCCGCCAGTTGGCCAGCAGCACGCCTGTAATAACCAGCAGCATACTGACAATATGCACGGATGAAAATTCTTCATGCAGCAGCAGCACGGCTTCGAGGCTGCTGAAAACGGGGATCAGGTTGCCAAAGAGCGCGGTGCGGCCGGCCCCCAGGTTGCGGATGGCGATATTCCAGATAAAAAAGCAGATCACCGAAGCGCCGGCGCCGAGATAGAGCACCGAAAAAACAAGATGGCTGTTCCAGTGCACGGCGGGCGAACGGTTCCATTCCATGATAAAAAAGGGAAGCAACAGCAGGGTGCCGAAACTGAAAATGGTGAACAGGAAATTAAAGGAAGAGATGGCGGCCGGTTTTTTCTTCGCCATTACGTTGTACACGGCGAAACAGAAAGCCGCGGCCAGCATCCAGAGATCACCGCTGCCGAATTCCAATTCACGCAGGTTTTGCCATTTTCCCTTTGATAAAAGAAACAGCACGCCGGTGACGCAAAGCAGCAGGCCCGCGATTTTCCGGAAGCCGATCTTTTCTTTCAGGAAAATCCGAGCGAGGATGATCGAGATGACAGGCGATGTCGTGGTACCGATCAGGGCCAGGTTGATGGCGGAAGTATAATGCGCGCCGGCATAAACAAAAGTATTAAAGAGCGATACCCCGGTCAGCGATATCCAGAACAGGTAATGCCAGGATTGCCTGACCGCCTTCCATTCCCCGGCGAATTTTTTCAGGGCAAAGGGAAGCATAATAAGGGAAGCCGTAAGCCAGCGGTAAAAATTAAGCCCGATGGGCGGGATGGCTTTGTTCACATCGCGCGCCACGATAAAATTTCCCGACCAGATCAATGCGGCCAGCACGGCCAGCACGGCTCCGGTTGCAATATTTTTTCTTCCTGGATCGGGCATCTGCTGTCAGTAATGTGCAAAGTCTGATTCAAACCTTCCTTTGATGCGTTCGATGGGCGGGTTGAAGTAGCCGTATTTCAGCTGCGGGAATTCTTCCCGGATCAGTTCCTGTAATTGCTTTACGCCGAGGGATTCTCCCGTATCGGTCACCCCGATCTTGCCAAGATACCAGTCGGGGTCGATATTGAAATTGCGCCACTGGATCATTTTCAAACCGGTTTCCCGTACCAGTTTCCGCAGTGCTTCGTATTCGGCCACGTTGTCCGTCATGCCGGGAAATACAAAATAATTGATGGAAGTCCAGCCGCCGGAATCAGTAACTACTTTCAGGCTTTCCACGATATCGTCGAAATCGTAATTGTTAGGCCGGTAATAAGGCATATAGATCTCCCGGCGCGCCGAATTCGTGCTCACGCGGATCGAATCGAGCCCCGCTTCACATAATTTCCTGACGGCTTCGGGATCTGATCCGTTGGTGTTGATATTAATGCTTCCTTTCGATGTATGTTTCCTTATCTCAGTGATGGCTTCACGGATGGTTTCCCACATCAGCAGGGGTTCGCCTTCGCAACCCTGCCCGAAACTGATAATGGGGTAGGGCGCCGTTTCCAGATGCGGAACGGTGAATTCCACGATCTCTTCCGGTGTGGGCTTAAACGTTAGCCGGTCCTGCGTGGATACGATCGGCTCTTCATCCGGTTGCAGTGAAATACAGCCTACACAATTGGCATTGCAGGCAGGTGAAGCGGGTACGGGGCATTCCCAGCGGCCCAGCGCGAAATTCCGCGCGGCGGGGCAATGATAGGTGAGCGCGCAATTGTTCATCAGGTGCTGCACAAGCCGGTTATGCGGGTAATGGAGGAGCAATGCCTTTGCTCCCGCTTCCACCTGCTTCGCGTCGTAGCCCGCGCAATCCTGCCGGATATCTGATTCGATACGGGTGGCAGGCACAAAGAACTTGTTGTGATGCCAGCCCGCGGCCGTATAACAAAAAAGGGGGAGCGTGGGCGCGCCCGGCGCGGTTTCATAGGCCGCGAGATAATAACCGGTATGCGCGGGCGGGATAAATGCCGCCACGGCCCAGCCTTTTTCACATAACCGCATTTCCCCGGTCTTCACATCGATGCCGATCCCGCGCCGGCCGGGAAGCTCATACAGCGAGCCGCCATCGGGTAATTCGATCCACTGGTCGCCGGGTACGGGCAGGGCGTCCCATCCGCTGCGGCCGGTGGCATAGAGTGAAAGATCTTCAAAGATCCTGCCTTTGCCATCGGAATATAGTAGGAAGGGGGAGTTCATGTGGTCAAATAAGTCAAATAAGTCATATTAGTCATATAAGTCAAATGGGTCAATGGGTGAATCATCATCCTGGTTGAGTCAGTCTTTGTTTGCAAAACTCGTTAAATTCTTTTTCAATATCGGGATAAGCTTCGCCGGCGTCCCAGGTTTCGTTACCAGGTAAACCGGTTGTGTTGTTCCAGTCGGGCTCGACCTGCATGACCCGGTTGTTTTTAAAGTCCATCGTCAGCAGGCCGTCGCGCAGCACGATATTGTTGAAATCCGGCCAGGCATATCGGCGCGCGGGAAAACTGGTGAGTACAATATCTTCATTATTAAATGTGATAATAAAATCCTTTTCCATCCGGTATTGCAGGATCAGCAGCAGCAACAGTACAACGGAGAAATACCAGAATGGCGTTTCGAGTGCCCAAACCGCAGCGGCCAGCAAATAGACGGCGATATAGGATTTCTCTTTGTTTGTTTTATACTTCCAGTTGTAAAAGGCATACGCGACCATGATAAAAGAAACGGTACAAAGGATGATCTTACCGGAGACGGAATCCGAACGAAGCGCGAACATCAGGAAAATGGCAGCATTGATCCCGAACAGGAAAGAGGCCAGTTGCCGGTACCGGTACACATTCCTGTCCCTGATGATCAGTTGATACGATTGTCGCATTTAGCTGTTGCTTGCCACCAGCAGATTACACAGTTTGAAAAGCGCACGGGCGCCTACATTGGCGTCCCAATCGGTATCGCCGCCGATGCCCACTTCGTTGAGGTCGAATCCGACGATGGTTTTACCGCTCTGGCGCAGTTTGCTGAAGAGATAGAACACCTGTTCCAGTTCAAACCCGCCCGGTACCGGTGTGCCGGTAAAGGGGCAGAGTTTGCGGTCGAGCCCGTCGATGTCAAAACTGATAAACACTTTATCGGGTAACTGGCTCACGATTTCGGTGGTGATGTCTTTCCAGGTTTCCCCTTCGAACATGCGGTTGCGGATATCGCGGTTGAAATAAGTGATGACGCGCTGGCCGCTGTTTTTTACATAATCCCATTCGCTTTCACTGTAATCGCGGATACCCACCTGCACCAGTCGTTTGAGCGCCGGTATTTCTTTAAGGGCATTGTACATGATGCTGGCATGTGAATAAATGAATCCTTCATAGGAATCGCGCAGGTCGCAGTGTGCGTCCACCTGCAGGATACCGAAATCGCCGTATTTCGCGGCGATGGCCTTCATGTATCCCAGCGGCGTGCTGTGATCGCCGCCAAGCAGTCCCACCAGCTTGTTTTTTTCAAGCAGCATGCGCGTCTGTTCGTACACCCAGTTGTTGAGAAAAGTGCCGCCTTCGTTCACTTCTTTCAGGGTCTTGCACATGAACTGGTTGGCGTCCACGTCTTCTCCCTTTGAAATATAATCGATATACAGCTCGGCTTCCTTGCGCAGGTAATCGCTTTTCATCAGGATCTTTTTGTCGGGCATGCGCATATAGAATCCCTGTTTCCAGGCATCGGGCATTTCGGGATCAAAAAGATCCACCTGCAGGCTGGCCTTCAGGATGGCATCCGGGGCGCGCGCCGTGCCCGCGGCATAGCTCACGGTTACTTCCCAGGGAATGGGCAGGATAACGAGCCGCGAATCGTGTTCGTTGGTGGGTAAACCGAAAATATTGTTATTGGGGTTGCCAACACTGTTCGGATCATAATTGGTGAGGTCCATCATACTTACTGCATTGAAAAGCCGTGCAAGTTAAACGGCTTTCCCGTAGCGGCAAAATCATAAATAAAGATGTGGATAAGCAGGTGTACGCAGGACCGGCCCCTTATTTTCGGCTCAGCGAGCGGAGATAATTCACATGCGATACCACGGCCAGCCGCATCTTCGGGTACTCGATATAGGGTACGCCAAAGTCCTGGCAGGCTTTTTTAATGATCTTGCTGATGGCGGGATAGTGCACGTGCGAAATCCGGGGAAAAAGATGGTGCTCGATCTGGAAATTCAGTCCGCCCACCCACCAGGAAATGAACTTGTTCCGCGTGGCGAAATTGGCGGTGGTCCGCAACTGGTGGATCGCCCATTCGTCCTCCATTTTGCCCGTGCCGGCATCGGCTTGCGGGAAATGGGTATGCTCCACCGTATGCGCCAGCTGGAAAACAATACTCAGCACAAACCCGGTAAAGAGCGCGAAGCTCAGGAAGCCGATCAGCCAGGGTCCGAAACCGATCATATAGATGGGCAGGACCACAAAAAGGAAAACATAAAGTATTTTAAAACCCCAGAATGACAAATGATCGGCCGGGGTCATTTTTTTCAGCGGGGTGGGGCCGATGTGGCGGGTAAAATATTTTTTGTAGTCGGAAAAGAAAACCCACCAGAGGTAGAGCAGGGAATAAGCGGCCCAGAAATACCAGTGCTGGTAACGGTGCATCCGGTAGTATTTCTGCGTATCGCTGAGCCGGAGCAGCGGCCCTGCCTCGATATCGTCGTCTATGCCGGTGATATTCGTATACGTGTGATGGATGATATTGTGCTTGGTCTTCCACATAAAATTATTCGCGCCGAGAAAATTCAGTGAAAGCCCCGCGAGTTTATTGACCCATTTGTAACGGCTGAAACTGCCGTGCATGCCGTCGTGCATCACGTTGAACCCGATCGCCGAGGTAAGCCCGCCGAACAGGATGCATTCGGCCAGGGCCCAGAAGGGGGCGGGGGTGAAGAAGACGAGGTGGATATAGGTGGCGAAAAACGCTGTAACCAGCAGGATTGCCTTTATATATAATTTGTAATTGCCCGTCGATGCCGTTCCGGACTGGGCGAAATAGTCGCTGATCCTTTTCTTTAATTCACTGTGAAAGGAAATGGATGCTGGTGAGAATTTCGGGATTTTCATGTATAGACAGAATGAAGACGCAAAGGTAGGTTTTAATGCCGATACGGGTCAGATTGTTTAACCGCGTATTGATACCGGTCAACCTGTTAGGAGCTATGGGCTGTGTTTGAAGCGAATATTAACAAATCCTCAGGTTTCTACCTGCACCAGGGCGTCGAGATTGCGGATGCCGATCTTCTTTTCGCAGATGAATCCTTCCGCATATTTTACCCCGATCCTTTTGCCGAACATCCGCGCCCGCGCGATCACGCTTTCGAGAAAATCGGGTGTGGAGATATAGGTCTGGGGTCCTTCGTCCCTGTTCTCGCCCGCATAGAACTGCGTGGAATAAGCTTCGATGGATTTCATCCTTTGATCAAACACATCGCTGATATCCACCAGCAGGTCGGGTTCGTGGTACCAGTCCTGGATATAATGTAATACATAGGCGGGGCGCCAGCGTGTCTGTTCCTTCCCGTTTTCATCGGTGGTCCGGATCTTTGACAACCCGGCCAGGAAACTGGCTTCGGCAATCAGTTTTCCGGCGCGGCCATGATCGGGGTGCCGGTCGTGCAACACGTTACCGATTACGATCTCGGGGCGGTATTTCCGGATCACGCTGATCATTTTCAGTTTGCTTTCCTCGTTGTTTTCGAAAAAACCATCGCGCAGTTTCAGGTTCTCGCGTATGTCAACACCGAGTATCTTGGCGGCCCGGGCCGATTCTTCATACCGTGATTCGATCGAGCCGCGGGTGCCCAGTTCCCCCTGGGTCATGTCCACGATACCCACTTTCTTTCCGTTCCGGATCTCGTTGATGATCGTACCGGAACAACCCAGTTCCACATCATCGGGGTGAACGCCAAAGGCTAATAAGTCTAGTTTCATGTTTTTGCTGGTTACTGGTTGCTTGTTGCTTATTGCTTATTGCTTGTTGCTTATTGCTTGTTACTTATTGCTGGTTGCTTATTGACCGCAACTTCAACTGGCCATTTTATTTCCTGGAACCAGGCTATAAAATAATCATTTATTTATAACACCGCTCCCTATTTATCATGTAACATTTAAAATTTAGCATTTAAAATTCAGCATCTAACATTTATCCTTCAAAATTTATCATTACTCCCTCCTGTATGGATTATTATACCATGTCCCGTCGATCTCCTTCACGATGCTTTCGATCTGGCGGTCGAGCTTGTTTTCTTTCAGGTCCCAGTCCTGTTTCAGGTTACCGCCCACAAACCAGGCTACGGTCTGGTAAAAGCGGGCGTTGAAACCGCCCTTATATTCCTTGATGATCTCGTAACAGTTATTCCCCGTTTGCCGGTTGATCAGTTTCATCAGGATCTTGCCCTGGTATACGGAGAGATTGGTGAGGGGTTCCGAGAATTGCTGCCGCAGTTCTTTTTCGCGCGATTTGATGATGGCCTTTCTTTCCTTTTTGGCGCTCACATTCACAAGTTTCGCATTGATTTCATTGATGGTAGCCCCCGCGATCCGGGCATAGGGATAGGTTACATAGACCGCGTTGCGCAGCCGGTTCCATTCCGCGATGTATTTGGCCAGTTTGTCGGGCGACATATTACCCACCCAGGCCATATCCATTTCTTTGTAATTGACGATCTCGCCGTGGTACCAGATGGCGGGCACGACGATGGTGTCGTTCGGCCCCCATTTCTGCCGCTGTTCCTTCATGTATTTAAGCGCATAGGCTGATGAATCCACCGCCGCGGTTAAGGTATCCTGCTGTGCCGTCGCCGTTGTGCCGGCACACAGGAACAGGAGCAGCGCGATACCGGGGACATATGTTTGCCGCAGGGACATGATTTTACCATACAAAGCTAAAACAACCCTTGTAATCAGGAAACAGAACGTAAAACTACCCAGCGGGATGTTGCCAAAAAGCTAAAATCAGACGCGCGGATCGCTTACACGGTTGAGGCGGATGCGGTGCACCATACTGATCGTGATGCCGAGCGCCGTCACGAGCACACCCGCCCAGAGCAGGTTGATAAATGGAAATTTGTATGCTTTCAGTGTGACGTATTTCATCAGCGCGCCGGATTCCTTGACGCCAAGCTGAATGCTTTTATCGGGATTTACTTTTTGCAGTTGCAGCACCAGCCCTTCGGCGGTAATGGTATCGGGGATGGCCAGCATACTGCCCTTTACAAAAGCCAGCCGGGAAGTGACGGAAAAGATGGACCCGGTTTTTGAGAAGATCTTAATGGGCGCTTCATATAACTCCCCGTCTTTGCCAAATAATTCCTCGGGCAGGCTGTCTCTTTTCTTCACATCCTGCAACACCATGAATCCGGCCGAATAGAACAGTGAATCGCCGGGTTTGAGCGCGTGCGGGAGGAGGGAGGCCGTATCCGCTTTTTTATCGGGATTGGGTAATGAAGTGATATAGGTGAATACATCGTGGTCCCAGTAATGTTTGGAAGAGGGGTTGGCCATCAGTCCTTCGTTGCCTTTATAATTCACAAAGGCATTGGGGCGCAAAACGAATTCTTCTTTCCCGTCTTTGCTTTTGAAGCGGATCTTGTAAAACCAGAGTTGTTTTTTCGGGTGGGCCGAATCGCTTTCATAGGTCAGCGAATATTTTCCCATATCTACCGTAAGTCCCTGTACCAGGGTGAGGTTTTCCCGCGGGTCTTCGCTGGGACCCAGCGGGGCGGGGATGCCGTTTACATTATTCGATAACACTTCTTTTTTGGAAGAGGAGATCAGTATCCCGAGCAATACCATGCCAAAACCCAGGTGCGCGATCGAGCCGCCCGACAGCCGCAATTTTCCTTTTACACCCAGCCAGATATACGCGCCGTTGGCGATGATCGCATACACGCTGCAGGCCACGGCCAGCCAGATCGAAGCCTGGAAGGCGGGACCTTTGCGTACATAATTGATATTCCCGAAGAGCAGGATGGCGGTGGCGGCCAGCGCGGCGATCCCGGTGGGGATCCCGATCTTTTTCAGGAAAAACGACCCGCTGGTTTCCTTGTATTTGAGGTACTGCGAAACGGCCGTGAGCAGGCCGATAATAACGGCCACGTATACCTGAATACTATTGTACGCGAATTCGGGGTCTTCGGGCGGCGCGATCTTTGTCCCGAAAATTTTATTGAAAACCGGCAGTGATGTCTTGCCGATGATCACCAGCGCCGAGAGAAAAAATACAAGGGAACCGATAAACATCCAGAACTCCCGCGATGTTCCGCTCTCTTCTTTGGCCATAGCGGGAATTTCCCGGTACCTGCGCAGGAAAAAATAAAGCGATGGCACCACGAAAACCAGCAGGAAGGCCAGCAACTGCCAGTTCATCCCGAGATCCGTAAATGCGTGCACGGAGGTTTCGCCCAGTATCCCGCTGCGGGTAAGAAAGGTGGAATAAAGTATAAAGGAGAAACTGAGGATGAAGAAAAGATGCGTGGCCCGCAGCGAATGCCCCGAATGTTTATAGATCAGCAGGGTGTGTATACCCGCTACCAGCACCATCCACGGAACGAGTGACGCGTTTTCAACCGGGTCCCAGGCCCAGTACCCGCCAAAGGTCAGTGATTCATAGGCCCACATCCCGCCCATCATGATGCCCACGCCGAGGAAGATGGCGGAGAATAATGCCCAGGGCAGCGCGGGTTTGGTCCAGTTGCCGTAATCTTTTTTCCAAAGCCCCGCCATCGAAAAGGCAAAGGGTACGATGGTCGAAGCGAAACCGAGGAAGAGCACGGGAGGATGGATCACCATCCAGTAATTCTGCAATAAGGGGTTCAGGTCGTTGCCGTCTTTGATGAAAGACATGTAATCGGGGAGCAGACCCTGGTTCACATCGCCATTGATATGCAGCCCGACAGCATTATCGAGTACGCCGGAATCCCGCAATAAAATAAAAGGGTTGGACCCCATTTTCCAGCCAAAGATGTACAGGCCGGCGATCATCGTGGCCAGGCAGAACTGGGCGAAGCTCAATACCGTCATGACCGGCGCTTCCCATTTTTTCGCCGTCTTCATCAGCACCAGCCCCAGTATGCAATGCCAGATGCTCCAGAGCAGGAAACTTCCTTCCTGTCCTTCCCAGAAACAGGCCAGCAGGTATTTGAATTCCAGCGAGCGGCTGCTGTGCTGCCAGGCGTATTTGTATTCGAAGAGATGATTATGGATGATGTAGAAAAGAATGCCGAAAATGGCAAAAACAGAAACCGTTTCAGTAAGAAAGGCGTAACGCGCCAGTTTTTTCCAGTAATCGGTATGGCCGGCAAGACCGGAACGGGTTGATTTAAAATATGCGAACGTGGCGACCAGCGAAGCCACCAGGGAAAGGACGATAAAAAAATGTCCCAGCTGGCCGGGTAAACGATGCTCGCCGATATAGTCCATGCCCGTAAAGTGTTATTTAGGTGCTGTAGTATTGTTATCGGCCGGGGCGGTCTGGGTTTCTTCCCTGATATTTTTTTCCGCGGCCTTCATATCATCTTTGTATTTGGAGGGGCACTTGGTTTGAATATCCTTGCAGTCAAAAAGTCCGTCCATGTATTTTCCCTTCAATACCAGTTTATCGCTCATTTCGAGGTTATCGGGTTTGGCGCTGTGGTACACAACTTTCACCGACTGGCCCGTGGTATCCACCGCGGTAAAGCTCAGGTAATTGGGATTTTTCACGGCGTCGTATTCAATGGGCTGCGACCGGTCGATCCGGGCCATCAGGTGTACGAATTTCCCGGGCTTGGCCATGGCCGTGGCCACGGTATCATAGGTGCTGGCCGTTTTCAGGAAGCTGAGCAGGACGCCGATGGAACCGGCGATCAGTACCAGCAGGACAATATGGATCTTTTTCATAAACTGCGTTTTCCGGCTGCAAAGGTAGGTCAAAAAGCATCATCAGCCTTACCTGCTTTCCCACAGCGTTCACCCGTTTCCAGGTTCCGCCGCTTGCCCCGCAGGTCTTATCTTTGCGGCACCTTAATAAATGCCATATGCTATTTGCGTTCACTGAAGAGCAATTGATGATTCAGAAAGCCGCCCGGGATTTCGCGCAGCACGAGTGTCTGCCCGGCGTGATAGAAAGGGACGAAAAACAGATCTTTCCCCGCGAACAGGTGATGAAACTGGCCGAGCTCGGTTTTTTGGGTATGATGGTGAATCCCGCGTATGGCGGCGCCGGCATGGACACGATCAGTTATGTGCTGGCCATGGAAGAGATCAGCAAGATAGACGCCAGCGTAAGCGTGGTGATGAGCGTGAACAACAGCCTGGTTTGTTACGGGCTGCAGGAATTCGGAACGGAAGAGCAGAAACAAAAATACCTGACGCCACTGGCCCAGGGTCAGAAAGACGGCGAACTCTATATCGGCGCCTTCATGCTCAGCGAACCCGAAGCGGGAAGCGACGCCACCTCGCAGCGAACCACAGCCGAAGACATGGGTGATTATTACCTGCTCAACGGCACCAAGAACTGGATCACCAACGGCGGCACCGCTTCGGTATACCTCGTGATGGCGCAAACCGATCCTTCAAAAGGCTCACGCGGGATCAATACCCTGATCGTGGAAAAGAACTGGCCCGGTGTAGTGGTGGCGGCCAAGGAAAATAAACTGGGTATCCGCGGCAGCGATACGCATACCGTGATGTTCAATGACGTGAAAGTACCCAAGGCGAACCGCGTCGGGGAGGATGGCTTTGGCTTTAAGTTCGCGATGAAAACACTGGCCGGCGGTCGTATCGGGATCGCTTCGCAGGCATTGGGTATCGCCAGCGGCGCCTATGAACTGGCCAGGGAATATTCCAAAACAAGAAAGGCCTTCGGTACCGAGATCATGAATCACCAGGCCATCGCGTTTAAACTGGCCGATATGGCCACCCGGATCGAAGCGGCGCGCCTGCTTTGCCTGAAAGCGGCCTGGGAGAAAGACAACAATCACGATTACACACTCAGTTCCTCCATGGCCAAGGTCTTTGCCTCCGAAACGGCGATGTGGACCACCGTGGAAGCGGTGCAGGTGCACGGCGGTTACGGGTTTGTAAAGGAATACCATGTGGAGCGGCTGATGCGCGACGCGAAGATCACGCAGATATACGAGGGGACAAGTGAAGTGCAGCGGATCGTGATCA
>CAYNSL010000036.1:0-258 GCA_964399755.1 uncultured Chitinophaga sp. | reverse complement strand
GCAGAAGCATATTAAAGTAGAATTTTGGAATTTCGGAATTGGGAAATTTGTTTAAAGCGCAACAGGCCCTAAAGTATTTATAGAGAACTTATGACCGGTACTGTTTGATAAGGGTAATTAAATTTCCTGTAAAGCGGCTGATGCGCGACGCGAAGATCAGCAGATATGCGAGGGGACAAGTGAAGCGCAGCGGATCGTGATCAGCAGAAGCATATTAAAGTAGAATTTTGGAATTTCGGAATTGGGAAATTTGTTTAA
>CAYNSL010000035.1:25951-26269 GCA_964399755.1 uncultured Chitinophaga sp. | reverse complement strand
AAAAACACGAAAGGACACGAAAGGACACAAAGGATCCGCGCAATACCGTGTAACAGGGGTGAATAATGAATATTTGTCCTTACCCGGAATTGCGATCATGTCCCAAAATCTCCGGGAAAAAATTTCGTGTGTTTCCGTGTTTTTCGTGGCCAATTATATCCGGAATTGCGATCGCGTCCCAAAATCTCCGGGAAACGATTTCGTGTATTTCCGTGTCTTTCGTGGCCCAATTTTTTCGTGGCCGATTTTATCGGGAATTGAGCTCGCGTCCCAAAATCTCCGGGAAACGATTTCGTGTATTTCCGTGTCTTTCGTGGC